>JAGQZY010000030.1:2216-30108 GCA_020435205.1 Bdellovibrionales bacterium | reverse complement strand
TATGTGGGTATTTACGACATGGCCACAAAAGCCATGCCGGAGCCTAAAGAAATAAGTCTACCCAACTGATCCTAAAGTGTGACCATTTTTAAATATTGGTTCATGCGCTTATCGAGCATTTCACTGGTGAGCTCTTTGAGTGGTGTTACGCCAAAGTTTTCCACGGTGAAGCTGGCAACGACAGCGCCACGAATACAAGCCTGTTTCAGGTTTTCAAAAGTCATGGGTTCGTTTTTAGAGGCTAGGTAACCAAATAACCCACCAGCAAAGGAATCACCAGCACCTGTCGGATCCTTCACCTTGGCGATAGGGTAAGCAGGAAGAGCAAAAAAGTCGTCACCCATCTTCATAACAAAGCCGTACTCACCACGTTTGATGATCACCGCCTTCGGGCCCATTTGCAATATTTTGTTCGCGGCAGCCACTGCATTTTGCTCTTCAGTTAAAAGAATAGATTCGGTTTCGTTGATCACTAAAAGATCCACTTTTTGTAAAACCTGAAGAAGGTCATTCTTTTTTGAGGTGATCCAAAAATTCATGGTGTCTGAGGCCACAAGTTTTGGGGATTGAATTTGACCGAGAACTTCCATTTGTAAAATAGGATCAATGTTGGCAAGGAATGCAAAAGGAGTGTTTTTATAAGACTCGGGGAGTTTAGGGTTGAAATGTTCGAAAACGTTAAGCTCAGTGTTGAGAGTGATGGCTTCGTTCATGTCCCCTTCGTACTTGCCTTCCCAATGGAAAGTTTTGCCATCCACAATCTGCAGGCCTTCTGTATCCACACCACGAGAACGCAACATTTGCAGATCATCGTCGCCGTAATCATTGCCGACAACACCGACGACACGCACTTTAGAAAAATGATGGGCCGCTAAAGAAAAATAATTAGCCGATCCCCCAAGAGTGCGATCGACCTTGCCCTCTGGGCTTTGAATAGAATCATAGGCTAAACTTCCAACCACGAGAATTTCTGACATTATTGGCTCCTGTGCTTATTCAGAGGGTGTTACCCCAAAGTTCCTGTGAGCACATCTTGCTTCTGTGGGTGGCCTTTGTAAAGGGAAGTTAGCTGACCACAGGCGGCAAAGATATCGCGGCCCATGGTTTTGCGAATGGTAACGTGGAAGCCTTTATCTAAGAGGTATCTTTGAAATTGAAAAACTTTGGATTTGTGTGGCCGTTCAAAACCAGAGTCAGGATGCTCGTTGAAAGGAATCAAATTGATTTTACAAGGAATATCGCGAACGAGCTTAGCCACTTGTTTGGCGTGCTCAATGTCATCGGTGCAGTCTTTTAAAAGCACGTATTCAAAGGTGACACGGTCTTTGGCTTTTTCCGTGTATTCCTTGCAGGCCGCCATTAAATCTTTGAGTGGATATTTTTTGTTGATAGGCATGATGCGATTGCGGATCTCATCATTGGGAGCATTGAGGCTCACGGCCAAGCGCGATCCAGAGGCGGTAACCAATGGGATTTGTGGAACGAGACCTGATGTGGACACCGTAATTTTTTTGCGACCGATATTGAGTCCGAAATCATTTTTAAAAATATCAATGGCATCAAAGACCGCTTCACAATTATCCAGAGGCTCACCCATACCCATAAAAACAATATTGGTGATGCGCTCGGGATCTAAATCTTTTTTCACCTGTAAATATTGACCAACAATTTCGCCAGCTGTGAGGCGGCGTTTTAATTTTTGCTTGCCAGTAAAACAAAATTGGCAGGCCATGTTGCAACCCACCTCTGACGATAAACACAATGTTTTGCGATCATCCGAGGGGATGAGAACCGCCTCCACAGTTTGGCATTGCCCAATATCAAACAGGTATTTGCGAGTGCCATCCGTGCTGATACGACGGTCTACCATTTCTGGCAGAGCAAAAGAAATCTGTCCCTCCAATTGCAGGCGAAGATCTTTGGAAAGATTGGTCATCTGCTCAAAATCCGTGAGGTCCTTTTCATAAACCCACTTGAAGAGCTGTTGGGCGCGAAAGCGCTCCTTTCCAGAGCCCATCATAAGCTCTTGCAGCTTATTTAAGGTCAGAGAATAAAAGTGAGTTTTCCCAGCTAAATCCATGGGGATCAGATAACACAGTTAGTTATCCAAAGCCAATTTTAGAAGTGATTTTGAATATATTGCTTGAGATCTGGAGCCGAGCAGGCGACAGCACCCACCTGGGCCACCACCACGCCTGCAGCTAAGTTGGCTAAATATCCAGACATCTCCAGGCTCCACTCGGCGGCGATGGCCAAAGCAAAAGCAGAGATCACGGTGTCCCCGGCCCCGGTCACATCAAAAACACCCCTGGCAAAGGTGGGTAGGTGAAGGGGGGCTCCTCCATTGAAGATCTTCATACCTTCGCTGCCGAGAGTGATCACCATTTTTTCCGATTGGATTTTTTCCATGAGTTGGGCACCAATCTTGTCCACATCGCCCCAGACTTGGTGATTGGGGATTTGTTTGGCTAAATCAAAAGCCTCGTCGCGATTGGGAGTCATGAGATAGGCCCCTTGGTAGTACTCGAGAGGGGTGGAGCGATAGGGATCAACGATCACCTTTTTATTATGTTTTTTAGCTAACTCCATCACCAGTTGGCAGGAGGCTTGGGACACAATCCCCTTGGCATAGTCCTGCACAATGACTCCATCGCACTGGGGGATCCATTTTTCCAATTGGCTTTTGATTTTTTGCAATAAATTGCCGTCAATTTCAGATTTGGTTTCATAGTCCACCCTGACGATATGGTGTTGTCCTGACATCACTCGCAGTTTGCTGGTGGTGGGGCGACCTGGATCGCTCACCAAGGAGTCACTGGCAATACCCTTCTCTTGAAGGAGAGCCTTGATCACTTCGCCATCCGCATCCTCACCGACCACGGAAACCAAAATTGGGCTTCCACCCAGGGCAATGATATTGGCGGCCACATTAGCCGAAAGACCGAGCACTTTTTGAATGGATTCGACTTCGACTACGGGAACGGGGGCCTCGGGGCTAATGCGTTTCACTTGGCCTTTAACGTATTCGTCCACGCCCACATCCCCAAAAATGAGGATTTTTTTGCCCTCAAGGGTGGGGAGATCGTCGATAAGCTTTTGCTTGATTTCGGACTTTGTTGCCATGATCCAAGGGTATACTCCCATGCTTGTTTTAAATCCACGAATCCTCTTATGACGCGTCACGAATAGAAGACTCAACAGAGGCTTGAGATCGACAAAGGGTGTGTTGATGATGTAGGTACAGACCATTTATAAAATGGCCATAAGCTGACCAAGGAGGCATTGTGGAATCTCTGACTAGTGGACCCCTCTATAAAAACGTGATGGAGTCCCTCGACCACGCAGCGAGTATTATCAACTGTGATCCGAACGTTCTCGTTCGCCTCCGCCAACCTCGACGAGCGATGATTTTTAGTATTCCGGTGCGAATGGACGACTACAAGGTGAAGGTCTTCACGGGTTACCGTGTGCAATACTCTTCCTCTCTGGGCCCGTTCAAAGGGGGAATTCGCTATCACCAAGATGTGAATCTGAGTGAGGTGGCTGGTCTTGCTGCATTGATGACATTTAAAACATCGCTGCTCAATCTTCCTTTGGGTGGAGCTAAAGGTGGTGTGCGCGTGAACCCAGGCGAACTTTCTCGTACAGAAAAACAAAGTCTCACCCGTCGTTTTACCACAGAACTTGGACCTTTCATTGGGCCTCAGGAGGACATCCCGGCGCCAGATATGGGTACTGATGCGCAAACAATGGCTTGGATGATGGACACTTACTCACAACAAAAAGGTTTTGCGCAACCCGGAGTGGTCACTGGAAAACCGGTCGACATCGGTGGATCCTTGGGTCGAGTCAGCTCAACCGGTCATGGTGTGATTCACGTTGCAGATCGCGCTTGCCAATTCAGAAAAATGGAATTCAAAGATTGCACCGTTGCTATTCAGGGTTTTGGTAATGTGGGTCAGCATGCTGCTGATCTTGCTTACCAAAAAGGGGCGAAGGTCATTGCTGTGAGTGATGTGAGTGGCGGTCTTTTTAATGGTGATGGTCTCGATATTCCTGAGCTGATTAAATACGTCAACGAACAAAAAGTGGTTAAAGGTTTTCCTGGTGCACAAGTGATTTCAAACGATGAACTTCTTGAACTTGAAGTCGACGTATTAGCACCCTGTGCCCTTGATGGTGTGATCAACGAACATAACATGAAAGACATTAAGGCAAAAATTGTTGTGGAAGGTGCTAATGGACCAACCACGAAAAAGGCAGCTGACTACCTTGCTGCCCAAAACACTTTGATCGTTCCGGACATTCTTGCTAACGGTGGTGGTGTGATCGTTAGTTATTTTGAATGGGTGCAAGATGTACAAAACTATTATTGGGACATCGAACAAGTTGAACACAATATGAAGAAAACCATTCTTAAGGCTTTTGATCGTGTGGCGACTTTTGCCGAAGAAGAAAAAGTAGACTTCCGTTCAGCAGCTATGGCTGTGTCGGTTCGCCATCTCGAAAAGGCGATGTTGTTGCGAGGTCTTTATCCTCGATGAGTTCTTTTCCCTGGTCACGTCCTTGGCTTTGGCTTCCATCAGAACTCTCCCATAATCTTTCCCCCTTGGTGCTACCGGCTTTATCAAAGGTAGCACCCAGTTTTGATCCGCGATGGAAATCCTTGGATTGGCAGGGTCTTCATTTTAGAAACCCCATGGGCATTGCTGGTGGGGTCGACAAAAAAGGAAGTTCTTTAAAGAGTTGGCAAGCTTTGGGAGCTGGTTTCCTCGAGGTGGGAACAGTCACTCCAGAGGCGCAAGGTCCTAACCCGGGTGTGATCATTCGTCGTGATTGGCCCACGCGCGCCCTTTGGAATAAAATGGGCTTTCCAAATCCAGGTATCGAGCCCCTCGTTGAGCAGCTCAAAAATTTTAAAAGTCGAAAGGTCCCGCTCTTTATCAACATCGGTAAGAATCGTTGGACAGCTAACGAAGAGGCTCATCTCGATTATGAAAAATGCATTGCGGGTCTACATCCCTTTGCAGATGCTTTTGTAATCAACTTGAGTAGTCCTAACACCAAGGGCTTGCGTGAACTTCAAGAAAAATCATCGCTGCAAAACTTTTTAAATTATTTATTTGAAAAAAAACAAAGCCTAGCCAAATCAACGCCCTTTCTTTTGAAATTAAGCCCCGACATGAGTCGTCCCTCTTTTACAGAGACCATTGAAGTCTCAGCCCCTTTTGTGGATGGTTGGATTTTAACCAACACCACCCAGTCGAGAGAGGTTGGTTCCCCCTTTCCCAGCGAAGGCGGCGTTTCTGGGAAACCTTTAAAAAGCCTTTCCTTACAAAGCTTAGAGTGGCTGAGTCAGTCTCTGGGAGATCAGCGCAAAGATAAACTGGTGGTCTCTGTTGGCGGTGTGGACAGTTATTCCGAAATTATGCATCGCTTAGAAATGGGTGCTGATTTGGTCCAGTTTTACGCAGCTCTTGTCTTTCAAGGTCCTTTTTTATTTAAGAAGGTCCTCAAAGCGGCTTTAAAAGGCTCCTGATTCTGAAACCATATGTCAAGACCACTCAATGACAAGCTGGGGCCGAGCATATAGTCTGTCCATTATGGCTTCGAAGCGACCCACCTGGATTCCAGTTGTTACAGCAATGATTAGAAAAGGCGACCATGTTTTGGTTGGCAAACGTCCCGAAGGCCACACCCTTGCGGGTCAGTGGGAGTTTCCTGGCGGTAAAATCGAAATTGGAGAAAGTCCTGAAGAGGCCCTCGCTCGCGAACTGCAAGAAGAGCTAGGGATCGAAGCCGAAGTGGGCGAAATCCAGCTGGCCTGTACCCATTCTTACCCCGAAGTGGGGATACTGCTTGTTTTTTTCGAAGTTCGTTTTTGGAAAGGGGAGCCTAAGCCAGTTCATCACACTGAGCTAAAGTGGATTTTGCCAGAGGAATTGGCAAAAATTGAAATCCCTGAGGCCAATCGCCGCCTGCTTCCTAAAATAATGGAACTGTTGAGCTGATATGTCTAAATCGGCTCAACTCCCCGATGAATTAAGAATTTGTTTAGTCGCAGAAAGATTTCCAATTATTGGTCGATCAATGATGCGTGGGTTTTTGTGGCCCATTGCCAGGGGACTGGCCAAGGCTGGCCACCAGGTTACGGTGATCTCATGGGACAATCCTGTGGGTGAATCCGAACTGGAGCAAGAGGGGGTGAAAGCCTATTTTGTGGCCGGCAATAATCCTCGCCGCATTGATCAGTTTCCAAGACGAGTCCAACAAAAGTTCCATAGTCTTCATAAAGAAAAAAATTTTCATATTGTGCATAGTCTCAGTCACGCCGCTTATCGAGTGGCCCAGGAAAAAAAACAACTGGGAGTCGCGGTGGCCTATGATGTGATGGCGACCAAGATGGCCGAGCTTTTTGCTTTGATTGGGATGTCTGAAGATACTGTGAGCAGTCGCTTAGAAACTGGCGCTAAGGTAGCCTATCGCTTTTTAAAAAGTTATTTTTCTAGAGATCGATACATCTTGGGGGATGCGGATGGAGTCTTTGTGAACAGTCCCCAGCAGGAGTTGGCGCTTGAGCGTTATTATTTATATCCTGCGATGAAAACCTACAAGATCCCTTACGGAATTGAGATTGGCGATTTTTCTCCTCGCCAAGGCTCGGATCAGCTTCGACAAAAATTAGGGATCCCAAAATCATCAAAAGTCGCAGTGACGGTTTCTGATATGGTAGAGAAGCAGGATGTAATCAATATCTTGCGCGCCTTTCAGAACGTGGTTGTTAAAAAGCCATCGTCCCATTTGATTATTGTTGGCGACGGCCCTTACTTTAAAGACATTGAATTTGAAATGCTCAATTTAGCTCTCGGTAGCCATGTTAAAATGGTGGGCTCGGTTCCTCCCTATGAAATTGCCGAGTATATTGATCTTGCCAATGTCTTCATTAATATTGGTGGGAGAACGTCGGGTTATGAACCCAGCCTTTTAGAGGCCATGATTCAAGAGAAAGTGATTATTGGATCTGAGGTCAGCCCGATCTCCACAATTGTGGAAGATGGCGTGGATGGATTTTTAATTCGCCCCGCCGATGTGGGCGCATTATCCCATCTGCTCCTCAATTTGTTTTTGGAAAATATATCCTCAGAACCCATGGGAACCAATGCTAGAAAGAAGATCTTGGATATTTTCGACACTAAAAAGATGGTCCAGGAAACCCTTGGGGCTTATGAAAACATTTTGACCCACAGCTCCTGGGTTCGATTTTAGGAGATCTCTGGTCTTAAGTCGTTTCCTGCAAAGAAGGGCTTGGTGATTGCCTAGAGGGTGGTATAATTTAATAAATATTTTAATAAGTTAAAGGATGTTGCACCGATGACTAAAGCCGACTTAATCAATTATATTTCAGAGAAGTCTGGGATCACTCGTGTAAAAGCGGAAACAGTGGTCAATACCATCTTTGACTCTATGGTAGAGGCTTTGTTGAGAAATGATCGCATTGAAATCCGCGGCTTTGGTTCATTCACCAACAAAGCCTATGATGCTTATCAAGGTCGCAATCCTCGCACCGGGGAAGTGATCCACGTCCCTGAAAAGAAGCTGCCCTTCTTCAAAGTCGGCAAAGAGCTCAAAGAAGACATCAACAAAGGTTAGACCAAAGTCTTAAGCCACCGGCTTATTTTTTCCCAAGATTTTCAATAAAGCCTTCGTCAATACCAAAGACTTGGTGAATTCTTATTATTTCCAACATTTCCGAGGCATTTTGCTTAAATTTTTTCGATATTTACCGATCAGTTAAGAGCCATGGCTAAAAGCAAAAAGAAAGTGCCTGATGAGTTGGCTAAACTCAAAGCAGAAGATAGCGATATCCTGAACTTAGATTCGGCGGATTTCGATATTGATGTTGAAGAGTTAGAAGTCTCTAAAGCTTCAGGGGATCTTGAAAACAAAACAGTCAGAGTTCCACCGCCTCCACCAAAAGTGGACTCCACAGAACATACTTTGCGCCTGATTGAGAACTCTGCCACGGAAGCTGATAAAAAGAAGCCAAGAAATGAAGGGCCAGAAACAAAAATTAGTTATGGCTTGCCCTCGAAGCAACAGGCTCCACAAGTGTATCCCGATCGAGTGATGGGCAGTGTGGAATCCACACTTAAACAGTCTGAGCACTTGCGTATTGCGCAAAAGAAGTTGAATGACTTGGAAGAAGAGGTTGAAAAGCTTCGTCGTGAAAATGAAGAGCTTGCCTCTGCTGGGGAAACCTTTCGTCGTATTAATGACGAATATTATACTTCTATTGAAAATCTAAAAATTCGCTTAGAAGAGCAAAGCCAGACCAGTGAGCAAGAAATTGGCTTATTAAAAAAAATTAGCAAAAATAAAGATAAACTCATCACAGATTTAAAGCAGCAGAATGATGAGTTGAAATCAAGGATTGATAACAATTTTAGAACTGTGAGGAAGCGAGAGAAGGATCTTGAGCACCGACTAGAGATCGCCAAAATTGAGGAAGCCGCTTTGTTGAAAAGCAAAGACCAGCTTATTCTTGATTTGAAAAGGCGCATTGATGAAATTAGTGCCGAGTCTGATAATTTTCGTCAGAAAAGTCAGGAAAACTACCGAGAGTTACAAAAAAAGCAACAGGTAGTCCGTGGAGTGGTTCGAGCCCTACGAATCGCCCTCACTAAATTAGAAGGTGACGATGATAGTGATAGCGACACCGATCTAATTTCGGATTCGGATAGAGGCGATGAAACAAAGTCATAATTTTGCACTTTTCAATTGTGAATCATTGCAGAAGCCACTGAAAAAAGAGGCCAATGACTTATTTTTGGTCTCTAACTTAGTCGGTCTTCATAGAGTCATTGTTCATAACGAAATTGATTTGATCATCTTTGAAGAAGGTGACTTGACTAAAAAACAGGCCCAAGAGCTTTTTGTTCAATATGGAGTGCCTTTTTTGCAAATTGTCCGCAAAAAAGCAAAAAAGTTAAAAGAAGAGGATAACTCTATTTTTTACTCGTTGGGTGGGGAAATTATTGATGATTTAAATCAGTTTCGAGAAGTTATTAATATATTAAAAGTCACTCGGGAGAATCGCTCTTTAAAAAAGATGGCTAATATTGTTCGAGAATTTGATACCAGCGTTGAGCATGTCGCAAGGGATTTTTTCATTAATGAGGTTAAAAAATATTTCAAATCGATTCTGTATACACAAAAATCAGTTTGGATTGAGTTGCCAGAGTCGCTGGGCAAGCTACCTCCTATTTTAAAATTGAAACAGCACCTGAGTTCGCAGAATGTTGACCAAAGTGATCTTGTCGCCGATCTTGAGGATTGCGAGGAGGAGCTTATTTCTCGCCCCCGTTATCAAGTTTGGCGTTGCCGGTCTGGCAAAATTATGGCTTTCCTGTGGATGGATGTTGGCTACCAGCACTCCCAATGTTTATTGCTCAACGGAATTCAATTTCACTCGCTTAAGGAGTTACAAAATTGGCTTCATTATCTAGCGCCGATGATCAACCGGCGATGGAATATTTGTTCCGCCATTGAGGTTGCACAAGAGCAGGTCTATCGGGACAGCTTGACAGATCTTTATAACCAAAAATTTCTTACTGAAGTATTAAATAAAAAAATTGAAGAGTATAGAAGATATAAAACACCATTTTCGGTTCTGTTTATTGACGTTGATCATTTTAAAAAGGTTAATGATGGAATGGGTCATGTTGTGGGCTCCTCTGTCCTTCGAGAAATGGGCACATTACTTGAAAATATGATTCGTGAATCTGATTATGCTTTTCGCTATGGAGGGGATGAATTCATCCTCTTATTGAGCCACACCGAGGGAGCGGATGCCGAATCGGTGGCAGAGAGGATTCGAGCCAAGGTGGAAGCTCAGACCTTCCACGTCAATGGAGTGGACGTTAACATCACGATAAGCATCGGACTCGCTTTTTACCCGCAACACGCACAATCTGCTGAAGATATTGTCAGGATCGCAGATGAAGCAATGTATTATGGTAAAAATAAGAGTCGGAATATTGTATATACGGCTAGCTAATGGAAAAAAAGATTAAGTTAATTGTCAGCGATATGCATCTAGGTAAGGGAAAAATCCTTGAAGATGGTGCTGTAAATAAACTTGAAGAGTTTTTCTTTGGTGAAAAGTTTGCTGAGTTTCTCGATTATTACACATCGGGCCAGTACCGAGATTACGGTGTCGAACTCATTATTAATGGCGATTTTCTCAACTTTTTACAGGTGGACTATAAAGGCCACTTTTTGACGGTTTTTACTGAACAGGTCTCCCTTGAGATCTTAGAGTCCATTGTTGAGGGGCAACCGGAGGCCTTCAGAGCGCTTAAACAGTTTGCTGCTAAGCCAGGGAACTCGATCACCTACGTGGTGGGTAACCACGATCAGGCTATGCTGTGGCCCCGGCTGCGCTCCTACCTCAATGAAGTGGTTGGGGTTCCGATTCGTTTTAAGAGTATTGTTTACTTTTTTGATGGGGTGCATGTCGAGCACGGGCATATGTACGAGGCCGCCAACCGTTTGGACCCTAAAAAGTTTTTTCTGAAAAAAGATCTTCCCGTGCCCATCTTGAATTTGCCTTTTGGCTCTCATTTCTTTGTTGATTTTGTAATGAAGATCAAAGAAAAGCACCCCCATGTGGATAAGATCAGACCCTTTAAGCAGCTTATGCGCTGGGCCTTGTTCAATGAAACCTGGTTTACACTCAGGAGCACGGTCTCTTTGATCGCCTACTTTATTGGCTCGGCCTTTGTGAAAGATCCTAGGCGGCAGTTTCCCTTTAGCCGAATCGTCAAAGTTTTCCTGGAAAGTGCTATCTTTCCTGATCTGAGTGATTCAGCGCGAAGAATTCTCAACGACAAGCGGGTGCATACCGTCGTGTTTGGTCATACCCATGTCTACCAATATCGACAATGGGGACGTGACCAAGAATACTTTAATACGGGCACCTGGACAGAACTCACCTCTCTCGATGTCACGTCCCTAGGCAAAATCACAAAATTGACTTATGTCTTAGTGGAATACCCCGAGTCTTCAACTCGACCCTTTTGCCGTCTAAAAGAATGGAAAGGCTATCACCGGGTTGAAGAAGACGTGGTTATTGCGTAGGATAACTCATGTGGAATTTTTCGACCGAGCTTTCGGTCCCTCTCGGCCTTAAAGATGCCTCTAAAAAAGGCCTTCAGCAACTCCTCGACCGCAAGGATCTCGGCTTCTTTAACCTTGAACTTATGGAGCAATCCATTGAGCAAAGTTTGCAGCTTGCTGAGCAATTCAAAGATAAGCCGAATTTCTGGATTGTAGGATTAGGTGGGAGCTCTCTTGGGAGTAAAGCTCTAGCAACCGCTCTTCTAAGTTCTAACAACAGTAAAAAATTCTACTTTCTGGACAATGTCGACAGCGAATATGTTGAGCAAAATTTAAGCTCTATTTCCTCCTTAGATGAGCACCTATTTGTCTTTATTTCAAAGAGTGGCAGCACTCTTGAGGTCTTGAGCTTGCTGGATCACTGCAATCAATACTTTAAGGAAAAGGGTCAGGATCTCACTAAACACATGGTGATCATCACTGAGAGTAAAGAAAGTCCCATGCGGCAATTTGCGAAAAAATTTGATATTGCCACTCTATCGGTGCCAGCAGAAGTGGGGGGGCGATTTTCAGTTTTTACTCCCGTGGGCTTGTTTCCTGCAGCTTGCATGGGGATCGACATTTCTCAGTTTAAAAAAGGGTTTCAAAACGTCTTAGAAGAAGATCATATCATCACTGAACTAGCGAGCCTTCTTTTAAACTCTTTAAGTCAGCAAGAGTTTGATTTTTATCTATTCCAGTATTCTGATCGTTTGTTTAATTTTGGCTTATGGTTTCAACAGTTGTGGTCGGAGTCCCTAGGTAAAGCTCGTAATAACGAAGGCGAAGTAGCGCCTACCATAAGCACCTTTATTCCTTTGCGTGGCAGTTCGGATCAACATTCTGTTCTTCAGCAAATCGCCGAAGGGCAAAAAAAGAAATTGGTAGGTTTTGTTCGTGTCGAGGCTTCGGAAAAATCAACGTTGCAACTGAATCATCCTATTCCCGGCAATGAATTAATGAAGAGTAAAGGCCTTGGGGATCTTCTTGCGGCTGCGGCTATTGCGACTCAGCAGTCCCTCTCTGAGATGGGCCATTCCACATTTTGTCTTAAAACCGACCAAATTGATCCCCAGACAATGGGCTACCTGATGGGCCTCTCTATGCTTGTGGTAGGGACTCTTGGCGAAGTCATGCGTTTAAATGCCTTTGACCAGCCTGGGGTCGAGTCCGGAAAGAGGATCACTCGTCGGGTTTTGCAGAACTCCCATTGAGTTGAGGCCCTTTCTTTCCTATCATATTAATATATGTCTGGTGATAACAAAAAGTTAGAAGAGTTTTTTGACGATTTTGAGACCAACACCGAAGAAAAAACTTCGATTGTGCAAGGTGGGACTTTTTCTCGTCGTTTAAAACAAGTCGCCAAAATTCCGCCTAGTTTAGTATTGTTAATGGGGCCCGCAGGTTATGTCGGCCGGCAGTGGGCCATTGACGGATCAGACATTATTATCGGCCGCTCTATGACGTCGTCTATCTTTATTGATGATCGTTCGGTGAGTAAATCCCATGCAAAACTCACCTTGTCTTTTGGCGAAGTGGCCATTATCGATTTGGATTCAACGAATAAAACCGTGGTGAATGGTACGGCCATCCCGCCATTTGTTCCTAAAAAACTGGGGAATAACGATCAAGTCAAAATTGGTAATGTTCTGTTCAAATTTTTAGAAGAGGGTAGTATTGAAGGCGCTGCTCACCACAATATGCAAGAAAAGAGCGAGCGTGATCCACTCACTAAGATTTGGAATAAAGGGGCTTTATTATTAAAAGGGCCTGAGTTTTTTAAGCGCGCTAAACTTCTTAATGTACCTTTAAGTCTTTTGGTGTTTGACCTAGATCACTTTAAAAATATTAATGATACCTATAGTCACCAAGCTGGTGATTATGTACTGGCTGAAACTGCACAAATCATTCAAACTAAACTGATTCGTAATGACGATTACTTTGCTCGTTTCGGTGGGGAAGAGTTTGTGATTTTGCTTTTTGGTTCTGGGCCTGATCAGGCCGAAGAGATTGGCGAGCGCATTCGCGCCACCATTGAAAAACACAAGTTTCAGTTTGATAGCAAAGAGCTCCCAGTCACTATCTCGGTGGGTATTGCTAGCCAAGAAGAGAAAATGGCTAGTTTTGATGAGCTCTTTTCAAAAGCGGATTCGGCCCTTTATGCTTCAAAAAACTCCGGCCGAAACCGTGTCACCAGCCTCTAGAGCTTATTTTATCCATTTAAAATGTTAAGATTCTGTTGAGATCGTCTAGATTTACATTGCCCGTTTGTCTGTTGATTCCTCTATTAGGCCTATAAATTTCAATTCTTTACCGGATTACACAAACAAAACTTATGGAAACCATTAAAAACCATAAGTCGACTTTATAGTTTGTCTTTTGTATTCCTAGAGAACGCCAATCCATCAGCAGTTGGCGAGAACCGAGGGGACCAGGAAGGAACCTTCATCAACAGGGGGGATTCTGCAAAACTTCTAACATATCGAGCGAAAGGGGGGGACGTTGGAAGCTTTGTCTGATTTTGATTTAGTAAAAGAAGTGATTGGGGGACGAATTGAGGCCTTTGCCATATTGGTGGAAAGGTATCAAAAACCTTTAATTCTTCTCAGTCTTCGTTACGTCGGCGATCCATTTTCCGCCGAAGATGTGGTGCAAGAGAGCTTTTTAAAGGCCTTTGAAAAGTTGGGGAGCTTTCAATTTCGGTCTGCGTTTAAAAGTTGGATTTACCGCATCACTATTAACACAGCTAAAAATAGATTGCGATCTCGCAAGCCCAAAACCGATCTTGAAAATGTTGTGCTCGAGGTGAAAGCTCAGTGCGAGGACAATGTGATCAATCGCCAACTCTTAGAACAAATCAGACAGCTCATTGAAGAGCTTCCTGAAAAGCAAAGAGAGGCTATGGAGCTTAGGGTTTATGAGGATAAAAGCTTTAAAGAAGTGGCAAGGGCTATGAACTGTCCTTACGACACCGCCAAAGCCAACTATCGCCATGCTTTACTTAAAATTCGTGAAGAGATGGAAAAGGCTGTTGGGTGAGTCAAAAAAGACTTTTTAATTTGGACTCAGGGTCTGTTTCATCTTCAAGGGTCTTGAGCGCCTCAAGAACTTTTTTGAAGTCTTTTTGGTAATGTTCAGCGAGCTTTTCTAAATCGCTGAAGTCACCCAAGTAAAGCTCAAGTTGCAAAAGCAAGGCGTTGTTAAGCTCTGTGCTCGCAATACGGTCGTAGGAATTAGTTTGTAGTTTTGGCTTTACTTTTTGAGTGAAAGCCTCGGTGATCTCTTGAAACTTTTTGCCACGGTTTTTTAAAATTTCATCGCGGTTGGCTTGAGCCTTGTACCACTCGCGCATCATTTTGATTTGTTCGCTGATGAATTCGCTAAAGATTAAATCATCGGCTCGTTCCTTTTTCATGGTTTTGCGAAACTCATCGGCCTTGCCCTTTTTTTGGTAGAAAAGTTCGGCACCGAGCTGGCCCATGAAGTTTGCCACACGCTCATTAAACTTAGATTCGCTTTTGATATATAAGTTGGTGTGCACCGTTTCGTGAATGAGGGTGCTGACAAAGTCGTGCTCCTTGTAACGCAGCATGGATGACAAAAGAGGGTCGGCAAACCAACCCAGAGTGCTATAGGCGGAAACCCCGCGCACATAGGTGTCGAGGTCCTTTTTCTGTAAACTTTTCGCCTCATCATCGGCCTTTTCCTTTTTGAAATATCCTTTGTAGGGGACTTCGCCAACAATAGGGTAGGACCAGGTGTAGGCTTTGAGTTCATCTTTGTGGGCAGCACTCACAATATAGGTTACATAGGGGCGGTCCAATTGCACATAGGTGGTGAAGTTTGAATCTACATCTAAGCCCAAATCTGTTTTCATGAATTGGCGAACGTCTTTGGCGAGCTTAAGGCGAGAAACTTCTTGATCGCTCAGTTTGTAGTTTTCAATGGCATAGTCGATGGGGACTCTACGCTTAAGCAGATCTGCCTGATAGTAACCACTTTCTAAAATATAACCCAGTTGGCATCCTGTGGCTGCGAAAAGAACGCACAGTGAGATTAAGATTTTTAAAAGAACCATGAAACCCCAGCGCGTCCCGCCCAGTCCCAACGAGTGGTTCTGCCAAGGGCATCACTGGTCCAAGCCTCAGCACCAATTTTAAAGGCCATAGTGTCGGTAAGCCTTAGTTTGAGGCCTAAACCAAGGCTAGGAACAAAGGTGGGATCTAGCTTCACTCTTTGTGGTGCTGGCGAGGTTCCCACATGGTTGGTAAATTCGTAATCGACATATTTTTCCACAAAGTAAGCGCCCCCAATTTTTATGTAGGGAACAAAAGGATCCTGTCTTTTTGCAAAAGTAAAAATAAGATCCATTCCCACTAAGCTAAAAAAATAAGTGGTGAGTGAGTCAGCGGTTTCACTGGGGACAAAACGTTCAGACTGACCTCGAGTGTAGCTCAATTCAAGCGCTGCCATTTCCGCAAAGTAGTAGGCAATGGACGCTGAATAGGAAACTGTTTCATCAAAGGACTCACGGGCTTCACCCGTTGAAGTTGGAAGGTAGATCTTTCGGTAATTTCCAGAAAGTCCTAGTTCGTAGTAACCGGCTTGAGCCATGGCAGAGGAAAAAAACAAAAGAAATAAAACCATTAAACGCATGGTTCTATTTTAACAAAATTCATTATATTGAGCAGCGGCTAGTTCGACCTTTGTCGCGAGCGATTTCCCTGAAAACGGATACCAGGTTGGGGAACCCAGTAAACTTCGGTTTGAAACTGGAGATGGATGTAGCCATTTTCATCAATCATCCCTTTCGGAGGATTGGGGACATGTTTTACACTCTTAAAAGCTTTGATAGGGGCTTCGTCAATATCCCAAAAGCCAGAAAGACGAAAGGGTTTCACATCAAGGATTTCCCCTTTGTCGTCCATAATAACCTCGACATTTGTCACCCACGACTTGCTGACGGGAGGGAAGTCATTGTCTTGCAACCACTGGTAGAGTACGCGGCTGACTGAGGCTCCCCAAAGAGGAATGAAGCGAGTGAGCAGCCTTTGATTAAAGCTGTAATATTGATGTTGATCGGTATTGAGCGCAGTCACATTTCCTAAGCGGACACCAGGAGGCATTTTTTCTTGGATGTATTGGGGGATTTTAGGTGGACTACTGGTCGAGGAAAATCCAGGTAGTAAAAGAGGGCGTCTTCCATCATCCACCTGAAAGTCGCCAAAGTCGTTCTGGGCTTGCTGCCCACGGTCTTCTTGTTGTTTGTCGGAGGGCGCATTTTGCTGCCCCTGACTACCAAGGTCAGCAGTGAGCTGGGCTTGTCGTTGTTGCTGCTGCCAAGTTTCCAGTTCCACCCTTTGAGTTTGGCTGGATAAAAAGTGAGCCTTGTCCTTTGGTTTTTCTTTTAGAGGTTTCGCGGTGGCTGGAGCCTGCACCATTCGTGGTTGTTCAATTTGCGGCTCTTCAAAATAGACCTGCATAGGCTGGTCTGGCTGAGACTCTGAGGCCTTAAAAACGTATGGTAATGAGACAGCCAATAAAAAATGGAGACCCATACTGACGAAAAAATAGAATAAGTCCCTATTATTTTCAGTTGAGTGGATAAAGCCTCCTTTTTGGGTCGCAACGTCTAAAGTTGAGACCCCTCCCTACCGATAGAAATATACCATAGGGAGGGGGAATGAGTACAGACGGTAAAGTATTAACATTTCCTAAACAGCGGGACGAAGACACTGAAAAGAAGAGTGACAGCAAGAAGTTAGCTAGCATTGTCGATATTGGTGCCCGTAGACAAGAAATCATTCAAGATGAAAGACGATCAGTGAAAAGAACCATTCTCACTGAGTTTATTGGCGTCCACACCGTGGTCCCAGGTTACGGCCTGCAAAAGTGCGCCCTTTATGACATATCAGAAAATGGTATCGCATTTGATTTGACTGAGAAGCAAGGGCGCTTTCATTCGGGTGAACAGGTTGCCATGCGAGTTTATCTTAATCACAAAACCTATTTTACCTTCACCGTACAAATCAAAACAGCCCGTCTTGTGCGTGAGGAGGGGGTTTGTCGCCATGGTGCGAGCCTTGTTAAGGGCTCCGTCAACGAAGAGGCTCTCAAGCATTTCATTATGTTTATCGAGTCCGTGAGTGCCAGTCTTAAAACCGATCATGGAGATGTGATCGTGTCTAACCTAGATAATAAAAACTAAATCCTTTCATTTGGCGTCTGCTCTGCGTTGACGCCGGATTTATTATTGCCAGCTCCAGAAAAATACTGGGACAATAGTCGGTAGGAAACCCGACAATAGTCGGTTGATCTATGGGGGATCAGGTCTCGTTACTCTTTACCTACAAAAGGAGTTGGCTTTGGCTACTGTTGCAAGAAAAGTCGTTGTTGATACCAATGTAATTCTGTTCGATGCGCTCGCTGTTAGTAAGTTTAAAAATGCTGATGTGTACGTGCCTATTTCGGTAATCGAAGAGATTGATCGCTTCAAAAGAGATCCTGGGGAAAACGGCCGTAATGCTCGCCACTTTAGCCGATTTATTGACGTCCTTAGAGAAAAAGGGAGTCTTGCCGCTGGTGTGGATTTAGGAACTGACGGCGAAAGCCGTATTTACATTCAACCCGACCGCAAAGCCGAAAACGTTCCTCCCGATCTTTTTCCTGACAAAGCAGACAATCGAATATTAATGCTGGCCATGAACTTGCAAGAGTCCAATCCAGGCGCGCAGGTCGAGCTGATTACCAAAGACATTAACCTTCGTATTAAGGCTGACGTTTTTGGCATTAATGCTAAAGACTACGAGCCTGAAAAAGTTTCGTTCGAGGAAATGTACACAGGCCACAGCGAAATTACAGTGACAGCGGATCAAATCAATCAGTTTTATGAAGATAAGATTTTGCCCATTGATGATGCTGAAAGCCTTTACGCCAATCAATACATTATTGCTAAAGATGCCTCTAATGAAAACCACAGTGCTATTGGACGCTATGACCTAAGAAAGCGAGCTATGGTGCCCTTGATCAGCATGAATGAGGGGATTTGGGGGATTCATCCGCGCAACGTTGAGCAATCCTTTGCTCTCGATAGTCTTTTAAATGACGACATTATGTTTGTATCCTTAGTCGGTAAAGCGGGAACGGGGAAAACTCTTTTGGCTTTGGCTGCGGGGCTTTACAAAACTCTTGATGAAGGGCGTTTTCAAAGACTGCTGGTCAGTCGCCCCATTTTTCCTATGGGACGTGATATTGGTTACCTTCCTGGGGATGTAGAGCAAAAACTCAACCCATGGATGCAACCTATTTTTGATAACGTTGAATTTTTAATGGGTGCTGATAAAAAAGCGGCGGGGCGTGCCCAAGAGCTTATGAACCAAGGCATGCTCAACATTGAGCCTTTGACCTACATTCGCGGACGAAGCATTCCCAATCAGTTTTTAATTGTGGACGAATCGCAAAACCTCACTCCCCATGAAATCAAAACTATTGTCACTCGTGCTGGCCAAGGCACCAAGGTGGTGCTTACTGGGGATTGTTACCAGATTGATAACCCCTACGTGGACAGTGCGACTAGCGGTTTAACCTATTCGGTCGAGCGTTTTAAGGGGCATGCCATTTCAGCTCACAGCACCCTGGCCAAAGGGGAGCGCTCCGAACTGGCCGAACTGGCCGCCAACATTCTTTAAACAGCTATTTTTTTACAGCTGTTGATATCGTTTACATCTTAAGTCCTAAGGATTTTAGCAACTTAGGGCTTAGCTTTCTTGGAATACTTCCTGCATCCCATATTTATGAGTACGGAGGGCCTTATGAAGCTATGGACTGCTTTACTATCCTTAATTTTTATCACTCCCACTGCCTGGGGCAATCAGAATTACCAAAACCAAGTTTTCACCGATAGCCAATTCACCGCTTCAGCCTATGGAAGAGAGGTGGCTAAGCGCTGTTTAAATCCAAAACAATCCAGTGGGAATTTTTATTTTAATTCCTTCCCCCATGCGAGCCAAAATCATTTTCTTTCTAGTAAAAAAGCTCCGCGTCCTCAGTACACGTTTCAATCCACTTCTGGAAAAGTAACCGCGCCGACCAAAACCAAAAATTATTATGCAAAACCCGTATTTGAAAAAGCGCTTGCGGACTCATCAGTAAAAAGAATCCTGATTTTTCTAGGGGTGAATAATTTAAGCACACCAAATTCTGCTGCGGCAATGGTCGATAAAGTGGTTGCCAGTGGTAAAGAGTGTGTTTTTGGCCTTCCCCCCTTGTACAGATCAGATAAGTTAAAATTGAACCCTAAAATTTTGCGCTTCAATCGAAATTTGGTCCAGAGGATAAAGAGAAGTCATGGTGATAAATGTAAAATTGTGGATACCTCCGGTACGCTTGGGTCTCAGGGGCAACGCCGCTTTTTTAATGCTAGAGATGGATTACATTTTTCCCAACCCTCTGTGGTTGCGGCAGCGACTTGCGCGGCTTTCAAAAAGCTCGACCAAGGCCACTCTGTGGTAGAGCCTATTAGAGAAGACTTCGAATCTGAGGATAGCCAAACCTATAATCTAGATCTTGAACCTGCGAGCGAGTATGCGAGCGGAGCCACGGAAGAAGTCGACAAGCTCGCCACCTATTTTTAAGTCCAGGCTTTGCTGACCAAAGTCTGAAAAACTGTCTCAAATTAAAGCTTTTTATCCACCTGCCGAAAAGAACTATGAACAAAAGTTTGTGGAGGGCAGGATGCTACTACAAGGGGATTTACAAAAGGTTTTCGATGCACTTTATCACATGGGTGTGATTGACCCAGTGTTAGAGATGGACTGGAGTCATGAATTCGAAGCGATTGAAAAGAATCCTTATCCCTTGGCCAAAATAGTCAATGTGGTCAATTCCTCAAGAGGAGGAAAAGAGGATTTAATGGAACAACTTAAGGAGTTCGACGCCAAAGATCTGGGTCACTTGGCTATGATCGTAGCGAAAGAATTGGTCGGATTTCATAGCAATAAGGTGTTGCACTGAGGTTATTATGAAGACGCTAAGTTTAGCACTGGTTATTTTGTTCTTTCTCCCATCAGCTATGGCTGAGTGGAAAATTGACTTTTCCCGACGACAACAAGATTTAATTGAATTAGAGAAACAACAAACGACTTATAAAGAAGAGCAAAAAACAATTTTGGATATGGTGACTGATCGTCAAGCACCTTTACAGGATTTGGTGATCATCAATACGCACAGTGGTTTTTATCCGCAAAATGTTCAAGTGAGAAAGAATCAACGTTATCGCATTCATGTTGTGAATGTAAATAAAGATAACAAGAATGTTAGCTTTATGATGGATGCCTTTTCACAACACCATGGCACCTATTTTGGTGAAGAGGTGACTTTTGTGATTGAGCCGCGCCGTGAAGGAATGTTTGATTTCCAATGCCCAGAAACCGCAGCGAAAGGCCACTTTGTTGTCTTTGCTTCCGATAGTCCAGTGGACTCTCCTCTAGAAAATATTAAACTTCGCGCTCCAGCGTCTGAGTGAGGTTTTGATGGCGAGCGGACGCGAGCAGGCATTTAGAGACGCTCTTAATAACTACCTTTCTCCGGTGGTAAAGTATCTTGATGATCCCAAAATCACAGAAGTTCTGATCAATGGTCCCAATGAGGTTTTTGTCGAACATGGTGGTAAACTTCATCGCACCGACGCGAAATTCACTTCCGAAGATGAGTTGCAAGCCGGTATCACCGCCATTGCCAACTATGTGAATCGACGAATCAATGAAGAAAATCCAAGGCTGGATGCCCGTTTACCCGATGGCTCTCGTATTCATGCGGTGATTCCTCCTTGTGCGCGTAGTGGTTCTACCGTGGCGATTCGTAAATTTTCCCAGGTGAAAGTGGATTTTAAAAAATACATTGAATGGGGAGCAGTCACGCCAGAAGCGGCCCAGTTTTTAGAAATTTCCATGTTTTTAGGTAAAAATGTTTTAGTGAGTGGTGGTACTGGCTCTGGTAAGACCACCTTGTTAGGACTTCTTTGTGGGCGCATTCCCCCTGGTCAACGTATCATCGTGATTGAGGATGCTTCAGAATTGATCATCCACTATGAACACGTGGTGCGTTTTGAAACCAAAATGGCCGATGAGCTGGGTAAAGGTGAAGTCAGCATTTATGATCTTTTAAAAAGTAGTTTACGCTTACGTCCTGATCGCATCATTGTCGGTGAGGTTCGGGGCTCTGAAGCTTTTGAATTGATTCAAGCCATGAATACGGGTCACAAAGGATGTTTGGGAACCATTCACTCGAATTCTGCTGAAGACGCTTTGGTTCGCTTAGAGTCTTTGGCGCTGGGAGCGGGTGGTATCAGTGAGCGGGCTTTACAGCACTCCATTGGCTCGGCTATTGACCTTGTGGTGCAGATTTCTCGCCTTCGCGATGGCTCGAGACGCATTGTATCAATTTCCGAGGTTGAGGGGACTGACGAAAATAATAATTATATCACCCGTGACATTTATAATATTCCCAGTCTTGAGCTTCAGGGTGATGGCACTCTCAAAGGGGATATATTGCCCACAGGCGAACTCCCAAGCTTTATGAACGAGATTGAGGAAAATAAAATCCCTTTTCCTCGCAGTCGCTTTCGTCCACCGAGCAAAAAGACCAAAAAACAGGCATCCTGACGCGCCTCTCCGATTCTGGGCAACATAATAAGCTTTACTTGTTTTATATATAGAATAGCGGGTAAAAAATTACATCGTGCAGGTCAGCTGTAAAGTTTCTTATTCCACCCTTGTCTTCATGGAGCGCCAAGGTGTCCAGCTGGAATCCTGTTTTGAAAAAATAGACACTCCCGTAGAATTTTTAAAAGATCCATCCTGCTGGCTCCCTCTAGAAAAAATGGAAAATTTGCTGTCCGACTTGGCTATTTTTGCAGGCTTTGATGACGCCGAAACCTTTTATCGCGAAGTGGGTCAGGTCAATAGCCAATTGCGAGCCTGGGGAGTGCTCGACAGCGTTTTAAAAATGGTGGAGTCCCCCAAAGATATCTTTGGCCAACCGGAAAGATTCCTATCCTACTTTCTTTCCCCTCACCCAGAAGTTCGCATCACCGAGCGCGGCGCAAACCACATCGGTTTTGAAATTAATATCACTGATGATTATCCCCTAGTGTTTTCGTATATTCTTGGAGCTGTTGAAGGTTTACCGACTTACATGGGACTTCCTTTGGCGCATATTGAAGGTGACAAGCTTCGCTTCACGATCAGTTGGCAAGATGGGCAAGAGTCTTTATTCGATGAAACAGAAAAGCAACGGCGACAATTTCATCCAGAGATCGTGCAGTCGGTAATGGAGTCCTTACAGGATCATCAAAAGTCCTTAGAGGAAAAGCGATTACACCAAGTGACCCAGTCACAGTTTTCTGAAAAAGACTTTGAGAAGATGGTGGGCGATGAAGTCGAAAAAAGGCTCAACCAATGGTTAATGCAAAAGCAGCAGTTCGACGAAACTCTTTTCAAAGTGAAAAACGATTTTTACAAAATGTATGACTACTTTGTGCGAGCCCAACAGCTGATCACCTTGATCAGCAGCACAGCTCGCAAAGCTTCAGTTAAAGAGGCGATGCGCCGGGTGGACTGGCCTCATGTGCAACAAGAGTTTCCAGTGATGGTAGAAAGCGCTTGTGACTCTATCATGTCTTTGAAGGACGCTATACATAGCATCCAAAGTGAAGAGGGTTCAGTGCAGCCAGACAATCCCCGCGCCAGAATTAATCTTAATGAGTTGATTGATTCTTTGGTCGAGAAGCTTCCTGTTGGTGAGGAGCCACTGAAGGTAGATAAGCACATGCTACTTGACCGGGATGTGCTGGTGGAGCCAGAAAGTTTTTCCACAGCCTTGCGCAAGGTTTTTGATGCTTCCCTTTCTAAAAGCCGTCGCGGAGGAGAGCTGAGAATTGTGACTCGGCCTAATGGAAGAAAAATTGAAATTGAAATCACTGATACCGGAGTCGGCTTTGAGGACTCTGAACTCAGCGAAATTTTTTCGGGACATGGAAGTATCGATCTCAGTGACACCCAAAAGATCATTCGTGATCACAAGGGCAATATAACGATTTCCAGCAAACAGGGAGAAGGTTCAACCTACTTGATTGAGCTTCCCCTCTAACTTTGGAGGAACCATGTCAAAAATCACAAAAGTTCACAGCCGAGAAATTCTTGATAGTCGTGGCTTCCCAACACTCGAGGTTGAAATCACTACCGAAAAAGGAATGATGGCGAGAGCCGCTGTCCCCTCGGGGGCTTCGACGGGTGCCCATGAGGCTTGCGAGCTGCGCGATGGCGACAAAGGTCGCTATATGGGCAAAGGCGTTAGTAAAGCCGTTTCTCATGTTAACAATGAAATTGCTAAAACAGTGATCGGTATGAATTGCCAAGATTGGAAAAAGGTCGATGAAGCCATCATTGCACTTGATGGAACTCAAAATAAAACAAGACTGGGAGCCAATGCTATTCTTGGAACATCATTGGCTTGTGCAAAAGTGGCTGCCCTTGAAGAGGGCGCGGCTTTGTATCAATATCTTGGTGGTGACACAGCAACGACTCTTCCCATTCCATTGATGAATGTTCTCAATGGTGGCGCCCACGCCGATAATGGACTTGATGTGCAAGAGTTTATGGTTGTACCGCGCTTAGAAACCTTTTCTCGCTCCTTGCAAGCGGGTAGCGAAATTTTTCACGCCTTGAAAAAAGCATTATCTGACAAAGGGCTCACCGTTGCTGTTGGTGACGAAGGTGGGTTTGCACCAAAACTGAAGGGTAACCGACAGGCCTTGGACTTTCTTTCCCAAGCGGTCGAGAGTGCAGGTTACCGTTTAGGTGAGCAAGTTTATTTTGCTCTTGATGTAGCTGCCACCGAATTTTTTAATAATGGAAAATACACTTGGGAAGGTGAGGCTTGCTCTGCTGAGCAGTTGACAGAGATCTACAAAGACTGGAAGCAAAAATATCCTTTAATCAGCATTGAGGATGGGCTTGCTGAAGACGATTGGGATGGTTGGCATCACATCACCAAAGAGATTGGTAACCAAGTCCAATTGGTTGGTGATGACTTATTTGTAACCAACTATGATCGCCTCACCCAAGGTGTTGAAAAGCATTGTGCCAATGCTTTGCTTGTTAAAGTGAATCAAATTGGCTCTTTAAGTGAAACAGAAAAAGCGGTCCGCTTTGCCCAGAAGTCTAACTACCAAACGGTAATGTCCCACCGCAGTGGCGAAACCGAAGATACCACCATTGCGGATCTTTCGGTGGCGTTCAATTGCTCACAGATTAAAACGGGGAGCCTGTGTCGTAGTGAAAGAATTGCTAAATACAATCAACTCCTGCGCATCGAAGAGGCTTTGGGAGCCAAAGCCCAGTTCGCTATGCTCGACCTTATGAAATAGGGTCCAGAGATCCCCAAGGACTCTTGGCGAAAGCCAAGAATGCCTTTAAAATAAAGCCATGTTGTCACGATGGATTCATTCTCTTCACCATATTTTACATAGGCCCAGCCAGGTGTTTTTTCTGGCCGCAGTTATGACCTTCCTTTTTTTGATTTTTGATGGTTCCCTTTGGAAATTTTGGAACCTGCAGCGCTCACAAGAGCAAATGCAAGTCAGAATGGAAGACCTTGAAGAGCAAGCTAAAAAGTTAGAGTTCAAAATCCATCAGGCTAAAAATCTTACTTATATCGAGCGCCAAGCCACAGACCAATTTGATTATGTGCGTGAAGGTGACCTCATCTTCGTCTTTTCCGAATAGCTCATTGGAAGCTTTTTAGATTCATGTTAAGTCTGTTCTAGTTAATTAAAAACTAGGGTGCTTTCCATGAAGAAACTTTATTTGGTCGACGTGAGTGCAATGTTCTTTCGAGCTTTTTATGCGATTCGTATGTTGACGAACTCAAAAGGTATGCCGACCAATGCCATCTATGGGTTTTTGGCGATGTCAGTAAAGCTCCTTAAGGATGAAAAGCCCGACTATATGGTTTACTGCTTTGATCGCCCCGAACCTTCCTTTCGTAAAGACGTCTATCCAGAATACAAAGCCAATCGCGGGGAAACTCCTGAGGAGTTGGTGCCGCAGATCCCTTACGTAAAAAAACTCACCGAAGCTTTAGGGATTCCAGCTATGGAAATGCCAAAGTACGAGGCCGACGATTTGATTGGCTCTCTGACCGATTGGGGTAAAAAAAATAAAATGGAAGTGGTCATCGTCAGTGGCGATAAAGACTTTGCCCAACTTATTGGGGATCGAGTGGTCATGTTCGATACGATGAAAGATGTGCGCTACACTCCAGAAAAGGTTTTAGAGAAATGGGGCGTAAATCCCGAGCAATTTATTGATTATTTATCCATCACTGGCGATAGCTCGGATAATATTCCTGGCGTTCGTGGGATTGGCCCCAAGGGGGCGGAGAAGCTTCTCCATGAATATGGAAGCCTGGATGGAATTTATAAAAACCTGGAAAAGATAAAAAATAACTCCCACCGTAACAAACTGCAGGACGCTAAGGAGGATGCCTACCTCT
This sequence comes from Bdellovibrionales bacterium, assembly GCA_020435205.1. GTDB lineage: Bacteria > Bdellovibrionota > Bdellovibrionia > Bdellovibrionales > JAGQZY01 > JAGQZY01. The sequence continues at coordinate 4,398 of JAGQZY010000030.1, read as the reverse complement.
CAAAGGAGCTTGTCACTATCGTCAAGGACTTGGACCTAGTGAAAGACACAAAAGACATTAGTCTGCGCCCTATTAATAATGGTGAGTTGGTGCAAATTTTAGATGAGCTTGATTTTCAATCTTTTAAAAAGAAGTTGATTGGGGATGGTGAGGCTCACACTGGAACCAGCAAAAAGACGGGTAAAAAGATTAACCTTAATCTTGAACAAGGGGATGAAAAGAAACTGAAAGCTTGGATTCAAGAACGAACAGAAACCTTTGCTTATCACGATTCTAGGCACCTCTTTTTAGTGCAAGGGGACAACTGCTTGCAGCTGGAAGGAGACCTTAAGCAAATCGGAGAAATCCTATCTGGAAAAAAGCTACGCTGGATGGGTTTTGATATTAAATCCCTTTGGCGGGAACTTGGTATTTGTCGTGGTGAAGTGAAAACAGACCTGATGCTGTCAGCCTATCTGTTAAAGGCGGGCTCCGTGGGGACCTTTGGTGAAGTCTATCAACAGTATGTTGGCGGTAGTCTTCCCGAGTTTCCAGGCCCTGGTGATATATGGAGTGCCTATCAGGAACTTGATGAAATCATGTCAGAAAAGCTCAAAGAGCAAAAAATGATGCCGATTTTGCAAACAGTGGATCTACCCCTCATTGAAGTGCTCGCTTCCATGGAAGCGAAAGGCGTGGTGATCGATACCAAGCTTCTCGGTAAAGAAAGCGAAGCCCTTGGCAGTGAGATCGCAGAGCTTGAAAAACAAATCCAAAAGGACGCGGGCGAAGAGTTTAACGTCGCCAGTCCCAAGCAGCTCTCTGTTATATTGTTTGAAAAAATGGGCCTGACCAAGGGTAAGAAAACCAAGACTGGTTTTTCAACGGCCACTGATGTTCTAGAAAAGCTTATTGGTGAGCATCCTATTGCGCAAAAGGTCTTGGATTATCGGGAGTTGGCAAAGCTGAAATCCACCTATGTCGATGCCCTTCCAGAACTGATCGACAAAAACACGGGTCGCATCCACACGGTCTTTAACCAAGCCTTAACGACGACAGGACGCCTTTCGAGTACCCATCCCAACTTGCAGAATATTCCCATTCGTACGGCTCGGGGACGCAAGGTGCGTGAAGCTTTTGTGGCCCCTAAGGGTTATAAGCTGTTATCAGCTGACTACAGCCAAATTGAATTGAGAGTGCTTGCCCATATCACAAAGGATCAGGGCTTGATTGAAGCCTTTAAGCACGATCGTGATATTCATGCTTGGACAGCTAGTGAAATCTTTGAAGAAGCCTTAGAGGATGTGACATCTGAGCAGCGCCGCATGGCTAAAGCAGTGAACTTTGGGATTGCCTATGGTCAAGGAGCTTACGGTTTGGCGGAAACCCTCAATATTTCGCGAACGGAAGCGAAAAAGATCATTGATGATTACTTTCACAAGTTTTCTGGTGTGAAGAACTATATGGAAACGATTGTAGAAACAGCAAAAGCTCAAACCTATGTGGAAAACCTTTTTGGTCGCCGCCGTTATATTCCAGAACTTTTTTCCAAAAACCCCATGCAGAGAAGCTTTGGCGAAAGGGCGGCTATTAATGCCCCGATTCAAGGAACATCGAGCGACATGGTAAAGATGGCCATGCTGGAAATTTTTGAAGGTTTTGATGAAAGCATGATCCTGCAAGTCCACGATGAACTGATTTTTGAAGTCCCAGAAACAGAGGTTGAAGAGGCTGCCAAAACGGTCAAAGAGATCATGGAAAATTGCGTGACCTTAGATGTCCCTTTAAAGGTGAATGTTTCTTGGGGTGATAACTGGGCCCAGGCTCATTGAGCCTTGAATTGATGTTTATAAATGCGGGGATAACCAAGAAATCCTTGATAATATAGGACATGAAGTTTGGACTGTGAAATTATGGCATTATGGTAATCACTGGAATCCACCTTCAAATGGGTCTTCTCCGGCAATTGAATGGGTAAACCATGGCGATCACTTGGCCATTTGAATACAAGAAAGTAGGAGCTTGCGGGGTCTTCTAGGCCCTTTTTTTTATATTTCTTTAAAACTGTGACTTCAATGACCTCTCTTTTTGTGGAGGTGTACCCATCAAGAATCACCAATACAAAAATGGTCAGGAGCGACAACACTAGGTTGCCATAATACCAATCAAATTTTCTGCCATAGGAAAGTTTCATGGGTTCTAT
>JAGQZY010000030.1:0-2206 GCA_020435205.1 Bdellovibrionales bacterium | reverse complement strand
AATTTCAATTTTTGCGATACCGATTAAAAGATAAAAAAGGGTGGCCAATAACAATAGCCAAAGCAGGGTGGAATAAAGAAGACCATATTTCGTTAACATGAGTAAAATGGGGAGGGCGATCATTAGGAAACTTAGGAGTCCACCGATAAGTTTCGTCGAGTTCCGTTCTTTAAACTCACCTGGATCTAAATATGCGGACTTGTCATATTTTTCTCCAAACTTTCGAAGGTTGCTATCCAACTCAGAGAAATCAGATTCGCTTAATGTGCTAACGATTGCATATGTCGTTTTGTTGGATCTTATTTGAAATATATGATCGTCGCCCATTTTTATATTAGAATAGTAATAATTGATAGTATTGAGAGGTATTTCCAAGTTTAGGGGTCGTTTTTTAAAAAGGTAGAAAGGGGAACGGATGAGATAGCTGGGTATGGTTAACATCTGATCATCCAATAATATTTCGCTTAACCTATCTGGGCTGTATAAGGTTTTGGCCATTTGTACGTGCCTTGCGAATTTCATAGCCAGCGAAAAAAAGATGACTCCACCGATGGAAACAACCATCGGGTGAGAGTATTCGCCTCGAGCCAAATAGGGCCAGAGAAAATAAATGAGGAGGGGGTAGAACCAAAACTTTTTGGGGTCGGAAAACTCACTCTTTGGAGGGGGGGCTTTGAACCTAAACACTCCTATATATTGCCAGCTCCCCAAAGGGGGCGGCAAAAAGTGAGTATGAGAACTGTTCCTTAGGGAAGTGATGGTGTTAGGTTTTTTCTGACAGTCCAAAAGAGATTTGCAGGTGTTTAAATTGTTTTCACCTATAAAGTCCCTTTCACCCGCTCTAAACCCCTGAAAACACCTGGTTTTATAAATTGAGCCTCTGTCTCACTTTGGCACAGCTTTCGCATTTTTGGGATGTGAAGACAAGAAGGAGACAAGAAAAAATGATTCAGATTCCCGTTCGGTTAATGGCAGTGATTATCTTAGGAACCCTGGTTGCGACCACCTCAATGGCTAAGGGGCAGACACCATCTCGCCTTCGGCGCCATGCGAATGTGGAAACCCAAGTGGCTGAGACCAAGACTGGTTCCAAATTGGGTAAATGGACTCTCGGAAAAGCCAGTCATTTGCAAGCCAAGGGTCTGCCCGTTGCCGATGTGAGCACCTGCGAGAAGTTTGAGATTGAAGTTTTGCAAAAAAATCTTATCTATAAACTGAGTTGCGGCGACCATTTTACTTCAGCGCTTGTGCCCCTAACTACTGATAAACACCATCAAATTGAGCGCAATGCTGATGAAATTACAGTTACAAAAATCAACCATTATGGTCAAAAAATCCAAACCTCTCGCTTAGAACAATCCCTCATTCGCATCCCATTTGTTGAGGAGGTTTTGCATGTTAAGTTCCTATCCGATGGAACGATTTCCTTTTACCGTGAGGACTTTCTTGTCGATGATTTCGGGCGTGTGGTGCAGAAGAGTTTCATCCACGGATTTGGCCTGTCTAAAAATTTGATGAAAATTGGTAGGAATTGAAATTCCTACAACCTGACTAGAAAATCGGGTCTAAATCTATAATAATAGTCGAGTTCTAAAAACTAAATGGGGGGACAGGATTGAGGAGAACCTCCTATGTGGATTGTGGGTCGTGTTGTTGTTGCTGTTGGTCTAATTATTCTTGGAATTGCGCAAGCAAATGCTGATTGGAGCGTGGACTGGAAAGGTTCAGAGCTCACCTTACAGAAATGGGATCAGTCTTACTTCACAAAAATTCCTGAAAAAATTAAAAGAGCACAGATCATGGAGAACTATCTTTATGTTCTCAATGATAAAGCAGAGTTATTTGTTTTTGCCTTAGATGAACTGGCAAAATCTGATTCTGGCTTGTCTATGCAGGCGCAAGCCAAACTCTCCCTACAAAATCTTTTTGAAGATCCAATTAGTGATGTTGTAGTCACAAGCATCCCTTGGCTTGAAGGAATGAATAAAATTTTTATTCTAGCTGCCTACAAAAAAGGTGATGGCTTGCAAGCCCGCATTCTCTCTTTTAACCAGGTAGGAAGCCAGTGGGCAGCCGGTGCTGAACCAAAAAACTATTCGATCATGATGCAGATGGGAGCAAGCCCCGTAGACCTCATCGGCAGTGGCTCGCTCATTGCCATTCGTGACCCAGAAAGTAAGGGCTTTAAACTTTTAAGCCTTGATGA
>JAGQZY010000002.1 GCA_020435205.1 Bdellovibrionales bacterium | reverse complement strand
ATATTGAGTCCCTTGCCAAAATCAATATGAATGCTATCGATGATTGCAAAATGGGAAACTTTGAGTTCAGTCAGCATTAATCCCTTTCTCCAAATTTTAGCTTTTCCCGCAATAAATTAAAAAAGTTATGGGTGGGGTGGCGGATGATGTGGTGATCTTTTGCATTTCTTTTCACAATTAATTTGTGGTGGCTGTTGAGTTCGAGGGTTTTTTGTCCGTCGATCGTCAATTGTGCTGTCCGGTCATCACCAATGATTTGAAAACTGAGTTCACTGTGGTCAGGAAAGATCAATGGTCGAGTGGTCAAAGAGTGGGGACAAATGGGTGTAACCACAATCGCTTTGACTTCGGGGTGAAGGATGGGGCCGCCGGCGGCCAAGTTATAGGCCGTGGAGCCTGTGGGGCTAGCCACAATGACGCCATCGGCTTTGGTTTGCGTCACCAACTGTCCATCGCAACTGATGGCAATATTGATGAGGTGGGTGCGGGCCCCTCTTTCAATCACCATATCATTAAGGGCAAGGAAAGTATCAGTGTTGTTCAGTTGAATATTAAGGACTGCGCGAGGACGGCTATCCATTTGCCCATTCAGAGTGGCTTTTAAAGTAGTTTGCATCTCCTCAAGGCGATTGTCCGTTAAAAAACCAAGGGAGCCCAAGTTAATACCAACGATTGGGGTAGGGCGCCCTTCGAGCATGCGCACGGCTTGCAAATAGGTTCCGTCACCTCCAAGGACAACCACCAAATCCAAAGCATCAAAATCTTGCGGTGTGGACAACTTATGGGCATCCAACTGTCCGTGCTCTTCACAAAAGACCTCTATGGATTGGCGTTTAAGCCACTCGCAAAGTTCTTTTGCGGACTGTTGGGCCTTGGGCGTATCACGGCGAACAATGATGGCAACTTTCTCAAATGACTTCAAAGTAATCCACTCCTTCTCAGTAGAGCCTTTGGATCAGGCTCCTGTCCCCGAAACTGAACATAAAGTTTTTCGGGATCAGCACTGCCTCCGCGGCTGAGCACCTCATTGTAAAAGCGGTCAGCCACCTCGCGATTAAAAATACCTTTTTCTTTAAAAAATTCAAAAGCGTCAGCATCTAAGACTTCAGCCCATTTATAACTGTAGTATCCAGCGGAGTAGCCCCCGGCAAAGACATGGGAAAAGCTCACTGAAAAGTTAGTGCCAGGAATTCTTGGTAAAAGTTGCAAATCTTTAATGCTTTGCTCTTCAACGATGACTGGATCTAAATCCGATTGTTGGAGTTCTTGGTGCCAAGCCAAATCAACAAGGGCAAAACTTAACTGGCGAACCGAAGCATAACCAGCCTGAAACAAAGAGCTGGCCTTTAATTTTTTTACCAAATCTTCTGGAATGGCCTCGCCCGTCTGGTAGTGGTGGGCAAAAAGGTCCAAGGCTTCTTTTTCATAGGTCCAATTCTCCATGATCTGTGAGGGAAGCTCTACGAAATCCCAAAGGACATTGGTGCCACTAAGAGAGCGATAATAACAATGGGAGAGTAAGCTGTGCAAGCCGTGGCCAAACTCATGAAACAGGGTCTGCACCTCATTGAAAGTGAGCAGGGAGGGATGATCCTTGCTGGGTTTGGTAAAATTGCACACAAGACTGACTTGCGGTCTTTGAACTGTCTTTCCATCAAAACCTTGCTCTCGAAAGTTCGTCATCCAGGCACCCGAGCGCTTGTTGTCCCTTGGAAAAAAATCTAAATAAAGCAGTCCAATAAACTCATCACCTCTTTGCACACGAAAGGCCTCCACATCAGGGTGATAAACGGGAATGTCTTGAGCGGGAATAAAATCCAGATCGTACAGTTTTTTTCCGTGGATAAAGATTCCCTTTCGCACAGCCTCCAATGGAAAGTAGGGGCGTAGGTCTTCTTCTTTAAAGTGAAAAAGCTTTTCTTTGAGCTTTTCTGAGTAATAAGAGAAGTCCCAGGGCTGAAGTTCAATATCTTCACGAAGATCGTTTTTGATAAAGGAGCGCAGTTCCTCAATCTCTTTTTGGGCAGCTTCAAAAGAAGGCTTTTTTAGGTCCTCTATGAAATGAATGACTTTTTGAGGGGTCTTGGCCATGCGGTTTTCTAAAACGAAGGCGGCATGGGTGGGGTAGCCTAAAATTTGGGCTCGTTGTTTGCGAAGCGTAGCAATTTTCCCGCAAAGCTCTCGATTAGAAAACTCACCATCCAGAGCCTTTTGATTGTAGGCTCGCCACAGCTTTTCGCGGAGTTGGCGATTTTTTGCAAATTTCATAAAAGGAATGTAGCTGGGGGCTTGTAAAGTGAAGGTCCGGCCATTGAGCTTTCGTTTTTCTGATTCCTCTTTTGCTGTAGCTAATGTGGATGGAGGCAGCCCCTCGACGTCAGCTTCGTTTTCTACATTCAGAAAAAAGGCATTGGTGGCCTTCAGTAAATTGTTACCGAACTGAGGGCTTAGGGAGGCAAGTTCACGATCTAAGGTGCGAAGCTTTTCCTTATCTGTCTCACTTAACAAAGCTCCATTGCGGCGAAAACTTTTGAAAGTTTCCTCGAGCAGTTTACTTTGCTCAGCCTCGAGCTGCAAAGAATCCTTTTGGTCGTATACCATTTTGATTTTGGCAAATAGCTTTTCATCAAGAAGAATATCGTTGCTGTGATCGGCGAGCTTTTCCGAAATGGGCCCAGCCATGTCTTGCATTTGATCATCGCTGCAAGCGTGGAGAAGGTTGAAAAATAAAGTGGTCACCTTATCTAAGATGATTCCAGAAAGCTCTAGGGCCTCGATAGTATTTTTAAAACTGGGTGTGGGCTGTTCTTCGATTTTTTTGATGTCTTCTTTGGCCATATTGATGGCATCAATCACAGCTGGAAGGAAGTCTTCCGATTTTATAATAGGAAAGTTAAAAGAGTCTTCGGGAGTGCTTGGGCTTTGTATATTCTGGATAATTTGATTCATGTCTTAGATTTAGCACAAACCTTCCCAATGGACGATACAATGAAGCGAGAAGCGGTGCATATAGGCCCAGGGGCATCCATAAAAAAAGCCACATCCCTATAAGATGTGGCTTAACCAAGATAATAAGCTCTGATTTTTTTATAAGGTCTGATTCACAGAGCAGTAGCCATAATTTTCGCCAACGATAGGCGAGCAAAACGCCTGTTGTCCTTGGTAGTAGAGTCCAGAACAGCTGGTGTGGTTCTGGCAAACTCGGCGGGCACTGGCTTGACTTTGACAGTTGCCAGTAGGGTTCACTCTTGTTTCATCGGTAACGCTTGTTTGTCCAAGGTCAAAGATTACATCGTTTTCATCGATGCTACGTCGAGTGGTTTGACCATTCACCTTACGCTTGCTGCTTCCTTTGCGGAAGTGAAACTCAAGGTTTGCCACAGTTGTGGTGCGGGTCACTGTGCGTCCGCAGTAAAGGTTTCCGCGATCGTCAGTGGCGAGCTGGTAGCCCGTCTGGCACTGACAGGAAGCCGAATTATAAAGACCAAACTCAGCACCCTGCCATTGCCCATTGGAGTTTAAACCCAATGGTTGAAGACCTGTCTGTTGCGACATTTGGTTGCGATAAGCCGAACAAGACGAATCTTGTGGGTTATTCGCACAGTAAGTATTGATATCCTGTGATTGTGTGGTGAGTGAAGGCTCATTCGGTTGACTAGAGCTACTTTCTCCACAAGCGTTTAATAAAAGAGCGCAACAAGCACTCGCAACAAGCATTAACGATCGATTCATATCCCTCTCCTTTTTCTTCAACGAAACCAAATCGAATATCTGCTTTTCCAAAAAGCGTGCCATGGCAAAGTCGCCTGCGTACTGAAAATGAGGGGGGTTTGAGCTCATTTTTTTTGAATTTTTGGTTTAGTAAAACTTCACTTAACTGTAAGATGGTTTTGCACTCACGAAAATATTTCAAAGGGGATTGCGATGATTTTTCGAGTGATTTTGGTGACTTTCCTCTGCCTTTTTAGCTTGGCTAGCCAGGCCCGTGTTTTCAACTTTGGCCAAGAAAACTTGGCTCCCTACCTGGTTGGGCGTGGGGGTTATTCGTCTATAAATAACCAGCCCTACTCCTGGCAGCAGGCGAGCACTTATGCTGGTGATGCTATTGACCTTATATATGGAGGGGAGTTTGGGGTCTATTTTCGTGGTGGGATCATGAATATCGGCGCTGGCATTTTAGTGCAGACCATGGATGCCGTCACGGGTGCCAGAATCAGTGATGGTTCAGGAAACCTTCTCTATACGGTGGACACCACGGCTATGGTGTACGGCCCAACCTTTGTTTTTGAGTTTGAACTTGCGGGCACTCCTACGGCTCATTGGTTCTTGAGCCTTGGTGGTGGCTACCAGTGGGCTAAGATTGAGAACCAATACAGCTACGCGGCAACTGGCCAAGCCTTGGTGGGTGGCCAAACCTCCGCGACAGAATCTTATCGGTCTGAAATGCCTTTTGCGACCGCGGGTTTTGGCTATGAATTCCATCTTTCTGGTTCGACAACTATGCACTTTTTTGCCGGATATCATTACTCCCAAGGCGCCCAATGGAAATATGGAGAGGGTGGGCAAAACCTTGCTGGTGGCCATAATCAGGGTGGTGATGCTCTTTTGGAGGATGGCACTCAGCGCAAAATCGATTGGAGCTACCCTTACCTGCAAATAGGCTTTCGTTCTTACATAGACACAATCCGTTAAAACTTAAAAAAACTTACAATAAGGCACTGCACCTAGACCCAAGTTTGACTGTATTCACCGAGTCATGGGAGAACCTTGCGATACCGGAATGGAAATTTGTTCTGTTCCAAACACTACACTAAAGGGGGACTCGTGGGTTTTTTCAATTCACTTTCCGAAGCTTTCACATCCGGTGGGATTTGGATGTGGTTCATTTTGGGTTTACAGATCATTGCTATTGCAATCGTCATCGAGCGCGCGGTGGCTCTCTACATTAAGAGAAAGCCGGGGCAAAAACGTCGAGTTCTCGACTTTGAAAAGTCCATTCGCCAAGGTGATCTAAAAACAGTTTACAGTTCATGCACTGCTGGAACTGATTTTGCGATTGATCGCACAGTGGCTGCCGGAACCGAAGCGGCTATGAACTTGGGTGGTAAAGATGAAATCCAAGGTCGCATGGACGAAGTCCTTATGGAAGAAAATGAAGCTATTGAAAAGCGCACGGGTTTCTTAGCGATGATTGCCAACGTAGCGACTCTTGCGGGTCTTCTTGGAACGATCACTGGTATGATCAAATCCTTTGCGGCAGTCAGCCAGGCGAACCCCATGGAAAAAGCCACTTTGCTTTCTACTGGTATTTCGGAAGCGATGAACACCACAGCTTTTGGTCTTATCGTTGCGATTCCAACCCTTCTTGTTTATGCGATTTTGACAAATAGAGCTCAAGTTTTAACGGAAGACCTTAACCAGGCCGCTTTGAAAGCTTACAACTGGTTGAGCTATTCCTTTAATCCATTGGAAACTCGTCCTTCTCGCGGCGAACAGTAGGGGGCTCCATTGTTCCACGGGAAGAAGCAAAAAGCGTCGATGAATGTTGAGGTGGACTTAGTTGCCTTCATCTCACTGCTGTCGGTCTGCATTTGTTTTTTGCTACTCACTACCATCTGGATTCAAATTGGTTCCATGGATGTCAAGCAGGCGGTTGGTGGGCAACCGGCTTCTGAATCCAAACCAAAACCAGAGATGTGGGTGGTCATGGAGAAGGAAGGGGCGATATCTGTACAATTGCGCAATAGCCCTACCAAAATCATGAAAACCTACGGCCGTAGCAAAATCGAAGGGACAGAGGGTAAGCCAAATCTAGAAGAGATGGCTAAGTACCTCGTCCAACTCAAGGGAGAGTTTTCTGAAATCAGTATTGCTCTCATCCGACCTGCGGAAAAGACTCCCTTTGAGGATATCATTCAATTGATGGACCTTTTTAAACAAGAAGGCATCGAAGATTTAGGGGTAACACCTCTCTGATTTCACAGGGGGGTGTTAGTGAAAAACCTAGGAGGCTTTAGGCTTCCATAGGGAAGGAGACGGGTCATGTTGGGAACCATTAAAACGGCCAGCCATGCATTAACTGCGGGAACAGGATTCACATCCAGTCGTCGCTTCAAAAAGAATTTAGCTGCGACCGTGATGTTGACGTCGTTGGTTGATGCTTTTTCCATTTTAGTTATTTATCTTTTAGTCAACTTTTCTTCTGCTGGAGACCTTCTCTATTTGAGCAAGGGCATGGAACTTCCTCCGGCGGCAAAAGCTGTTGAACTCACCCGCAACGTCGTGGTGAAGGTGGAGAAGGATAAACTTTTCCTAGAAGAAAAAGAAATTAACGGCAATGAGCTTGTGGGTAAGCTGATCGACCTCAAAAAGAATTGGGAAAAGTACTACCCAGAAACCGAATTTACTGGAGCAATGACGATCCAGGCGGATCGCCGACAGACCTACGATCTATTAAGTCAGGTGATTCAGGCCGGTGGTCATGCTGGATTTAGTGATATTAACTTTGCAGTGATTCGCAAATAACGGGACGAAATATGAAACAGTTATTAAATATTCTCATCATCCTCAGTTTTTCTTGGATTGCCCAGGCAGAATTGAGTGCAAGCACGAATCAATTGCTCATTGATAAACTCACCAATGTCTTTTTAAAGCTTCCCGATGGTGATCCCACCAAAGCAAAAGTGACCTTACGCCTTGCTGACCTCCACGCCGAAAAAGGCCGGTTGGTTGCTAAAGAAGAATTAGAAAAGGGATGTATTCAGTGCTCTAACGGTGAAAAAGATCGCAAAAAAGCCCTTGAGTACTATCGGTACGTGCTTCCCACTCTAAAAGGAGAGCAACGCCAAGCGGTGATGGTGCAAGTGGGTCATATTTATGAAGTTCTTGGTAAAAACCAAGAAGCCATCCAATTTTATCAAAAAGTTGTGGGTGCTGGAGGCAGTGAAAAAGACATTGCTGAATCTCAATTCTCTTTAGGAGAGATTTATTTCAAACAACGCAAATACTCTCAAGCTCTACCCTATTACCAGAAGGCCTTAAAAAACTCAGCCTTTCACCGCAGAGGCCTCGCCAGTTTTCGTCTTGCTTGGTGTCAGTATAATAGCGGGCAAATTGCACAGGCGGTACAAGGCCTAGAAAAAATTCTAACTGATCCAAAACTTCTGACCCGTGGTGGGGAAGATGTGGTTTCAGAAGACTTAGACTTCAAAGAAGAAGTTGCCAAAGATTATACGGTCTTTGTAGCTCACGGCAGCCAGTTGAATGTGGAGGCGATTCGCAAAGTCTATGAATACAGCCCTGAAAAATCAAAAATTGAAAACGTTTCCTTCTTAGCAAAAGAGCTTGAGCGCTTAGGTCGTATCGATTCGGCCAAAGAGGCCTGGGAGATGGTTGTTGCTAAGACGGCAAAGCCTGATGTCCGCATGGAAGGTTTGGTTTATCTCGCCGGCTTGGCGTTCAAATCTTCTAATCGCAGTGCCGTTGAACCTTATTTGCGTCGAGCTTTTCAAAACTGGCAAAACCTTGAGTCTTGCAAAACCGAACAATGCACAGAGTTGAAAAAGCGGGTGCGCCGTTTGGTTTTTGACTGGAACCGCGCTGAGAAGAAACAACCTTCTGAGGCTTTGATCCACTCTTATGAGCAGTATCTAGCGGTGGCTCCCCAAGATACAGAGGCTTTTGAGCTTGCGGCACAAGCGGCCATCACTGCTAAAGATTACGACCTGGCTAACAAGTGGTTGGACGTGGCCTATAAACAAACCCCTGTGACTCAAAAAGATCAGAAAGAAACTCTGTTGTTGCGCAAAATTGAAGTGGCGGAACTGGCGAAGAACCCTGAGTGGATGAAGACAGCGCAACTTCTTTACCTCAAAGAGAGCCCAACTCAAGCCAAGGCCTCTGAGATTCGCTATCAAATGGCTCAAACCAGTTATGAAAATAAAAACTATGAGGAGGCCTCGGGCCTATTCAAAACTTTGGCGACGGATAAATCCACGCCAGCTAAGCTTCGAGTTCAATCCGCCGAGATGGCTTTGGACACCCTGGTATTGTTAAAGCAAGATGGAAAGATTGAGTCTTGGGCCCGGGAGTTTGCGCAAATTCTACCTAAGCAAAGAACTCGTTTCCTAGGACTCGCGAGCCAGTCCGTACTTTCGCAAACGGCTAAGCTTTCTGAAACCGACCAGGGCTTGGATCAAGCATGGGTGACTCTCAATCGCTTTGACGAAAAAAGTGCTAGTGAGAAGGAAAAGATCACCTTCCACCGCAACCGAGTGATTTTGGCGCGCAAACTTAAAAAGTTCCCAGAGATGAATGAGTCCCTTAACAAGCTTCTCAGCTTTAAGGCTCTTTCCAAAGAAGATCGCCAGTTTGCCCTTGAAAACAAGGTGTGGGTGAGCGAGGTTCAATTGAATTTTGCACAAGCTTTAAATAGCTACAAAGAGTTGAACACGGGTAAGTGGCTAGAGCTTGCTCGTTTAGCAGATTTGGCTGAAAAGAAGTCAGATAATTATTATATCAAGTACATTAGCTCAACCAACGACGACAAAACGGCCCTACCAATTTGTGTTAAGCTGATCAAAGACAAGAAGAAGATCGACGGACCTCTCAAAGGTTGTGTGCAGCATTTGCAAAAGGATAAGCCGCTCTTTGCCTCTTTGGTCCTTGAAATCTATAGCAACCAAAAGTCCATGGCTGAGCTCAATAAAATCCTCAAGAGCTACGATCTCGACAAAACGGCCGTTGGGTTTGTGGTCACACGCAGTTTGCTTCTTGATCAGGGGGCTAAGGATGTGGCTAAGCTAGAAAGCCATAAACTCGACGGTCGCAGCAGCCGAGTAGCGGGTTCTATTAAAAAACGTGTGGCCCTCATCACAGCTTTTGAGAAAACCATTCAAAAGGCGACAGAAACCAAAGATTGGTTAGCGCAAACTTTGTTCCTCACTGATTTGCAAAAGCAATACACGAAATTTTATGAGGATTTATTGGCTCTTCCCATGCCACAAGGTTTGAGCGATGAGGAGCAACAAGAGTATTTGTCTATTTTGACCCAGCAAGCAGCTCCTTATAAAGAGAAAGCGGATCAGATTGGTTTCAAATTGGCTGAACTTTGGAAGAATGAGGCTGCTATTGATCAACTTTATGCTGACTTTCATTCGAGTCCCATTGAAGTGCAGTCGATCCTCGGGCCACAGATTGAAAAGATCCGCAACATCGCGGTGGTCGAGAAAAAAGACCTGTTTAATATTATTTACCGCAAGCGCATGCAGAGAAAAATGCCATCTTTTGGTTTGCTAGAAACAGCAAGACAAGAGGTTAAGCGAAATCCTCTGGATAAGAGTGCTTTGCAACGTTTGATTGAGCTAGAAACCCAAAGGGGTTACCGACCTATGGTTATTTATTTAAATAGTCGTTTGAAAATGGTGGACCAAGGCTTTGAGCAAGGGAGTATTCAATGATGAAATCCTATATGATCATGTTTTCTATTTTTCTCGCAATGGGTGCCTTTGCGGCTCCCAAGGAGAAGCCAGCTGCCAACAAGCCAAAAGCGCGAACGGGTAAAGAGGTTTCTTTTGACGAAATTTTGGTGCAAGGGAAGCATCACTTTTCTGATGAGGCGGTCGTCACGGTTGAGCAAGATAAGGTTTTAGATGCCCTTCTTGAAGTCCGCAAAGATTTTAAAGATCGAATTAAAAAATCGGCAAAAAGGAACTGAGGTTATTATGTCTAAAAATCTCGTATTGCTCAATAAATCTGGAGAAGTGGTCCGCGTTTTTCCGTGGACCCAACCGGGTAAGGTTTGGACACTCTTTCGCAAAGACACTAAACGCGTGGAAGTGGTTAGCTCCCTCACTCCGTTTAACAAAAAGCAGATTCCCTATGAAGTCCTGGAGGAAATCCCTGCAGCCCGCTTAGAGCAACAAAAGGTGGCTGTTGGTGATTTCGGCTATCTTTCGGTCTCTGAGGCCCAAGCCCTTGAGCCTAAGACTCAAGAGCACAAAGAGTACGATTTTTCAGGGGCACGCAAAGCCATTTTGTTTTCCATCTTCTTCTATCTTCTTTTCGGTTATTTGATGACTGATGTATTTGCGCCGACCCATGAGATTGCCGAAGAAATCAAAGAGGAAAAGAAGAAAGAAATTGTGAAGGTTGTAAGGCAAAAGCTGAATCTTCCCAAAACAGTTCAACGACGTTCTGTGAGTTTAAACACAAATACTCAAAAACCAACCAAGGTGACTCAAACCAAAAAGCAAGGGTGGAAGCGCCGGGGTGCTTTGGCGGCTCTTGGCCAATTGAGCAAGGGTAAGCAAAAGGGTGGCTTGGATCTTGGTGCTGTGAAAGCGACGGCGGGTCCTGGCCTTGGCGGTAGCAAAGGCAGTGGCGGAGTGCAAACCAGTATTTATGCCAAGGGTTTAGTTGCAGCACCCTTGGGCGCTGGTCACAACATCAAAGGTGGCGGCGGATACGGCACTTCTGGTAAAGGTGGCGGTAAGGCCGGTTTCGGTTCTGTCTCGTTAATCGGTTCAACTGGGGCTTCCCTGATTCCAATCCCATCGGAGGCAACTGTGGACGGCGGTTTAAGTTCAGACTTGATCGCTGATGTGGTTCGCCGCAACTTAGGACAAATTCGCTTTTGTTACGAGCAGGGTTTGCAACTTGATTCCACTTTGGCCGGTCGAGTTGCGGTTCGCTGGGTGATCGATGCTAATGGCTCCGTAAAAACCGCTGCCGTAAAGAATACATCATTAAATAACCAAACTGTTGAAGATTGCATCTTGCGACGTTTGAGAACCTGGAAGTTTCCACTTCCAGAAAACCGACAGGAAGTTCCTGTCTCTTATCCGTTCTTGTTGAAGAGAACTGGACATAGTTAAGAGGAGTGAGTGATATGTTAAAGAAGATCATCCTTTTGATGGCGACTTTCAGTTTGGTAGCTTGCCAAAATGGCTGGGATCAAGATCCTTTTTCTGGCGATCCGGACCAAATTAAAAATGCGGTAAAGCAGGGGAGTAAGCCCAAAGCCGTTCCTCCGATTCAGACAGCGATTTTTATTGAGCTCGATGAATTTTATGATTTTAAGGAAGATGAGAAAAGAGTCATTAAAACTGGCTATCGCCTGACTCACCCTGAGTATAAACTTGTTAGTTTTGATATTCCGGGTCTACAAGAAAAGCTTCCTGGTGCCGTTTTTGATCAGCAAAAAATGGAAATCGACTGGACACCGCCGAAAGGTTATGTTCTTGCCGGCCGCCTGATCACTCGCACACCTTTAACCATTGTGGCTCTTTTAGAGTTTGATGGCATCACTCATGAGTACCGAAAAAGTACGTCGATTAATGTCCTTAGAGCGAATACGGCACGTCCAAGCATCCTTGAAGTCAAGGGTGATAAGGGGCCTTACAAAGAAGGAAAGGCCTACCAGTTTGAGGTTATCGTTGACGATGCGGTTTCCAGTCGGAGCCCTGTGCTCGCTGTTGTCAATCGCACCTCGGGCTCAGAAAATGCCACCCCTTATCTGCAATATCAGAAAGAAGGATTTCAAGATCCCAATGTTCCAGGGCGCTGGTCTTTCCCGGTCACTTTGAACCTCATTGGGGCTGAGGTGACTCCCTCGGATAAGATCCTTTTTGCTAACTTTATTGCTTACTCAGAGTATGGCGCTGAGTCTGAAGCTTTCGAATCGGAATTTTCTGTCATCACTGAGCTCAAAGCTCCTCGCTTTTTTAAGCAAGACAGTATTGAGTTTAAAAAAGGTCAGTTTAACTCCTATAGTTTCACTATTGCGGATGTAAAAAGTGAAGGGAGAGTGACTGGTCAGTGGATCACGGATTGCTCTCGCCTTGATGGCATTGCCGATTGTTATTGTGATCCTGGTCCTTTCCGCGCCACTTGCTGGATCAAGTGGACCCCGGAAAAAGAGGGAACAACAACCATGGAAGTTTTAGGGAAGAACGAGATTGACAATCCCAACGTCAAGCAAAGCATCCCGAAAAAAGAAAGCTTTGATATCACGGTTGTGAACTGAGGAGATGGTGATGAAGAAATTATTAACTCTAGTTATTTTATTTTTAGTGTCTCCTTTTGCTCACGGCGACATCATGAAGGATTTTGATTCTTTGGGTGGCAACGATGTGCTCATCAACCGAGCTAAACTTTTGCAGCCCGATAAAAAAGTCAAAGTGGTGCAAGATCGTATTGTGGGCCGCCGCTGGCGCAATGAACTTTCGCCGACTTATGCCAATGTGATTGGTGGTGACGCTTACTTAAACACCCAAACGGTAGGCCTTGATTATCACCTTCATATCAACCCATTTTGGTCAGCCGGTTTAAGTTACTTTACAGCCTTTAATAGCCTAAGCAAAGAGGGACGCTATTTGATTGATAGTGATGGCTTGATTCCCGATGTTGATCAACCCAAGCAAGGTTATGAGCTTTTGGTTAACTTTTCGCCCATCTATGGGAAAATCAATTTGTTCGACTATACAGTCCTGCATTTTGATGTTTATGGAATTGGAACCTACGGGAAGATTGATTTGAAATCCGGCCAACAAGACACCTACTCAGTGGGCGCAGGTTTTGGACTTTGGATATCACAGCACATCACCAGTCGCTTTGAACTTCGCCAACGCTTTTACCAAGTGGAGCGAATCACTGGTGCTACTGACATCAATGCCACTTTGGCAAGTTTTTCTTTGGGCTACATGCTTTAGGGGATTTTTTATGAAGAAGTTATTATTAAGTTTCATCTTACTCATAAGTCCGTTGGCCCATGGAGACAACCTCCTTGACGTGCTCGACGGTAAAGCCGACTCTGACGGTTTGGCGGTGGTTAAAAAGGAAAGCCTGCTGAATGCTTTGATTCCTTATCCCACGGCTGAGCAAAATATTTTTCTTGGTTTCATGAATGAGCAAAAATTTGATAAGGCTCTTTTTCAATGGCCGTCGGCTTTTTCAGGAACCTCCTTTGCAAACTCTGCTAATGGCCGAGCTCTCTATGGATACTTGCTTTATAAGAATGGCCTCGAAGTTGTTGGTGTAGAGACTCTCTTTGAAGCTAAACCCACCCAGGTGAATAAGCGGTTGATGCGTCTCTGGCAGGGGCTCATGCAAGAAAATGAAGATTTGTGGACCTATACCAATGTTCAATGGAACTCTCAGTGGACAGATGTCTTTGGTGTGGCTGCGGAAGTCACCATTTTATCTCGTCGCTTTGATAAGAATCTACCAGCGGCTCAGTGGGAAGCCCTTTTGCGTAAAACGACGAAAGGGACTTGGGAGCGCAATTGGAGTGAGTGGCAGTACGTAACCTCTTTAATTTCTGAAGGGGAGGATGTTAAGGCCGCAAAACTTTTGAAGCACTTGCAGACGGTGACGGAAAACAATCCTGTTTCACAAAATTTAATGAATCTAACAGCAGCGCGCCTTCTTTACCAAAATGGTTTTCTCAATGATGCCATCAAGTACTATGGGAAGGTTGAAAAGAAATCGGACTACTGGTTTGAAGCTCAGGAAGAAATTGGTTGGTCCTATATCCGCTTGGGTCAGCCTCAGAACACATTAGCGATTTCGCAAACGTTACTGGCGAAAGATTTTACTGCTGACGTGGGCCCAGAAACCTTCTACTTAACTAGCCTTGCTCAACTCAAAACTTGTGACTACACCGAACTCAGCAAGTTGCTTAAGGAATTTCGCAATCGTTTTCAAAGCAAAGCCCAACGCATGTTGCTCATGCAAAAAACACCAGAGTCTCAGGCGACGCGAAAGCTTTTCTCTCTGTTGAAGGAGTCTCGCACTCAAATGCCAGCCTTGGGTGCTTATGGCAGTGAAGTGCCTAGATATTCAACTCGTGATGAATCCCTCTTTTATCTCGTCCAACGAGAAAAGAAATTGGCCCATGAAGCTGACGTGGCTCGTAAACTTTACTCGAGCTCTCTCAGCGGTGGAACAGCCCAAGTGGGTTTTCAAGCCAAGATGGAAAAATTTAAAAAAGCTATCGAATCCAGGGCTCGCGTGAGTTACACGGCAGCCCTTGGGCGTATGCAGGAACTAGCCAAGCAAGAAGTGCAAGAGATTGGCGATATCCTCAAGAAGATGCAGATTGTTGAAGCCGAATTGATTCAGCAGTTGGCCATGGCTGAACGGGTGATTGAAGATACCCAGGGTAAAACCGCTAGTGTAAAAAAGGGGAGTACTGGGAGCCAGGCCAAAGACACCGTTCAGTTTCCATTTGAGGGAGAAGTTTGGTTTGATGAGCTTTCCAACTACCGTGTGGACATTGCTAAAGGTTGCCAAAGCGGTAAGGAGAAAAAACTGTGAAGATCACTCGTATTATCGCTGTGGGATTGGCTTTGTTGGCCCTTGGTTGTCAAGCCGATCCAGGTGAAAAATTAATTCCGGCTGAGAAAGAAAAAAAGATCATTGATAAGGGACTTGAAGATGTCACCTTTAATCCTGCAGTGGATATTCTTTTTATTGTTGATGACTCCTTTAGTATGGATGAAGAACAGACCAACATGGGAGTTAACTCAGCTTTGTTTGTTGACGAGATTTTTAAAAGCCGATTCATTGACTATCATATTGGTGTAATGACGGCGAGTCCCACTTTTACTGGTTCAAAGTCTTTTGGTGGACGGTTGGTGATGGAAAATGGGGTGAACTATGTAGAGCGCAACACCCCTAATGGTAAATCCTTACTCAACAGCTTTTTAAATGTAGGTACGGGGTCTCTTTCCCAAGAGGAGTTCTTTAGCATTGCTATCATGGGGCTTACGCCGCCTGTGGTGGATAATTATAATAAGGGGTTCTACAGAGATGATGCCCACCTAGCCATTATATTTGTCACCGATACGGAAGATCAGAGCTTTTATAGTTCATCAGAATTTATTGAGTTTCTTTTAAAACTTAAGAACTATGATCGCAATAAGGTTCATTTGACAGGGGCCCTTGTTGAGACTCTAACCACTAGCTGGTGTCAACACGAAGACCAGCCGGGAGGGTCTTTCAAAATTAAAGAGGCTATTAACGAGTTTCGCGGTGGTATTTTTGAGCTTTGCTCTACAGATTACGGAACGGGTCTAGCCAAAGCTGCGCAAGAAATTGTTCGTGGAGTGTCTACCATTTACCTTGATTCTTTACCTGTGCTCAACACCTTACGGGTGACTTACGCTGGGGTCGATCTTCCGCAAGGGCAAAAGGGGTGGACTTACGATCCTGTGGCAAATGCGATTCGAATTTCTGAAGAGTTAGAAATTGATTACGTGGGTTCTGCAGATCTCAAAGTGACATTCGAATCTGTTTATAGATAAAGAGAGTCGAGTTCATCCATATAGCGTTCATCAATCACCTTCCTCTTCATTTTTAGTGAAGGGGTTAGGGTTCCGTTTTCAACAGTGAATTCATGATCAAGCACAATGTATCTTTTGATGGTTTCAAAGGAAGCTAATTGCTGGTTAACCTCGGCCACAATTTCACGAACCCGCTTTTCAACCAAAGGATTCTTGCATAGAGAGTTGTAATCATCATCTTTGATATTGTGCTTTTTTGCAAAATCAAGAAGGCTGTCCCGCTCAAGTGTAATGAGGGCCACCACATATTTGCGCTTGTCCCCGTGGATATGCACGTGCCCAATCAATGGAAAAATGGAGAATAGTTGTTGTAGTTTTTGAGGTGCGATGAATTTCCCGCCCGCTGTTTTAATTAAGTCTTTTTTGCGATCTGTGATCTTCAAAAAACCATCTTCATCAAGTTCGCCAATATCTCCGGTTCTAAAATAGTGGTCTTCAGTAAAAGCGTCTCGACTGGCCTCTGGGCTGTTGTAATAGCCGACCATGACTTTTTTGCCGTGGACTAAGATTTCGCCATCCTCAGCAAAACGAACCTTGGTGTCACCAATGGCTTTGCCAACTCGGCCTAAGCGACTTTCAAATAGGGTGTTTACAAAGACAGGGCCTGTGGTTTCTGTGAGTCCGTAGCCCTCAAGAATAGGAAGCCCACAGGCCTCAAAAAATCGAGCGATTTCTGGGTCGAGAGGGGCGCCTCCCGAAATAGCAAAGCGTAAACGCCCGCCCAACTTATTGGCGATATTTTTTAAAACAAGTCGTCTAGCCAATTGGTATTTTAGAGCCAATGCCATTGATGGAGCTCGATGCTCCCGTCGGCATTGAGCCATTTCCATTCCAACCTGTAAAGCCTGGTTGAAAATTTTTAAGCGCGTTTCTGAAATCTCTACTTGGGCTTGAATTCCATAATAGATCTTTTCAAAGATACGAGGAACACCCACAATGACTGTGGGTTGAATTTGTGGAAGGTTTCTGCGAATGCGATCCACCGACTCTGCGTATCCAAGTGTATAGCCACAAAAATAGCTGCCCCATAGCTCCATTCGTCCCAAAACATGGGAAAAGGGAAGAAAGGTTAAAGTCACGTCGTTGTGAGTAACCCCAAGTAAGGGAAAGACATCAGATACGCCGCTATAAATTTGCTGATGGGAAAGGAGCACCCCTTTAGGGGTGCCTGAGGTTCCAGAGGTATAGATGATCGTCGCTTCGTCTTTTAGCTGAACATCCTGGCAAGCTTGTTTAAAATCACCAGAGTGGTCGGAGGTCACGAGATCCTGCAGGCTTAAGACCCTCTCATCTTTAGTAGAAAGAGGGTGAATCATAACAATTTTTTTAACCTGGTCTTTATAAGCCGAAGTTTTTTGCAGCTTTTTTAGCAGAGTTTCATTTTCAACAATAACCACTTCAGCTTGACAGTCCTTAAGAATAAAATCCACGTCCTCAGTATTGCTAGAGTGGTAAAGTGGGACCGTTTTTGCACCGAGGGCGAGGAGGCTAATATCAAGAAATCCCCACTCTTTACAGGTGTCGCTATAAAGAGCCACAGAGTCGCCTTTTCTGACCCCAAGTTTTTTAAGTCCAAAAAAATAATTTTCACAGAAGTCAAAAACTTGCTGCCAGTTGAGGTGATAGGTCTGACGTTTTTTAATATAAATGACCGCTTGTGCTTTTGGTCGCAATTCTACATTTTCTACAAAGCGGCTAAGCAGAGTCATGAAATCTCCTATGCAGCCTTCTTAGACAACAATGAGAGGATTATCAACTTAATTTCCAGTGGGTGGAGTAATTATCATACTATGAATAGCGCCAGGTTTTACGCTTACATATTCTTCAGTATATTTGCCATTAATAGAGCTAATCGCTTTCACATGAATATCACTGTTAGCAGGCACTGAGACTTTTTGCCCTGAAGCCACTTTAAAGCCATTCACGTAAATTTCAGCACCAACAGAGCGAACAATAAGCCAACCAGAGGGGACTTTTTTAAGGTTGACTCCAATGGCCCCACTGTCGGGGATAGCTGCAATTTCTTCAATATGAGATTTGTAGCCAGAGCGGCGTAAACCTAAAGTAAAGGGTAAAGATTTCACTTTCACTTCGAGTGGGGTTTTGCCGACCATCTGTTGGTTTACGTAGACAGCAGCACCACTTGGGCTGGATTGAATCTTTAAAACCTCTCCGCTACTTGCCACTTGGGTCGAAGTTGTTTCACAGAAGCCAGTAATAGGAACGCTTTGGCAAAAATTCGCTTTAAATTGAGGATGAAACTTATTTAAGTAAGCGAAAAGAATAAGGACAAAGCTAATCGCAAAAATGGCTGTGAGTACGGCTGTATCACCATTTTTCTTTTTTCGTCTTGCTGTGGTCAAAGTGTGCGATTGGGTAAAGGTATGTTGACCAAGCTGCTTACTGTGGTCGGAACCCTCTCTTTTAACGAGTTGTAACTTTCTTTTGGTATCCACACCCGCATTTGAAAAATCAAGTCCGGCTACTTTTTGTTGTCGAATAATCCCGGTGTTTTCTTGTTGCTGACTTTTAGTGATTGTATTTAAAGACATTTCATCAAATGAAATGTCGTCAATCAAGGTCGAATGGGTTTGGGTTACGACTTCAGTGCGCTCATTGTCATGGTTCGCAGTTGATGCCGCTACAGTCACTTGAGAGTAGACGATTTGTTTCTTGCGAATCTCAATAATTTCTTCAGAGAAAAGACTTTTAATAAAAGAACCAAAATCTTGTACGGAAAAATCAGGATCAAATCGACTGAGAAAACCTTGGAGGTCTCGGCTGAGCTCTGCCGCAGTTTGGTAGCGTTGAGATTTATCTTTCTTCAAAGCCTTTTGCACAATTTGGTCAAGTTCGCTGGGGATATTGGGATTGATTTTTCGTAGACTTGGTACATCACACTCTCGAATTTTTCGAAGGGTGTTGATTTCACTATTTGCTAAAAATAGTCTTTGATTGGCTAGCATCTCCCAAATCATAATCCCAAGGGCAAAGATATCAGTTCTAGAGTCGATCACTTGGCCTTCAACTTGCTCGGGGCTCATATAGCCAAATTTCCCTTTGAGAGTTCCTGCACGAGTGGACTCAATTTGAGTCTCGGCTTTGGCAATACCAAAATCCACAATTTTGGCTTCCCCTTCAAAGCTGAGCATCACGTTTTGTGGGCTCATATCACGGTGAATGATGTTAAGGGGCTGGCCGGTGGTGGGGTCAATGCAGCGATGGGCATGGTCGAGGCCTGCTGCGACTTGTTTAGTAATGTGGACCACTTGGGCAATGGATAGATATTTGTTATTTTTTTTCATGCGATTGAGAACTTGGCGCAGGTTTCGACCTTCGACAAACTCCATGACAATATAGAACTGTCCATCTTGAGTACCAAAATCATAAATAGCGACAACATTACTGTGGGAGAGGTTAATCGCGATTTTAGCCTCAGCTTTAAACATTTGAATAAAATCTTCAGAGTCAGAAAACTGTTGGAGGATTCTTTTAACGGCGACGAACTTCTGCACTCCACCCGCGGCAATTTTTTTGGCTAGGTAAACCTCAGCCATACCACCGGATGCCAGCTTTTCTAAAAGTACGTAATTACCAAAAGTTTCGTAATTATTATTCACTATATCCTCGACAGAAACCTATCGGCATATCCCTAAAAGAATTGAAGTTTTTTTACTAGACCTTAGGTTAGTTATATTTTCAATGGCCCTACTTTGTGTCATTCTGACTTCATGAAATGGATAGGTCTTACAGGTAATATTGCCAGTGGCAAGACAACGGTCGCGAACGTACTTAGGGAGCAAGCTATCCCGATTATAGATGCGGACCAGATCTCCCATCAGGCTCTGCGGATCGAGCAAGACCGGATTTTGAATTACTTTGGGAATGGGATCTTAGGCGAGGACGGCCAAATCGATCGTAGGAAGCTGGGGGAGAAGGTCTTTTCTAGTCAGAAGTCGAGGGAGGTTCTCGAGGGGATTTTGCATCCCTTGATTCAAAAGAAAGTTGCTGAAAAGAGGGCTCTCCTGGAATCCGCTGGGTATCATTGGGCTGTTTATGACGTTCCTCTCCTTTTTGAAAACAAACTCGAAGATCAATTTGATGCGATCCTTTTAGTGATAGCGCCCGACAAACTTCGTCTTGAGCGCTTGGTGGATCGCAAGGGTTTAACAGAGGAAGAGGCTAAACAAAGAATGGCCACTCAAATGGACCCAGAGCAGAAAAAAACAAAAGCTCACTTTGTCATTGAAAATGATGGGGATGTGGATCAACTTCGTGAGAGAGTGCTTGCCTGGAAAGCAACTATAGACTCCAAATATAGCTAATCAATAGGTGAAAGGCATAATCTCCGGAAGCTAGGTAGGCTTTGACTTCACCACGCCAGCCCCTGGTTTGGGAAAGGAGACTTTCCAAGCCAATGCTACCAGTAATGTAATATTGATCCCACTCAAACAGAGAGCGGAATTCTTTTTCCGAAATCAATTTGTGGGCCCCTCCCACTCCATAGTAAATCCGAGTGGCTTTTCGCGAGGGCATATAGTGCCAGGATGCAGACATCAAGAAGGAGTTGTTTTGTAAGAGCTGTCCGCCAGCCATCCATCGATGCCACAATCGGTTGCGAAAACTAATTTCTATACTCGTAAACCAGCGATTGATTTTTCCATTTTAAAAAACTTCTTTATCGAAAAAATAGCCAAGGCCCACCGTCAGTTTGGGTCCACGCGACCAAAAACCCACTTCTCGGAACTGTTGCTTTTGACCCTTGGCTTCCAAACTATCGTAGGGATAAAACTCTTTTTTCTCTTTCTTTTCTTCTTTAGTTTTTGGCTCGACTTTATACCAGTAGTCTGACTTTTCGGCGGCGGAGGCCGGAGATAGGAGGGAAGATGTAAAAAATAAAAAGAGAAACCATTTCATGGTTCTATTATAGAGACTTTTGAACTTGCCGCAAAAGAAGATTTTCAGGACAATGAAACCTAATTTAAAGACAAGAGGTTACGGATGACTTTTTTTCGGTGTTTGCTGATGGCTTTGCTATTTTCATCTTCTGCTTATGCAGAGTCCCTATATTTTGGAATTCGTCGTGGATTTGAAGGGACTCGAGCTGTCGGAATGGGTAATGCTTTTGTTGCTGTGGCCGATGATAATACAGCCATATTTTACAATCCTGCGGGGTTAAGCCAATTGCAAAAAGGGGAATCCAACTGGTTTTTAAAAGCAGATTTAGACCCCGACTTTCTTGATTTGATGGACGAAGTCGATAAGGCTGGAAATGATAAAACCAACGAAGTTCAGCAGATTACCGATTTATTAGCAAAGAATTATGGCAAGCACTATTCCCTTCGCTTACCATCTCTAGGGTTTTTGTGGGCGAGACCCAGCTGGGGATTGGCAATCATTCCTACCGACCTTTCTATTGATATGAGAATTGATAAGTCGGTGGGGCCAGCCATCAATTTAGTAGCTATTCAGGATACCACCATTGCCTTTACTAAAAATTGGAAAATCAATAAGTGGAAAGATAAAGGCGCTTTCAGTGTTGGGGTGACTGGAAAGCTTATCTACAGAATGAATGTCGATGAGCTAGTGAGTGTGGCTAACATTGCCCTCAACGATGAAGTGTTTAACGAAAAAAATGCTAAGGAAGGGATGACTTTGGATGCTGATGTGGGCTTTTTATGGAAGGGCCCATGGGAGCGTTGGAACCCCAGTGCGGGGATCGTGATTCGCAACATTGGGGACTATGGATACTTTAGTAATTTGAAACTCATCGGCGACCAGACCGGGAGTCCACAAAGGTTGAACCGCGTGATCGACATTGGCAGCTCCATTGAGCTGCCCGATTGGTGGATTTGGAGCAGTAAGCTCGCTTTTGATATTCGCGATATGCTGCACCCAAATTGGAATCTTATGAAGGGTCTTCACATGGGGATTGAGTTTCAGTGGAAGGTTTTTTCTTGGTGGCGTGGAGGCTGGAGGGCTGGTCTCAATCAGGGCTACCCAACCCTGGGCTTTACGGGTGAGTTTGGGATCTTTAAGTTGGATTTGGCCACCTATGGCGAAGACGTGGGGATTGCCGACCAGCGAATCCAGAACCGCCGCTATATGACGACCATGAGCTTAGACTTCTGAAATCATAGTAATTTCATACACTTATAATTTTGACTGGGCCCTGGCGATGTTTGCCAGGGCCTCTTTTTTGCCCATTTTTTTATGTGACATCCTGCTATATGTATGTAATAAAACACCACTTTAAAACATTTGGAGTGGATCAATAATGAGTAAAGACAAGAGTAAAGCCCGTTTTCGCATTCAACGTCGTCTGGGAACTGAACTCCCTGGTTTAGGTAAAGCTGGAGCCCTTGAGCGCCGCCCTTATCCTCCGGGAGAGCATGGTAACAAAAGAAAAAAGTTTTCTAACTATGCTTTGCAACTCGAAGAAAAGCAGAAGGTGATGTTCCATTACGGAATTCGCGAAAAGCAACTTCGTCGTTTTATCCGTGATGCAAAACGAGGTAACGCTACGAAAAACTGGATTGATTCTTTGGCTGGTCTTCTTGAGCTTCGCTTGGACAATGCTGTTTTTCGTCTTGGTTTTGCTCCTAGCATTCGTGCTGCTCGTCAGATGGTGAGCCATGGTCATGTTCTTGTGAACGGTCAAAAGGTAAATGTGGGTTCTGCCGTTCTAAAGCTTGGTGATGAGATCTCTCTTAAGGATAAGTCCTATGAGCACCAATGTGTTGTTCAATGCAAAGATGCTCCTCGCTTGGATGTGCCTGATTACCTTTCCAAAGAAGATAAGGGTGGTAAGACGGTTGGAGTCGTGAAAGAAGTTCCTGGAACGGCTTACATTCCTTTCGGATTTTCATCTAACCTTTTTGCGGAATACTACTCGCTTCGTAGCGTTTAATTTTTTCACAAAATTAGGACAAATAAAAAGGCGCAGATCAAGCGCCTTTTTTTATATAATCAGATTTGTTTTCTGTGTCTCCCTTGAGGTCGTAACCTTTGCCGTTGAGTCTAGTGCAAAAGGGGTTTTAACTCTGTTGAAAAGGGGCTGATCATTAGTGGCAAACAAAAGCCCCTTATGAATTTTCGATGAGAATTTCTTAAGGGCAGGCGTCAGTGACGCTAGTGCCATCCTTAGAAAAGTAAATCATGGCGTTGGCTACAGCACTACTGTCACCAGCACCGCACTCAATGGCCTTGTTGATGTTACCGCAGGCTTCAGAGTCTTTGAGCATTCCATTCTTTGTATCGCATAAGCTCTGTTGGCTATCAATAACCGTTTGTCCTAGGGCCGCTTGATCCAGGTCGCCGGGAGGACTATTGGGATCGAAGCTGGCAATTGCCGCTTCAAGATCAGAATTCAAGCTGGCTAAACCAATGGACATGATTGTTGCCATATGGGCGATATAAGAAAGTGCGATCAGGGCTTCTGATTCGGACTCATCACAATATTGACGGGCCTCTGTAGAGTCAGCGACAGTATTCATTTTGATAGAGTTTACTGCAGCAGAGGTTGGGTCTTGACCCGCGTTTTGATCATCAATGTTTTCAAGGGCGGTGATGATTTGGCTTTCAGTAACACCGGCCTCAATGAATTTAATTGAACAGCGCAGAGCTGCAGCCTGCTTCCCAGTGGTATTACCTAAAAGTGAAGAACAACCAGCGACCGTCGCAGGTGTGGATTGATTAATACACACTTGGGTTTTAAAAAGTTTGGACTTCTTGTCATCTTCACAACCGCCCACAATAAAAACTAAAACCATCAGGCCAGCAAAGATCGCTGATTTCTGCATATTTCCTCCGTTGAAATAATATAGATACATTTTAAGAGATAAAAGTGGCCTCGGCTATGGATTTTTTTTAGGACTAAGGTTGAGGCTAGTCTTTACTGAATTTCTCAAGTTGAAACGAAGATGAACCGATCTATAGATAGGATTTCAAGGAAGAGATCGATGAATAGACAGATATATATTTTCATTTTGTTATTGTTTGCACAGTCCGCTTTTGCTGACTTTGAGTTTTATCGCGGTGTTCGTCAAATGGGGATGGGCGGTGCTAGCATCGCTGTCGTCAACGATGAAACCTCTGTCCTCTCTAATGCCAATGGTCTTGGCAAATTGCGAGACTATTTTTTTACGGTTGTTGATCCTGAAGTGACAGCATCAGCCAATCGCACAGACGTGCTTTCGGGAACACTAGGCCTTGGCTCGGTGAGCCCGCAGGATCTCTATGATGAGCTTTCGCGCAACCCAAACCAGCCCTACTATTTCAAATCTCAGATTTTTCCTTCCGTCGTTGTTCCCAATTTTGGCGTTGGCCTTTTGGGAAAATATGAGGTCCTTGCTCAGCGCAATAGTGATGGGACTTACGATTACAACTATCTTAACGACTATGGTTTAGTTCTTGGCTATAACCTTCGCTTTTGGGGAGGTCGGATTAAATGGGGTTTTACTGGCAAGATGATCAATCGCGTGCAGTACCATGGAGTTCTTGATCCTTCTACGGACTCTCTCGATTTGAGTGCCTTTGCTAGCGAAGGCCTTGGTGTCGGTTTGGATAGCGGCCTGACCCTAGCTGGTCCTTGGTTTTGGATACCAACCCTCACAGTTTATATTCGCGATGTGGGGCACACCTCTTTCACAACAGGTGGTGGGATCTTTGGAATGGGTAACAATGGTGATCCGGCTCCGATTGAGCAATCTGTTGATGCAGCTTTTGCGATATTCCCGATACTTTCTAATCATAGCCGCGCTACATTTACAGTAGAATACACGAATCTTCTTGATACCAAAAATGTTGATGACCATATGGACCGCACCCATATAGGAATGGAAGTTAACGTATGGGATGCCTACTTTTTTCGGGCCGGTTACCATCAAAATGATTGGACCGCAGGTCTGGAGTACTCTACTGATTTTTTACAATTTCAAATGGCGACCTATTCAGAGCCCATCATTGTGAATGGATTTGAACAGAGAGATCGTCGCGGTATTTTTAAATTTGCGATGAGGTTTTAACCATGAGAAATGGAATTACTTTAATCTTCTTCTTTATTTTCCTAGGTTGCTCAACCAATTATTTTGATGAATTGGCAAAGAAGGACACTCCTGAAGCTGTTTTTTTTCAAGCGAAAATGGAAATCGATAAAGGGGACTATGCAGCAGCGATTATCCTTTTAGAATCATTGGACCCTACATTTTTAGCCAATGAAGAGCGTAGATCAATTTACGCTTCAGCCTACTCTGGCCGCTGTGGGCTCGAATTTTTCCCCCTTCTTAATAATGTGCAAAATATAGGGTCGGCGACCGTTTTTGGAACCTTGATGAGTTCTTTTCCTGGAGCCGCGATTACTGATTCCGACGATTGTATTATTGCTGAGGGTATCCTCAGTAATATTGGTGCGCCTTCCGCTCGTAATGGTGATGAAAATATGCTCATGCTTTTTAACAGTTTTGCTAAGATGGGGACGATTTTGAGCTCGCTAGCAGATACTGATGACGATGGAATAGCCGATGCCGGTTTTAGTCAATGTGACAATACAGATTTTCCAGAAACATGGGTGCGACAAATTGGTAGTGGACTGGCCAATATGATGCTGAGCCTTGCTGAGGTCGGCACAGGATTTGTTGATGATGCAGGAGCTGACATCACTGCAATTTGTGCTCTTGATCCTAACCTCGCTCGCTTTTGTACAAATACAGATCCAGCAAGCTTCAATGCTACCGAGGTTTGGGCCTTGCGTATAGCGATAGGTTCTAGCGATATCGGGATCAATTCTTGTGGAAGTGATTTTACAACTTGTGCCATAGCCAATCCTATTGGTGCTTGCCCCCCCTAAGGAGATATGTTGAAGAAGCTTTTTCTTTTTTGCATTTTTCTTTTTTCACAGAGTCTGCTTGCAGCAGATATCGGGTTATCGACTCGTGCCCTAGGGATGGGAAATGCTTTCACCGCTATAGTGAATGATACGGACTCTGTTTTCTATAACCCGGCGGGCCTGGCCAAAATGAAAGCCTTCCAATGGACTCTTTTTGATGCCGCATTGGGTACAAATACTTACGACTCTTATCAAGATTATTTAGACATTGCTGAAGACTCTAGCGACATCGATGGTATCATTAGTGGCCTTTATGGAAGCTCTGTTAACGTCTATGCCGGGGGAAAATCAGTGATCTCTTTTGGTGGACTGACTTTTGGAGCCTATGGTTTGGTGGATGCCGTATTTGATGTGCACAATCCGGTATTTCCTAACATCGATTCCAACTATCGAGTGGATTATGGTTTCCTTGCTGGATGGGGTATGAACCTCATCCCAGAAATGTTAGATATTGGATTGTTGGGGCGGCGAGTGACTCGAACTGGTGGGCATATTCCTATTGGCGTTTCTACTATTGCCACTTTAAGCTCTGATGCTATTCAAGATGAATTTTCACAAACGGGTACAGGTTATGCCTTTGATTGGGGAGCCACACTGACTTTTCCGGGAGCTTTGAAGCCTACAATTGCTTTCACTTGGAGAGATATGGGTAATACCAAGTATTATGGTGGTCTTGGTCAAGCCACCCCTGCGCCAACTCAACAAGAACATATTCTGGGCTTAGGATTAACCTTTGATACATTGTTAATGTCGATCAAGCCCGCCTTAGATTTTCGCTACCTTAATGACAGCGATATGCAGATTGGCAAAAAGATTGGAGTGGGGGTTGAAATCTCCTGGCCCTTGATTGATGTGCGTGCAGGTCTTCACCAAGGCTACTATGCCCTAGGAGCTAGTTTTGACCTTTGGTTTTTTCGGGTCGACGCGGCAACCTATGGGCAAGAATTAGGAGAGTATCCTGGTCAGCTCGAAGATCGCCGCTATATGCTGCAATTCTCTTTGGATTTTGGTATCGACCCTGGGAGCTTTGAACTTTTTGATTTGGAGCGTCCTTCCATCAAATCCCACAATAGAAAACTTCGCCGCTAAATGAGTCTCGCGCTGCCCCGCAGGTAGGTTTCCCCGATCGAAAACCCTATACTGCTAGACTCATGCTAAAGGCTCATATTCTCAAAAATCCTGATGAAAAAAACCAAGTGCTGACACCGCGGTTGGGGCAAGAGGTCACTTGGATAGTGAGTGATCTATCTGGAAAATTTTGGTTGCAAGAGCAGCTGAGGAAACATCGAGGTTCCGTGATTGCAGGAGACCAGGTTTTACGCGCCAGTGAGCTATGGAAGCGTAGTCTTTTTCGCATCGATCCCGAATGGCAAGTGTTGTCGACTCAAGTCTCTCCTTTCTTCATTGAAAAATGGATGGAGCTTGCGGGAGAGGCTTTTCCTATTTCGTCAAAAGATCGAGGAAAAATATTTCAAACAATGGGACAGATCCTTCCTTTGTTGAGTCACTTCCAAGGCGAAGATGTTATTGAAGAATGGTTTTCTGAAAATCAAGAGGCTCAAGGACGCTGGTATCAGTGGTACAAAGCCTGTCAATTTTTATGGTCCGCCTTTTTAGATAAAAAGCTTATCCCTGAAGAATGGATTAAGGGGCTGTTGGTCAATCAAGAATTTTCCAGTACAAAGCCCCACTTGGTTTTTGATTTAGGGCTGGATATTGATGATATTGAATCGGAACTCATCCTTAACCTAAGCCGAACGCCAGAAACCCTTGTTGAAGTCATTATTCCCGATCTTGGTGAGATTCTTGAGCCTTATCAGCAGATCATTGATCGATGTCAGGCCCAATATTATCAAAGTCATAGTCAGGTTGGGCATAAGCGATTTTTAAAACTTCCCACTATGTTATCAGAAGTCAAACAGGCCGTGGTGGAGGTGAGGCGTTGGCTGGACATGGGGGTTGTACCCAGTGATATTGCTATTGTATCGCCTGCCATCGAAAACTATTGGCCCACCTTAAGTGAACATCTCATTGTTGAGGGCGTTCCATGTCAGAAAGATGTGGTAGCGACTTATTCTCAGTTTGAAGTCTATCAAGGTTGGATTTCAAAGATTCGTTTCTCTTTGGCGAAAGCTCAGGTTTTTGACGGGACTCAAGTTTTTTTCTCAGAATCCTCTGAGCCTCTCTTATCTTATCAAGATTATAAGCACCAGTTTAAAAATATTTATTCTCCGCAAGATTTTTCACGTGACCCAGATTTTCGGAACTCTTTGCCCCCTGAGGTGGACCCCAGTCAAACAATGAGTTTTTCAAAATTTTTGTATTGGTCACAAGCTTTTTTTCCGAAGGAACAACTGACTCTATGGGACGATCTAGTGAGTCAGTTTGACGACCTACGCTTAGTTAAAGAGGAGCTATCTTTGCAAAAATGGCTAGAGTTTCTCGAGTACTTTATAGTGCGAAAGGAGAAAAAAGTAGAGCCGGGAGATCAGCAAGGCATTCTTGTCCTCTCGCCGACAGCTGCCTTTCATCAACCTCTCCAGCATATGGTTTTACTTGGTCTTTCTGAAGCCAATTTAGTCGAAAGTGTACAAACAGCTTTGCAGTGGGCAGATATCGAATCAATCAAAATGCTTTTTGGCTTTAATTTGCCCCATGCGGATCGCTGGCATGTTTTAAAATCAATACAATGGCTTGGTAAAAAAGATCTAAAAAGTTTGGTAGGGCTTCACTCGGAAACAGACTTTTCGGGAAGGTTTCAATCTCCATCCTACTACTGGTTGCAAAGTGTGATAGAGTTGGGGCAAGACCATCATTTGCAGGCCCCTGAAAGTTGTCGATGGGACCAGGTTCTCAAAGCAAAGCTTTATGACCCTTCGGTGGACTGTGATTGGGATCAAGACCAAATTGAGCAGCTATTGCACTTTATGAAAAGAGATCTGGGTAAAGTGACTATGCATCCAGTCTCTTTAAAAAACCTATCTTTGTCGGCCTCATCATTTGAGGCCTACTTTCAGTGCCCCTTTATTTTTTTTGCGACTCGGGGCTTGAAATTGAGTGATTTGCCGTCATTGGATTTGGATTTGGATTTCATGACTCGTGGAACTTTGTATCATAAGATTTGCGAGTTGATGGTGGCCAAAAATCAATGGGCCTTGAACGATGAGCAGTTATTGAAAATTATTGACCAGGCTCGCCTCGAAATAGAGATGGAAATTTACCAAGAAGAGTTTTGGGAATCGATGCGCCATTTTTATCTACGCTTTACTCGAGATTTTATGCATGTGGAGGGAGAGTGGCGTCGACAACATCCGCAGATTAAAACTCAATTTATGGAAAAAAGATTTAAAAGTTTCTTAGCCAATCCTGAGGACGCAGAGCTATTTTCAAAGGAAGAGGCGGGGATACCCTTTCGCGGTATGATTGATCGGATTGATCAAACGCCTAGTGGCCAGGGTATCGTCATTGACTATAAATCTAGCGGCAATCGTTTGCATCAATACACCTCTTGGTTGAAGCAGGGGCATTTGCAACTTCTTATCTATAGTTGGGCTCTGCTTGAAGGGGTTGTCACTGGAACTCCGGTTTCAGTGGGAGGGTCTCTGTTTTACACACTGAACGATTTGCAAAAAAATTACGGAATCGTAGAACCTGAATATCGAGACATTTTTGTTGAAAAGGCCAAAGTAAAAGAAGGGCAGTGGTCGCAAATTCTTCAGGACTCCAAAATTTTGGTTAAAAAAATTCAGAGTAAAATTTTGATGGGAGACATGAACACACAACCTCTTGACGAAAAAATTTGCGAAGACTGTGATTGGAAAGCTATATGCAGATACCCGAATCTCAATCTTTAAAAGAATTTGTGCGCGCTGGAGCGGGCGCCGGAAAAACGACTAATCTCACAAAAGAGGTAGTGAGTCGGGCTGTTGCTTTCCACAAGGAAAATGGGCGATGGCCGAAAACGGTAGTGACGACATTTACTCGTAAAGCTACCCAAGAATTACGAGAAAGGCTTCTTGCTTATACGATTAGTGAACATCCGGAGGCCGTGGAGTTTCTACAGTCATCAAGCTACCTTTTTATCACCACCATGCACGGCTTATTTGATATTTTCTTACGCAGACATGGTCAGGTTATTGGTTTAGCCAGCCAATTTAAAATCGTTGACTCCTTTGAGGTTGATAACTGGAGGAAAAGGGTCATTCGCGATCTCCTACTAGCTCCTAAGGACGATGGGGAGTGGCTAAGTCGCTATGAAGTTCGGATCCTATTTGATAAGTTGAGATCTTATGAAAGACTTTTCTGGCTAGGAGGTTACAGAGTCCCTGGAGTCACAGATCTAGAACACCTGAATTTGAGCTTAGTCCAAGCGCAAGGGGATGCTCTTGCGAACCTACTTGCGCGTGCCCTAGCTTTTGATCTAGATGATCGATGGCCAGCCTTTTTATCATACTTGCAAGAGCTGATGGAGCTTTGTCGAGACTCAGCTTCGTGGTCAGAATTCTATCAGCCAATGTCTCAGATACTTGGTCGCGAAAGTAAACCTCGGAATAGTAAAAATAAACCAGGTTTGCCATCTGAAATGGAAGAGGAAATCAAAGCTGTATTAGATAATTTGAAAAAATGGATGGAGGCTGAAGAGCTGAATCCTAAGCGGTGGCCAGCCTTTATTGAGGAACAAAAGCGATTTGAGTCCCTAGCTAAAGATTATATGCAGGGCCTTTTCAAAAGAAAAATAAAAGAAGCGGCTATTGAGGCCGACGATTTGGAAAACTTAAGTTTAAACATTTTACAAAAGCATCCGATGGCGGTGGAGCGCTTTGGCAAAGACTGGGATCAATGGTTTATTGATGAATTTCAAGATACCAGTCCAAAGCAACTGCAATTGCTCAACCCATTCATTGGCGATCGTCCTTGCTATATGGTTGGTGATCCTCAGCAATCGATATATTTGTTTCGAGGATCAAGAAGTGAGGTCTTTTTTAATAAGCAAGAAGAGATTGTCGAGGAAGGAGGGAAGCTGAGTTATTTGCAGAACAACTACCGTTCCCAAGAAAAACTTTTGAATTTTTTTAACAATTTCTTTCCATCCGTTGACGCTAGCTTTGAAGTTATGACTCCTAAAGTTGTGGCCAGTACTAGCGATCATAGCGTCACCATCAGTCGATGCCATGCTGAGGATGATCAAGTGGAATGGTTTCACGTTATGGAAGAAATGACTAAACTTCTTGAGCACGGTAGCTCCCCGAAAGATATTGCAGTCCTTGGACGTACCAATCGAGATTTGGATCGATTGCAAAAAGTTTTGATGAGAAATGGGTTTCCAGTGGTCTCCCACTCATCGGCTAACTTTTTTTCTCGTCGAGAAATTTTGGATGCCATGGCCTTACTCGGAGTTCTTATCAATCCCTGGGACTCTAATAATCTTATTTGTTGGATGCGTTCACCATGGATGGCCATGCAGGACCAAACCCTTGTTGATCTTATTGGTGATGGAAAGTCTGATTATTGGATACTATTTAAAAATCACTTTATAGACCATCCGGAATATCAGCCAGGACAGTGGTTATTAAAGGCTTTTCAGGAAAAGCACCGCTGGGGAGTGGCATGGGTGTTTCGCAAGTTACTCGTGTCGCTAGGGCTTTTTGATTATAGCCAGTGCATGGATAGCACTGGACGCCGGGAGGCGAACTTGTGGAAATTAGTGAACTGGGTAGAAAAGGTTAGTCGGGAGCCTCAGGCCAGTCTGGCGAAGCTTGTCGAGCAGGGGGCTTGGGCGCGGGAGTTAGAAGATCTTTCCGATAATTCCGATGCATCCGCTCCGGTGGAACCCGATAAAATTAATTTAATGACTATTCATGCATCTAAAGGTTTGCAGTTTCCCCACGTATTTATGCCCTTTTTAAACAAATCGCCACAGCTCACCACTCATATGGCCTTTACAGAACTCGAGCAGGAAAAACTTTGGAGTTTTCGTTTGCCGTTGGGGGAGTATGGCAAAAATTTGGCATCACCACTTGAAAAAATAGCTGTGCAAAGAATGATCGAGCGAGAAAAGCAAGAGTCTTTGCGCGTGCTCTATGTGGGGATGACGCGAGCCCAACAAAGTTTGCATTTGAGTTGGTCAGGCCAATGTGCCAAAAATTCCTGGGGACGATGGCTTGAAGACTTTATTCGTCAACAGAAGGATTTCCCTTCATTGAAAATTCAAGAAATTACCGAGGCCGATGAGTGCGCTTATCCTTTTTCAGTGGATAACCTCAATGTCCCAGCCATGCACAAGGAGAGACCCCGATTTTATGTGGGGCCATCGGTGCCTAGCGAAACATCAGAGACAAAAACCTTTGTGGATCAGGACCCGTTGGCCTCCCAGCAACGACGTTGGATTGGTGTCGTCATCCATCGGTTGTTTGAGAGTTTGAAAGAGCATAGCTTTGATCAAGTCTTGGCTTTGAGTCAGAAGTGGCTTGAGGGGGACCAGCAACTTGTCGAGGCTGCCTTAAATTTTATCCAAGAGCAAAAACATATTTTACAGCTTATCCGTGAGGGTGAAGTCGAATGGGCTTTTCAGATGCAGGAGGAAGGGCGTTTGCGAGAAGGTCGAGTCGATCTTTGGGCCATCGATAGTGATATTTTGTGGATTGTGGACTACAAGACTGGAAGCAGTCGACGAATAGAGGAGGCTTTTAGCCAGATGCAAGTCTACGAAAAGGCCCTTTGCCAATTTTTAAAATGGGATGGGCCGGTAAAGCTCTGTGCACTCTTTCCTTTTGAACAAAAAATAGAAATTAGAGATTCGAAATTTTAACTTCTCGGCGACCCAGAGGGCCAGTGACAACAAAGGTGAGGGGTAAAGCTTCTACCTCGCTAGTGGGTACTGGAAAATCTACATAATAGGAGGTCGCCCAGCGGTTATGGTAAGGGAAGAGAGCTTGAGCCTCACTATAGACTTTATTGGTTTTTAAAACATGACCTTCCCAGCGGCGCCCACCAGCTAACAAGTAAATTTTCCAAATGGATTTCTTTGTGGTCAAATTGTCATTTTTATTATCAGGAGTAAAAAAGCTCATCCAGAAGCGGGTGTGCTTCTCTAAGTGATTTGTTGCTTCGCTAAGATTCTTTTTATGATCTTCTTCGCTCCAGTCGTAGAACTGTTGCATCCGATTGTAAATAGCTTCGGTGACTTGGTGATTTAATATGGTCGTGCGGAATTCAAAGTTTTGGTAAAGACCAGAAAATTGCTTATCGCCGGCGCTGTATTTGTCAATCAGGCCTACATAACCAGATCGTCCTTCGCTAAAAGGGCCCGTTGTGCAGGAAAGAAATAAAAATAAGCTGATAAAGAGACCAAGCAGTTTCATGGTCTTATTCTGCTAAAAAGGTCAACAGATCGTCAATGGTTTCTTCTTTATTAATGTCATTATAGATCTCATGGTAACTTTTTTCGTATATTTTTAGCTTTTTAGGTCCAGGAAGCTTTTTAAAGAAATCAATACTGGCCTGAGCATCGACCAAGCGATCATCCCCAGCAATTTGGAAGAATAAAGGTGTAGTGAAACGGTCTGCGCTGTTTTTAATTCTCTGCATTTCCTCCATCATACCAAGATACAGAGGTGCCGAGACTTTAGTGTGTCGAAGTGGATCTCTTTTATATACATCCATCATCGCTGGGTCCCGACTCAAGATCTCATAGCGAATTTCATTATCCATTGTGAGCGTTGGCCATAAGTGGTTGAGCCAAAGAGATGCCATATGCTTGATCTTAGGGACTTCTATGGCAACACCCAGAGCCGGGCTACTTAAAACTGCCGACTGAATGGCAGGCATGGTCTCTTCAAGCAGTGCCCCAAGGGTTATGAGGCCACCCATGGAATGGCCGATGAGATGCATGGGTGTGGTGGGAATTTCAGAATGGTTTTTAAGATGTTTAACAACTTTGAGCAGGTCTTTTCGAAATTCAGAAAAGTCGCTGATGTAGCCACGTTTACCTTGAGACTTGCCGTGCCCTTGCAGATCCCAGGCGAAAACCCACCAGCCATTTTCAGCTAAGTCAGTGGCCAAGTCGTGATAGCATTCGGAGTGCTCAGCCATCCCGTGGGTAATAACCACGCAACCTTTACTGTCTTGAGTTTCTGCCCGCCAGCTCTGCATAAAGAGCCGAGAACCACTGACCCCATTAATATTGTATTCGTGTCTCAAAACTTCCATAACTTCAGCAGGCATCTTAACTCAGTCCCTTTAAAGAAGCTTGCCTTTTTAGGGACACGGCCAGTCATCAACCGTTCAGGCTGTTGGGGCTAATACTATTAAGGGGATTTAAATCACTTTTTTGCGAAGGATGATCGATGTTGTAGTGGGTGCCAACGGAAGTTTGGCGGCGCAAAGCGCACTCAATGGTCAGTCGAGCCACCGTCGCCAGATTTCGCAGTTCCACTGTATCGGGGTGGAGTTTGAAGTGACTGTAGTATTCAGCAATTTCCACTTCGATATTTCGAATGCGAGTCAGGGCTCTTTGCAAGCGGCGATCGGAACGGACAATGCCCACGTAGTTCCACATACAGCTACGAATCTCATCCCAAAGATGGCTAATAAGCATAAATTCATCGGCATTTTCTTTGTGTAGATAAAGACCGTGATCCACTCTCTGGCCAAGGGGCAAGGGAACTTGATCTTTGATTTGCAAAATTTTTAAATAGGCGTAATGAGAGAAAGAAAGGCATTCGAGCAGTGAGTTTGAAGCTAAGCGATTGGCTCCATGTAAGCCAGTATTTGCGCACTCACCAACGGCGAAGAGGCCCGGTAAATCCGTTTGTCCATGTTCATCCGTTAAGATGCCGCCGCAGAGATAGTGGGCGGCGGGGACCACCGGTAAGGGTTGTTCAGCTAGGTCAAAACCGAGGGACAAGCATTTTTCATAAATGAAAGGAAAGCGCTGTTTGATAAAATCCTTTCCCTTGTGGCGGATATCTAAATACACACATTCTGCGCCACTGGTTTTCATTTCCGCATCAATGGCCCGAGCCACAATATCGCGAGGTGCAAGAGGCCCTCTCTTGTCAAAATCATAGGTAAAAGTTCTGCCCTCAGCATTGATCAATTCCGCGCCTTCTCCACGCAGGGCTTCACTGATTAAAAAATTACGAGCTTGCCGGTGAAAAAGGCAAGTGGGGTGAAATTGCATAAACTCCATATTTGCGATTCTGCATCCCGCACGATAGGCCATGGCGATGCCGTCACCTGTGGCGCCCTCCCAATTGGAGGTGTAAAGGTATGTTTTTCCAGCTCCGCCTGTGGCAAGCATGGTAAAGGGAGCGAAAACATCAACCAGTTTATGATTTTCTATATCGAGAAAACTGGCCCCGATGCAGCGATTGGCTCCGGTTTGGGCAGGGTAGAGATCATGATCAGTGAGCAATTCGAGTGCGATATGATTTTCTAAAATTTTAATATTGGGGTTCTCTTTGACTCGACTCTGCAGCGCCTGTTGGATGGCCATCCCGGTGTGGTCTTGAACGTGCAAGATGCGTCGATGGGAATGTCCGCCTTCGCGAGTGAGATCCACATCACCAAGGGAATCACTTTGGCGATGGTCAAATTCCACTCCCCATTTTTGTAAATCGCGGATGCGCATAGGGGCGTCCTCCACCACCTTACGCACCACCTCAGGAAGGCACAAGCCCGCGCCAGCATCGAGGGTGTCATGGATATGATTTTCAAAATGGTCTTCGCTCGCGACCACTGAGGCAATTCCTCCTTGGGCCATGGAGGTGTTGTTGTTAGAAAGAGAACTTTTGGCGACCAGAGTGACTCGGCCATGTTCAGCCATTTTTAAAGCAAATGAGAGCCCGGCAACCCCGGTTCCAATAATTAAAAAATCGGTTTTTTGGCTCATCCACCCTCCGTCTCGCCGCATAAAATGGCTTCACCCAGCCTTTTGTCAAGCTCTTGTTCCCAGGGTGGGGATTTAATGCCCCTTAGGCTTTAACCGAGGCTTGATATCTGGTGTCAGATAATTCTAGAATGGAGGTGGCCGGATAAAAGTAGAGGTTTGGCTTAAAACTAACCAGGGACGGGTTAATGACAGGAACTAGGAAAGCTTTTTTCATAACTGCCATATGTATTGTTATTGGCGGACTTTTGATTTCCACGAAAAGCCACCAGTTGGTGGAGGAAAACCGCAGGGTGGCTCGCCAGGAGCAAAGTCGGGAAGTTTCGCAATGGATGGCGCAAAATATTGAACAGAAAATCAACCATCTTGAGGCCTCAGTTTCTTATCTCGATCCTTCGACCATCGAAACCTTGAAGCGCATGGGCGCTCGCTACTTCGCCTATGCCCATCCCGTGGACGGTCAGTGGAAAATTAAGTGGAAAGTTTTAGATAAAATGGACCGCAAAGCGATCCTTAATGAGGTCAACCCCATTCCTTTTGACAAGATGTCAACGGTGAATCGAGCTTGGTCTTTTAATAAAAATAATCAGCCCATTTTAATCTCTCCAGTGGAAGTGGCTCAGTCCAAGCAACTTCGCTCTGGCTTTTTAGTTTTTGGTTTAGAGACCAGCTTCTTTTCTTCCATCACTGATCGCAGTGATTCGGTTGCTATTTATGCAAGTCAAGGTCAGCCTTTAGTGAGCCATGGGGCGATTGTTGGCGATCTCACTCAAGCAATGAATGACAAAGAAAGCTTTGTCACAGCCAGTGTTGATGGGGAGAGGGGGCCTTTGCTGCAAACAGGTTATTACGCTAGCGATATCCAGGCCTGGATTTTTAGACAAACGCCAGTCATCCAAAAAAGTTATTTTATGAGTGCAAGCTTTGTATACTTTCTTATTGCGATCATGATCAGTTTGGCTCTGACCGCTATTCTTTTCCGTCGTTTCATTGAAATCGAAGTCACCACTCGTGGTAAGTCGAATCAGTTGCAACCCGTGTTAAATGCGGTCATGCATCGAAGTCGTGAAAGCTTATCCCGTTTAATTGAAAAAGTGCGCAGCCAAGGCCAAACTTTAGATCCTGAAATTGCTAAAATGGAAAACTGGCTTTCGAGCGCTTCAGAAGATCAGCAAAGAATTGAAGATTTTTCTCAGTGGCTGGACAACCTGATCGAGGTGGAGCGGGAAGAGCTTCGTAAAAAAGGTATTGAGATCAAAACACAAGTGGATGATGGAGCCAGTCTTGTTTGCAACCCCACCCACCTAGAAGATTTTATTCGGCGCTTACTGAATAACTCAGCAAGAGTTTTGGTGGAAGAGTCAGACAAGAAGATACAAATTCAGTTGGCGAGCCACTCCCAGGGTTATCAGCTTATGTATTTAGACACTCGTCGCAGTCACTGTCCTAGCGGACATGAGCCGAGCCTTCTTTTGCAGTCTGAGAGCTCTTTGGAAACCATTGACGGCATTGTTGCCTATGGCTCTTGGTTATTTGGTGATCGCTTGACGGTAGCCAATAGTGGGTTTTGCCTTTCTGTGGACCTTCCCGTTGAAGCTAGAGCGTCAGTGGATAAACCCGAAGAAAGAACTATAGAAATGAGTGTTGAAAAAGTTTCCACGTCGGATCACCTAAGTGACTCAGAGGCCTTGGAGTTGTCAGCCTTGGTCGAGGCTTTGCAAAATGGTCCTTTGGTGCCAACAGGTGAACGTCAAGAAAAAGAGGCTGATGAGGAAGAGCCGCGCATTGTGATCTCCGCCACTGAGGAGATCGATGATTTTAGCGCTCAATCCATTGATGATATTGTTGATAATTTTGAGATGAAAGACTTTGAGTTCAGTGGCGAAGAGTTTGAGGATAAAGAAGTTGACGCTGAAGTTGCAAAAAATAGCAACGGACTTTTTGAGCTCGACACTGGAAATTTAAAAATTAAAATTCGTTCTCCACGCAAGAGGGACATCGATGTCAATAGTTGATACCTACAAAAATCAATTCAGGATTTTTTCATACGATGAAGATGTTTCGCGCAGTTCTATGATCAATGAGATGTTTCGCTCGCAAGGTTATGACTTTGCGACTTTTAATGACAGAGAAGTCTTTTTAGAGACCATTGAAAATCAATTGCCCCATATTTTCATTTTATACTACCAACCGCTCAATATGAAATTCCGAGAGGTGCTCAGTCGTATTCGCAAGCTCAGTCCAGAGGTGGAGGTGATCTTGTTGGGTTCCAATGACTTTTGGCCTGGGATCCGCAGTTTGATTGACGCCGGCCTTGTCACAGATTTTTGGTCTTGGCCTCTGGCGAGTCGCGAGGCCCTCAAGCTGCGGGTTAATAAAGTGATTGAAAAAACGATTTTTAAATATATCGCCGAGCAAAGAAGCGAAGAAAGTCAGAAGATCGTAGCGGCTTTAGATCGTTTACAGCAAAATCAGACTTTTCAAGCTTCGTCGCCAAGTGTGGAGCTGGCACCCATCCCTGAAAGTGGGCAGAGTGAACCTCGCCTGATTGAAGACTTAATTGGCCAGCTTAAAAAAAGCCATCCGCAGGCAGATTTTGCTTATATCAAAAACTACAAAGCCAAATCACAGCTATTGGTTATGAGAACGACTTTCTGTAAGGAGAGTTATTATCGGGGTCAGGCCTTACCTATGGATCAGCAGACCCTCACTGAGGACAAAGAGACTGACTACAAGCGGGTGAGAGCTTT
Source organism: Bdellovibrionales bacterium (assembly GCA_020435205.1). GTDB lineage: Bacteria > Bdellovibrionota > Bdellovibrionia > Bdellovibrionales > JAGQZY01 > JAGQZY01. The sequence continues at coordinate 51,701 of JAGQZY010000002.1, read as the reverse complement.
GATTGAAGAAAGTTTTGCTGCCAATGATTTTCTGTTGCAGCCCATTGAGTTTGCTGGGGAAACTTTTGGTTTTTTGGTTGCGATTCATCTGCCAGAAAGCATGAAAAGATACTTGCAGCGTTCGGCTCATTACTTGGCTCTCAGTCTTCGCAATATTTCCTTGGAAAGTCAGGATGCAAATCTAGCGACGACGATATTTACGGACAGTTTGCAAGTCGATAACTCTCAGTTCTTCCGTCACCTATCACGTGAGGTGGCACGCTCCCGCAGAATTGAAAAGCCAGTCTCTATGATTTTAACTCATGTGCAGTTTGCGATGGACGAACAAAAAGAGCGCAAAGAGTTCATTCACTTCCTCAACGAGAACCTGCGCAGTTATGATTTCTTCGCGGAAGTTTCTGAAAGTGAGATTGCTATCGTTCTTCCTCATTGTGACTTTGAGGGGGCGGCGATTAAGGCCGAAAGACTTCGTCGCATGATTCTTAAAAGAGGCATGGAAACCCAAAACACTCCTTTGCGACTTTGCTTTGGAGTGACCGAATATCCAAGGTTATCTTCTGACTCGGATCAAATGATGATGGATTCTAAGGCAGCATGTGACCAAGTGCTGGCTTCTGGCAATAACAAAGTCTGCTTGTTTGCGCCACCTCCGGGCTTTGAGCCAGAGTTCACTCTGTAGTTTGCAACATAAGATTTGAAAAGGGTTGGTCCTCTCCTTATGGCTGAACCCGGTTTGAATCAATTTCGCTTTGTTCCATACATTTGATAGAATTAGGTGGCTATGTCTCTATTAAGACCCACCTTTGTGCGCATCAACTTAGACCAAATCATGTCGAATTTTCGTCGATTGCAAAGCCTCAATCCGGGTCAACCCTTTCTCTGCCCTATGGTCAAGGCCAATGCCTATGGCTTGGGGGATGTCGCCATTGCCAAAGCCCTGGAGAAGGAGCGCTGCAATTCCATGGGTGTTGCCAGCGTTGAAGAGGGGATGCGCCTCCGTGATCACCATATTTCTGCCAATATTCTTGTCTTTGGCTTTCAGGGGAAAGAAGCTTGTGACCAAATTTTGCGAGAGTGCTTAACTCCGGTTGTTTCTAACTTTCAACAGTTAGAAGACCTTGTTGGTGCCGCAAAGGAATATCTTGATATTCACATTAAATTCAATACGGGGATGAATCGCCTTGGTTTCTCAGCAAAAGACATTCCCAATATTCTCAACGGCCTTTTTCAAAATCCGAATATTCACGTGGCTGGAATTTGTAGTCATCTTTACGATGGAGCCAATATCTGCGAAGAGTCCTCAAGCACTCAAAAGCAAATTGCCGAATTTGAAAAAATTAAGGAGCTATTTTCCGACTCTGAGATTGTCTACCATCTTTACAACTCAGCGGCGATGGCTTCTCTTTATCGCAATAAAAAAAGCTTTGCCTACGGATCTCGTCCAGGGCTGTTGATATATGGAATCGATCCCGAACCAGAAAAATCAGTGCGTCCCTTGATTGGTCCTGTTGTCCAATTTCAATCACAAGTGATCGAAGTGCATGAGGTGGCTGCCGACGCAGTGGTTTCCTATGGCGGCACTTGGCAAGCTCCGCGAGATTCTATCATTGGCATTGTGGCTGCTGGCTATGCGGATGGGGTTTGTCGAAGTTTATCCAATGTTGGACATTTATTGGTTTGTGGAAGAAAGGTGCCCATTCGTGGAGTGGTTTGCATGGACTATGTCATGGTAGATCTCACGGACATTGGCAAAGCTCCCCAAGATTTCATAGGAGAAGAAGCCGTCATTATTGGCATTCAGGGAGAGGAAGAAATTTCAGTGGAAGAAGTGGCGGAAAAATCGGGCCGTATCACCTACGAGGTGATGACCGGTATTGGAGAAAGAGTGCCGAGACTGTATGGGGAAGTTTATATATGAGTGAAAAATTGCGTGAAAGAGTGAACCACTATTTAGATCTTATTGTGCTCACCATTGTTGGTGTCATTGAGGAATTTATCTATGAGGTGGGTTGTGTCATGAGTTTTGGCGCCTATTCCATGGGTACTTTTTTTAAAAAGCCTTATCGAATGAAAGAATTTATTCAACAGATGGAATTCATTGGCAACAAATCCATTTTCATTGTGGTTTTAACAGGCACATTCACGGGCATGGCTCTAGCCTTTCAAGTTTATCTTGGGTTTCGCATGGTCAATGCCACCAGTCTCACCGGTCCGATTGTGGCCATGGGTATTGCGCGTGAGTTGGGGCCGGTGCTAACCGGTCTGATTGTGGCCGCTCGAGCCGGAGGAGCCATGGCCGCCAACTTAGGCTCTATGCGAGTGAGTGAACAGATCGATGCCTTGGAGGTGATGGGCGTCGATCCTCTGGAGTATTTGGTGGCTCCCAGAATGTGGGCTTCAGTGGTAGCCTTACCTTTGCTCACAGGCGTTTTTGATTTTACGGCCATGGTGGGGTCCTATTTTCTTTGCATTCATGTGTTAGAAATGGATGAAGCTATTTTTTGGGACAAAACCTCTTTGTGGCTGAACCCCAATCACATCAATGAAGGTTTAATTAAAGCCGCCGTTTTTGGCGCTGTCTTTTCTTTAATCTGCTGTTATCGCGGCTTTAAAACGACAGGTGGGGCGCGCGGGGTTGGAGATTCCACCAATCGAGGCGTGGTCCTGAGCATGGTGATGATCATTATCCTTGATTTCTTTTTGATGAACTTGATCGACATTTACTACAAGGTGACAACATAAATGGCGCAAGAAAATGCGATAGAAATTATTGATTTAAAGAAATCATTTTCAGAAGGTGATTACGTTCTCAATGGCATTAATCTCAACGTCCCTAAAGGTAAAGTCACGGTGATTATTGGCTTTAGTGGTACTGGGAAAAGTGTTTTATTAAAACATATTCTTGGGATTTTAAAACCCACGTCTGGAACGATCAAAATTTTGGGTAAAGACATTTCGCTACTGACAGATGATGAAAAAGTAAAGTTACGTCGACACTTTGGTGTTTTGTTTCAGTACGCGGCTCTTTTTGATGATAAAACGGTCTTAGAAAATGTGATGTTTCCGCTCGACGAACATCGAAAGGATTTATCAAAAACTCAAAAGTTACAAATTGCTTACGAAAAGCTGAGGCTTTCTGGACTGGACGAAAAGCACTATAAAAAACTACCGGGGGAAATCAGCGGTGGAATGAGAAAACGCTGTGGTCTAGCCCGCGCCCTAGCTCTAGATCCAGAGATCTTAGTTTACGACGAACCAACGACCGGTCTCGATCCCATTTTGACAGAAATGGTGGATAATCTGATACTTAACACGCATAATCAAAATAAGGATTCTTCATCATTAGTGGTGTCGCATGATCTACATGCGGCCTTTCGCATCGGAGATTATGTCGCTATGTTAGACAGTGGAAAAGTTTTGCTTCATGGGCCTCCAAAAGTATTTCTAGAATCCGATAATCCCTTAGTAGCGCGATTTGTGTCCAAGGGAGTCAATAAGAAATGAACCTGATGAATACCCCTGAATTCAAAGTTGGACTGCTTGTGGTCGTGGTTTCAGGGCTCATTGGTGTCATGTCTATGAAGGTCAGCGAAAGTCCCAATTTCGTTGGTGGCAATAAGCAGGTCTGGTTTGAAATTGAAAACGCTGGTGGATTGATTAAAAAGAGTCCGGTGAGTGTGGCAGGAATTCGTGTAGGAATGATTGAAGATATTCAATTGCGCAATGGCCGAGCTGTCGTCAAAATGGCGATTCGACCGGATGTTCTTTTGACGGAATCATCAAAAGTTGAAATTCGCGCCAATGGTATTCTTGGGGATAAACACGTTGAAATCATTCCCGGAAGCAATAATGATCCAGTGCTTAATCATGAAGGTCAAATTCTTGTGGTTGAAGATAATGCATCTATTGATCGTTTAGTGAGTGAAGTGAGTAAGATCACGAACTCTCTCTCTGACGTTGTTAATAATATTCGTGACGCCACCGAAGGGGATGACTCTAAACCTATTGGTAAAATTGTTCGCAATATTGAAACTTTGACCACGGATTTGTCAGCCTTGGTGTCCGACAAAAAAGATGAAGTGGGTGAGTTAATTGATCGCCTCAATAATATTGCTGGTTCCCTCGATGAAATCATCAATGAAGAAGGGGATGAAGGTTTTCGTTCACGCTTAGAAAGCTCGATGGCTAAGCTTGACAGTGCTCTTGGCAACATTGATGAGATTTCTGGAAAAATCAATCGTGGTGAAGGAACTATTGGTCGGCTTGTTAATGATGAAGAGACTGTCGAAGGTATTAATACGGCGATTACTGGAATCAATAACTTCATTGATTCTGGGTCTAAAATTCAGACGATGTTTGACTATTACTCTCATTATCTAACTCGTGAAGAAGGAGTTCGTTCCTACATTGGTGTGAGGATTCAACCTGGCCTCGATCGCTTTTATGAGGTGGCAGGGATTAGCACTCCCGATGGGGTGCGCACGCGGATGACTAATATCACGACTGTTGATGGTGGTACTCCGCAGACCGTTGTGCAAGAGACGAGCCGACAGTACAGCCTTCGCTTGACTGCGCTCTTTGGTAAGAAATTTTACAACTTTACAGTCAAGGGTGGTATGATCGAAAACCGCGGTGGTCTTGGTTTGGAATATAATTTTTACCGCAACCGCTTTCGACTTTCGGTGGACGCTTTTGATTTCAACGAAACCAATTTACGCGGCTACCTTCGTTACAGCTTTTTTAAGGGCTTGTATGTGGTTGGTGGGCAGCAATATATTTTTACCAGTGACGGCAATGACAATGCGTCAACCTTCTTTGGGGCTGGACTCTTCCTCACCAACGACGATATAAAGGTTCTCCTATCAAGGATTAATTTCTAAGGAAAACTTTTCATGTTTCGAAATGCATTAGTTAGCGTCTCGGATAAAACCGGACTGGAAGCTTTTCTCAAACCTTTAGCTGATCAGGGCATGCGCATTGTCTCTTCTGGTGGGACGGCTCGCTATCTTGAAGAGCGAGGTTTTAAAATCATCAAAGTCAGCGAACAAACTCAGTTCCCAGAGGTTATGGGGGGGAGAGTAAAAACCCTTCACCCCTATATTCATATGCCTCTTCTCTATCGCTCAGAAATTGAGGATGATTTAAGCATCCTTAAAGAGCATGGCCTAGAGCCCTTTGATCTTGTCGTAGTCAATTTATATCCCTTTACCCAGGCATTGGATAAAAACCTCCCTCTCGCGGAGATGGTGGAGCTCATTGACATTGGTGGGCCCACTTTGCTGAGAGCTTCAGCTAAAAACTTTAAAAACATGACTGTGGTTTGTGACCCCTCTGACTACGAAGGTCTTCTACAAAAAGGCAAAATAGAGTTGGAAGATAGGAAGGCTCTAGCAGCAAAAGTTTTCCGTCATGTATCGAGTTATGACCACCATATTTCTAATTATCTTTCTGCTGGTGACACGGGTGAAGTCCCGGCATTGCAAGGGGACCTCAAAGGCTCTTTGCGCTATGGAGAAAACCCTCATCAGAAGGCCTTTTGGTATCAATCGTCCTCCTGGGGATTGCACCAAGCACAGATTCTGCAGGGTAAAGAGTTATCTTATAATAATCTTTTAGACTTAGATGCAGCCCTACGCTCTCTTTTTCTTTTTGAAGGGCCCACAGTCATATCTGTGAAACATAATAATCCCTGTGGAGTGGCTCGTGTAAAAAATATTTTTGAGGCTCTGCAAAACTCTTTGCAGGCGGATCCTGTCAGTGTTTTTGGTGGAATCATTGCTTTGAATGAACCCATTGATGGGACCTGCGCAAAAGAACTCTCTGGGCTTTTCCTAGAATGTATTGTTGCGCCGCAAGTGACAGATGAGGCCAAAGACATCTTTAAAAAGAAATCCAATCTCAGAGTTCTTGAGTGGCCACAAATGCTTGAGAAGAGCTTCTCCCCATGGGAGTACCGAAGCATCATGGGTGGTTATTTGGCGCAAAGCCAAGACCGAGTGCCTTGTGATCGCACAGAGTGGCAGTTGAAGGTCGGCGAGCTGAGCGAAAATCAGTGGCTTGATTTAGAATTCGCCTGGAAAGTTTGCGCTTCACTGAAGAGCAATGCGATTGCTGTGACTTGCGGGCAACAGTCTGTGGGTCTAGGTATGGGGCAGGTCAATCGAGTGGATGCTGTACAGCAAGCCTTAGAGCGAGCCCAGAAGTTTCATCCGGGCAAAAAACCTTTATACTTAGCTAGTGACGCTTTTTTTCCATTTCCAGATTCTGTTGAAATTGCAGCAGAATATGGGGTGAAAGCGATCATCCAGCCGGGTGGATCTGTAAAAGACGCGGAAGTCATTGCTGCCGCGGAAAAGCACGGAATCCCCATGGTGATGACGGGACGTCGTCACTTCCGGCACTAGCATAAGGGGCTTAGGTTGAGCGACGTTGAACAAAAATGGCTAGTCAAATCTAACAGTGTAGTCAACGGACCTTATCACTTCGAACAAGTGGTAGAGGATATATTTAAGGGGGATATCCATCTTCTTGATGAAATCAAGGGTCCTTTTGAAAGATGGCGTCCCATTCGCGATCACTCCCTTTTTGCAGCGGCCATCGAAAGGCTCAAAGCAACAACCTATCAAAAAAGAGAGATGACGATCACGGAGGCTGTGGACTTTAACACAGCCACTATGGATATCACTCAAACCAGTACCGAAACTTTGGGTGCAGACACAGGTATGACTCATACCTTGACTAACGACATTACGGCCTCTGGGATGGGCAATGCCCCACCCATGCGGCCGGCGGCCCCAGTCGGTGGTGGAGATTTGCAAGGTCCTCCGACTTTTAAGACAGCGCCACCGGTCCCTCGTCAGAGTCATTCCTCCCGGTTTCCTTTTGCTTTTATCCTGAGTCTTATTTTGATTCTTGCCGCTGGCGTCGGTTACATTCTGTTGGAGTTTCAGCAGACCAAAAACACTCAGCAAACAGTGAATGCCTTTGATGAGTATACAGACAAAGCATTGGTGGCTTTAAAGACGGGTGAGTATCAAGAGGCGCTAAAGTATTTCAGTATGGCGAGTGAAATTTCGCCTAATGATCCCAACGTGATTCTTGAAATGTCACCGCTCTTGATTCAATTTGATGGGCAGTTTGGGCGAGTTCAATCCAGTGTTGAGAATTTATTGGCCACCCGTTATCAAAAAGATTTTATGAAGAGAGGTAAAAATATTGTTGCTATGAGCTTGTCCTATCGTGGTCAATTTAATGATGCTCTTGGTGAGGTCAATAAGTCACTCAATGTGGACGATCAATATTTTCCAGCTTTGATTAATAAGGCCTTTTTCCTCTTAAAGTTGAACCGGGGAATGGAGGCCATCGATGTTTTGAAGCGAGCTATTCCCATGTCTCCCAAAGAAGCTATCGCTCGTTATTTGTTAACAAGAGCTTTTGTGCAAGAGGGCATTCGTAGCCAAAAGCCTCAGTACTTCTCTGAGGCGCTATCGACCTCAAATGATTTTCCGCAAAGATTTTTTGATTTTCGGCAAGAAGTTTTATTTCTAATTGCCGTTGCAAAGTTAAACTTGGGCGCTCAACCTGAAGAATTGGTGCGGGCCGCTCGAGCCTTTTTGCAAGTCGACCCTGAGTTGACCCCCTTGCATGTTCATGATGTGCGCTATGATTTTCAAAGTTTTCGTTGGCAAGACTTCATATCCCATTGTGAGAGTCTGAGCGTTAAGGTTGATAATTACACCTCCGAACTCATTAAGGGTTTTTGCCAACTCAAGCTTGGCAAATCTTTAAAGGCTAAAAATATTTTTGAAAACCTTCTTTCGCAAAAAAGAAACGATGGTATTTTGCAAAGTCTTTATGCCGCCTCTTTGCTAGCTCTCAATGATCTGGAACAAGCAAAAAATTTGATTAGCTTGCTTGGTGGTATGCGGTCTCCTAAGCCAGTAGCCCAGGTGCTTTTGCGAGGTTGTCTTGAAGCGGGCGATCTCGCTTGTGCACAGAATATTACCCAGAGTTCGGTAGCCAATGGGATTTCGCTTCTGTATTCCCATTGGAGTGTGGTGGAGCTCAATTACAAAACAAATACGGAAAGGGCTGTTAAATCTCTTGGCCAGGGCTTGGGGATTTCGCCATCTTTTAGCCCCCTTCTACGCATGAGGAAAAGCCTGTGATTAGCCTAGTCCGCTTACTTGGGATCTTTATTTTTGCAATTTTAGTGGGTGCCCAGGAAGAGGCCGACCCTGGCGCTTCTCAAGCTGACGAAAAATGGGTTTCGCAAAAAATAGAGACCAGCAGTCGCAATATTCAGGTTCCCCGAGAACTCTGGGTTCGAATTAAAGAAAGTCTAAAAAATGATGGGGTTAAAGCTGAGGTTATTGATAATTTCTCTATTTATCCAACTTCGGTGCAAGTGGAGTTGATCGGAGAAGAGGGGGATGAAGCTCTTCGCGACAATAAAAACTATCAACTGCTTTTGGTCGATGGCGGGGGAACTCTTGACCTGTTTGAATACATAAACGGAAAGGGCGCTTTTCGCATTCGAGTTGTCGCCAATCTCGTCGACGAGGGGCCGGTGCACCTACTTTATGTAAGCCATTCTCCGGGCCGAAAGATGGATGACGCTCAATGGGGAAATGGTTGTGGTAATATTTTTGATTTAAGCCAAGTGATGAGTCAAATCTCGGGCGAAAAAGGCATGTTGGTGACAACATCAAAACGCCATTATATGCATTTGATGGCGGGGATCTACGTTTTTTACCAAATCGTTGGTGATCAACTTTTCCTAGGTTACGTTCGTTTGACGGATTCTCGGTACCCCCAGTTTTCTTGCAGTGCAGACTCGAATTGATGGAAGGATGTTCTATGGAGAAGCTTTTTGTTTCTAATTTAGCAGATAAACAAGTTGTGCAAACAACCTTTCTTGCTAAAAATAAAGTGCTTCTTACTGATAAAAAGGGAAATCAATACATCACCTTAGATCTTAGTGACAAAACGGGCAGCATTGACGCAAAAATATGGGATAATGTTGAAAGAATGAATAACTCTTTTGAGTCTGGTGATATTGTGCAGGTTAAGGGGCAGGTTCAGGTTTATCAAAATAAAAAGCAAATTATTATTCACAAGCTGGATGTGGTTCACGATGAAAATATTGAATTTGAGAATTATGTTGGCCGCACGGAAACGGATCCTGAAGATGTTTTGCAAGAGCTTTTGCAGATTGTAAAAAATATTGAATCTGAACACATTCGTCAGCTAGTGCAAAATACACTCAATGATCCTCAAATTAAGGACAAGCTTCTCAAATCACCGGCAGCCAAGTCCATTCACCATGTCAAAGTTGGTGGGTTGATCGAACATATTTTGTCGATCAGTCGTTTGATGGGGCATATAGCTGGGCAATATCCTCAGCTGAATTTGGATCTCCTTATTTTTGGAGCTATTTTTCATGATCTTGGAAAGATTTGGGAACTGGAGTGGACGCCAAAAGGGATTCGCTATACAGACAAAGGAAGGTTGATCGGTCATTTAGTGATGTCTACGGAGTTGGTTGAAAAGAAAGCTTCGCAAATTTTAGGCTTTCCCGAAGATCTTATCGATATTCTTAAACACATTGTTCTCAGCCATCATGGTAGGCTTGAATTTGGTTCTCCAAAAGTTCCAATGCTACTTGAGGCTTATGTAGTTTGGATGGTGGATGATTTAGATAGCCGAGTGGATTCCATTACGCAATTTTTGAATCAAGACACTTCTGGTGAAGGAGAGTGGTCTTCTTACCACCAAATGTATGCCCGCCATTTTTTCAAAAATAATTTTAAAAAGAAGACTAATGATTGATCTGCTTCGCGCTTATAAAAACTACGATCCAGCCGCCAAATCTTATTTGGAAATTGCTCTTCTTTATCCAGGTGTGCGCGCCCTTTATTTTCATCGCTTGGCTCATATCTTATATAAGGGGCGATTCTATCTCCTGGCTCGATTTGTTTCTGAGTTGGGGCGATGGATGAATCTGATTGAAATTCATCCTGGAGCCAAAATTGGTAAACGACTGATTATTGACCATGGATGTGGCTTAGTTATTGGTGAGACCACAGAGATTGGTGATGATTGTATACTCTTTCACGGAGTGACCTTGGGCGGAGTGCAGCACCAGCCAGTGAAGCGTCACCCCACTCTGGGCAATAAGGTTCTGATTGGAACTGGAGCAAAGATCCTAGGGCCCGTGCACGTTGGCGATGGTGCCATGGTGGGAGCCAATTCAGTGGTCACTAAGGATGTGCCCGCCGGGAAAGTCGCTAAAGGAATCCCGGCACAAATCTCGTAGAAAATTTTTCATAAAAGGCTTTCAAAGGTATCGAAAGTGCCGACTTTTGCTAATATGCCGCAATGACTTCCCATCTTTCTTTTTTATCTTTAATCCTTTTTATTTTGTCGATTGTAATGCCCTTTAAAAGCATAGCCCATGCCGCGGGCAATAAATGCTCGAGTATTTTCTCCTATCAAAAAATGACAAAAATGCAGGCTTGGGATTTCGAATTTGATAATAAGGTAAGGCATCTCGTTAAAATAGGAGCTCTTGAGATCCCCACGCAGGATGGCTTTATCGCCGCAGCAGAAGTGGGGGGCCACCATGGCAACTATGGTCGTTTTTTTTGGTTTAGAGACATTGCAAGAGTTTTTCAAGGTCTCATGCGCGCTCCCGAGTTATATGTTGGCAAAGCTCAAGCACGGGCCTTAGAAAAGCGACGGGAGGTGGCTCTTGCTTTGGTCAAAATCATTGAAGATCCCCATCTACAAGAGCAGGCTCTGGCAAATATTCGAAATCCCCTGCTGCATCTTGATGAAGCTCACGGTTTTAACTCAGTGATTTGGATCAGAAGAATGATTGAGCCGTTTAAGGAGCGGCGATCGTCGACAGTGGATGAGCTGAAAGAAGAGGCCGATTGGGGGCACAAACAAAACGATGCTCTTGCAGCTCTTGGACATTCGCTATTGGATGCTCTCGCAAAAGATGTTTTAAAGCCGTCTGATTTGACTCCTCAGGCTCGAGTTAATTTTTTGTTGTTATCCTCTTATTTTGTTCAATTGAAGTTTTGGAAAATGTGGGATGTGGGTGCTTGGGAAGAATCCATGGGCTTGAGAACCTCTTCTGTTGGTCTCGTGACAAGCCTTCTTGAAAGAGTGAAGGATGGACTTTACACTGAGGGCCTTGGAACACAGGGTGGCGAGGGGCCATTTTTTTCCGAAATTTCAAAACAATGGGACAGCTTATTTAGTCAGTGGCATGGAGAGACCCGGGACACTATAAAAGGGTCCTTGGGATTAAAGAGCCTTGATCATGCTATTGCACAGGGTACAAGCTTAGTCCGACAGCGACTGGGGTTAGACAGTGAGGGTTCTGTTTTTGAAGTTCAAAATGGCCCTCATGGAGAAGCTCGAGCCCAAGATGTTGCTCTTTTGCATCTACTATGGCATCCGATGAAATCATTAAGTCTTTTAGATCAACTCTATCTTATTAGTAAATTAAAAGTGTTAGAGAGGGAAAAGGGCTATATCCGCTATGTTGGAGACCAGTTTCTTCGCGGTGCCAGAGCCGCTGAGTGGACTTTGACGGATGCTGATTTGGTTTCTTTTTATTCTGAAACCTATCTTAAGACAAAAAAAAACCAATATTTGCAAAAGGCCAAATATCACGCCAAGAGAATGTTGAGTCAATTGACAATGGCCGGAGCAAAAACCATAGAGGGGGAGGAGATGAGGCCCGGAATTTTTCCAGAAGCCTTTGTTCCAGTCCTAGAAAATGGGAATATTGTGTATAAAGTGTCTCCCAATTCACCATTGAATTGGACTATAGCAAACGTGATTCGTGCAATCGCAACTTTGAACCAAGCTATAAACCTGAATCAACAACTATTGCTTCATCAATAAATAAGAATTAGAAATTCTCTTTTTTCACCATCATAGTTTTTACTCACTTGAGAGACTGAGCCCGTCAGAATGGCTTCATCTTCTTTTGTCAAATTCACCCCGAGTACACAAGAGCGTTTATCAAAAATCTGGGCACACTCGCCAAGTAGCTTATTTAAACGATAGGGTGTATCCATAAGAATGACTGGGATTTTGATTTGTGAAATTTCCTTGAGACGTTGAGATCGTTCGCTATTTTCTCGTGGTAAGAAACCCTCAAAGTGAAAGCGTTTTAAAGGCACACCAAGTAAACTGATAAAAGTGGTGAGGCTAGAGGCTCCAGGGTTGGCAGTTACGGGAATTCCCAGCTCGCGGCAGCTTTTCACTAAATGAGCGCCAGGGTCACTGAAGCCGGGAGTTCCACAATCAGTGACCAGGGCCACCTTTTGCTCGTGGCAGAGTTTTGCCAAGGCTGTCACTTCATCAGGTGTTGAATGCTCATTGAGAAGTTCAAAATTTTCCGGGCGTGGCAAATCCAATTCACGATGCAGGCGGAATAGGGGCTTACGCTCTTCGCCAATGACGAGTGTGCACTCTGCTAGGGTCCGACGCGCTCGCAGGGTAATGTCACCAGGATTGCCTATGGGTACAGAAACTAATGTTAGGCTCATGTTTTGTTTATAGGTTAGCCCTATTATTTAGAAAAGCCCCTTTGTCAAAATTGCAAAGCTGATTTAAAAAGGGATTGAGGTGTTTATGCATTGGAAAGTCTTGGAATCAAAAGCCTTGTTTAAAGCCGGTTATTTACACATCCGTGAAGACAAATGTGAACTCCCTGATGGGCGTATCATGCCTCGCTATTACGTCATTGAGTTTCCCGATTGGGTGAATGTCTTTCCGGTGACGAGGGAGGGAGAGGTTTTGCTGTTGAAGCAATATCGCCAGGCCTCAGGAAAGGTTCACATAGAGGTTCCTGGAGGATCCTCAGACCCCCATCGCCATGAGAGTATGCAAGAGGCTGCATTGCGCGAGCTTTTGGAAGAGACTGGCTATGAGGCTGGTGAAATCGTTAAGGTCGGTGCGCACTATCCCAACCCTGCTTTGCAGGGGAATCAGATGCACTCCTATGTGGCTTTGGATTGTAAGAAGGTGGCCGAACCTAACCTCGACCCCTATGAAGACTTGGAGCTTTACCCATGCTCCTTACAGCAAGTGGAGGGACATTTGCTCGCTGGCGATATTGATCACAGTATCATGGTGACATCGATCACCATGGCTCTCAATTATCTTAAGAATAATCACAAGTGATTAGTGTCCGCGGTCAGATTTGATATTGTTGACAGTGTTTATGGCCCTTGTCGTTTTCGCTGTCGTGTGTTCGCCATCCAAAGACCAGTGCACAAAGTGCATGGACTTGTTGTGGGCATAGCCAAAAATCCGCAATCGCCCATCCGAGCCACCCAGGATGCGAATTTCTGCTATGTTTTTATCTGCATTTAAAAATTTAACCCCAGAGCCTTTGTGGCCAACGCCAAAGAATCCGAGGGAGATTTTATGTAAAGACTTGCGTACGGCTGTGGCTAGGTGAGGTTTTGCGCGAAATAAGCTATCTACCAATTTATCCGAGAATAAAAAGCTCACCTGGCTTCCGTCAGGAGTTTCCGCTTGGTAAAGCTTTTCTGGAACAATTTTTTCTGGAGTGGCAACGAGTGAATCCCATGAGTTTGTTAAGGGATGTGCAGTTTCCTGTGCCTCTTGGCCGGTGGGGCGGCGTAGTTCCCGTGCAATTGTGCTGATGGAGTCGATCAACGCCTGGTGGTCTTCCCAGCGGATGGGTTTCCCTTCTAGAGCTAGAGTTTGCAGGTGATCGAGTAAGATAAAGTTTTCTGACAGCTGCTCGCTGATACGGGAATACTCAAGATCTCTATTCGTATCTTTCCCATACCACTGATGACTTTCTACAAGTAGGGCCTGGAGTTTGTCCTCCAAGCTTTCCAGCAGGTCAAGAGTAGAGGGTGCTGGTTCCAGCCATTTTTGGATAAAAACTTGCTGGCATAGGAATTGAGCCTTTGCGGGTGAGCCCAGGAAAGCTATCAAAGCGAAGACTCCCCATAGGACTAATTGCTGAGCAATTTCGCAATGATTTTGGCTCACAGTTTTTTTCATAGGCTGAAAGGAATAGGCGAAGTGAGGTCGTTTTAGTAGCAAATTCGGGAAAAATTGGAGAAATTTCAAAGGTGAAAACTTTCTAATCACTACTGGCTCAGGTAAGGTGAGCTGGTCAGAAATGATCGATAGTCAGCAAGTGTTCAGGTTCAGGCTTTTTTTGTGAATGGCAAGATTTGAAGAAAATGAGCTCAACTTCGGGATGATCTTCCATCATTTGATGCAAGATCAAAGGCTCGTTATCGATCAACCAAATGGATGAAGCCGGGCGCTGCTTGTGTTTGGCAACGGCTTCAGACTTGTATATCTCATCTTTTTGTTCCACCTGGGGTTTTAAAATCAAGATATCCTCACTAATGGGAAAGCCGAGTTTCTTCATGGTTTCAAGAGTTCCTTCCCACATGGCCTTCTTGTGGCGACCTGTGAGATAGAGAGTTTGATGTCCATCTTTTATCAGTCTGTGGACAAACTCAACGGCGCCCGCGTAGGGTTCATCCTTGTCTAAGTAGTGGTTACTGAAGAAATTTTTTCGCCAAAACTCGGCCAAGTCTTGCAAAAATTGAGGATCCTGTGAGGAAAACTTCAGTCGGTCTAATGCTGAATAGTAACCATAATCGCCTAGCTGACAATGGGCTTGGCTCAACCGTTGACAATCCTCTGGCCACTTTGCTTCCATGGCTTTGCAGAAAGCCTTGATGATAGCTTGATTGCGCTGGTGGGTGGTGACCAGGGTGGAATCAATATCAAGAAAAACCAGGCTTTGGCGGGGAAGTTGTTTTAACCATTTTTGAACTGAGGGATTCTGCGGCATATTTTGAATTTGGAGGGACTCCTTTTCCTTTGGTATGTATATACTTCTTATTGGCATGCTTGTCGACGGGGGACTGCAGTGAAAAGTAAATGGGTTGGAATTGTATCCTTTGTTTTGATTCTGGTGATTTGGTACTCCTTTCCTAAAGACGACGTGCAAAAATCTTGGGCGCCTGAGCCTTTTGAAAAAGAAGCCAGTGAAAAAAATAACCAGGATAAACCCAAAGCTGAGGATCGCACTGAGGACTCCAAAGAACATAAGTCCTCTGTCAGTGAAAACACCGCTTTGGATGAACTTGAACACCAAGTAAAAAAATTATCGATTCTTGATCAAAACAGTTTAAAAAAATTGCGAGAGCAAGCTGTGGCTTTGCTCAATGAGGACCCCAAAGGTTTTGAGCTTTACACCATTCAAAAAGTAGAAGAGGCCAATCAAAACAATTTAGAATCCATATTCTTTTTTGTGGAAACTTTTGTACAAAACCATCCCGACCCAAGTGAGGGCATTGAAGAGATTTTTAAAGTGGAAGCTTCTGGTGAACCCGAAGCGCCGGCCGGGGAGATGTCTGCAGTGAAAAAGCAAAATATGGCCAAAGCCCTTGCTATGGAAGCCCTCTTTGATCGCTATGAAGGCGATCCGAGCCAGTCTCAAGCCAATTTGCAGAAGTTAGAAGGCTCCATTAAAGATCTAGCCCGCCATGCCCAAGACTCGCAGATGGTTCGTCAGGCTTTATTGGTCTTAAAGAGCAAATACGACTACCAGCCCGATCAGTTGCAGGAGTTAATTCGCAAGCGATCGGACCAGGATGACTCATCCTACTCGGAGCTCTTAAAAAACTCTAAGGGCATGGGGCAATAGGCCCCACTTTCCCGCAAATCATTGGTGCTTTTGAACCCAAGGACTAAGGTCTGGCTTTCTTGAAAGTTTTATTCATATAGACCTCGGGCCAGTTTCGGTAAGCTTCAGTTTGATTGATTCGTTGAATCCTCAATACAATTTCTTAGTTGTTGGAAACTAGACCAACGAGGGGGATTCATGAGATCAATTCTATTTTTTGCCATTCTACTTGTGTCTGTAGTTGGCTACGCCAAAGATAACGGATATTTGATAAAGTTCAAAAACTCCGCTGTCCTTAATAATTTTCAAAACCAAATGCTTCGCAGTGGCCAACAGGTTAAAGACCTTAAGGTAGCCAACTGGGTAAAAGTAGACCTTTCGGAGCAAGAGGTGGAAGCTCTTCGCAACCATCCCGATGTGGCGGCCGTTGAAAAAAACCAAGTTTTAAAAATCATGACCAATATTGAAGTTCATGATCCAGTTTTGCGCGCGCAAGCAGAAGCTCTCGCGGCTCAAGAGAGCGCTTGGCAGACTTTAGCTTTAAGAGCGACTGACAATCCCGATATTCCACTTACGAACACTGGTGGAAGCGGTAGTGATCCAAACTTCAGTAAGCAGTGGGGAATGATCGATAACGATGTCAAAGGTGCTTGGAGTTCTTCAGGGACAAAAGGCAGTGATCAAGTCGTCGTTGCCGTGATTGATACGGGTGTTGATTACACTCACGAAGACATTATCGATAATCTTTGGCGCAACCCTGGTGAAATGGGTGTAGATGCCAACGGGAAAAATATGGCCACCAATGGTATTGATGATGATGGTAACGGTTATGTTGACGATGTTGTGGGTTGGGATTTTGCCAGCAACGATAACAAGCCTTACGATTTAGCTTCTAAAGGTTTTGCTGTACTGACTGGCGGAAACCCTGGTCATGGAACTCACTGTGCCGGTAACGTAGCCGCTCGTGGTGACAACGGCAAAGGGATCGCTGGCGTCGCTCCAAACGTAAAAATTATGGCTATGCGCTTTTTGACTGAAAAAGGTCAAGGAACCACAGAGGGTGCGATCAATGCTGTTCGCTACGCTGTTGATAATGGTGCCCAAATTCTTTCTAACTCTTGGGGAAGTGAAGGCGATGGTGATGACCCACAAGGTGCGCAAGCCTTAAAAGATGTGATCAACTACGCGAAAGATCGTGGCGTTCTCTTTGTGGCTGCTGCTGGCAATGGTCATCAGGGTGTGGGCTACGACAATGATACTGATGCTAAACCTGGCGTACCAGCTTCTTACGATATGGAAAATATTGTGAGTGTTGCGGCATTAGATTCTTCAGACCAATTGGGTGCTTTCTCTAACTGGGGTCGCACGACAGTTGATATCGGCGCGCCTGGAGTGAAAGTGTACTCAACTGTTCCAGACAATGATTACCAGGACACTGTGATTGATATTCCTGGATTCATCACTGCAACTTGGGATGGAACTTCTATGGCGACGCCTCATGTAGCTGGCGCGGCCGCTCTTTATCTTTCCAAAAATCCAAACGCGGATTGGAGAGAGATTAAAGACGCACTTTTAAGAACTTCGTCACCGGTTTCTTCACTTAATGGGAAATCAGTTTCTGGTGGTAAATTAAACGTTCGCCGTTTGATGCAATAACCACCATTCGGTTTTCAAAAAGACAAAGGGCTGGACATTGATCCGGCCCTTTTTGTTTTCAGCTAAAGTACCTAAGTCTAGAAAGACTGATCAGGGCCTGATCTTTGCCAGTTGGCAGCTTCTAAACCTCCCATTTTTTTAAATTTTGTTAAAATGATTAGAGATGGGGCAAACGAGAACGGGGCAAAGTTCTCATATTCGCAATGGGTGTCTAACAAGAAGCTCAGTTTGCTTTTCAGAAAATCAGCAGGGGGAAACGACGATGAGGAAACTTATCCATCATTTTATTTTTCTTACATTTTTAATGTTTTCAACGGCCGCTTGTGCCAACAATGTGAGTGAAGGGCTCAACAGCCTATCGGATGCCGAAAATGGCAAGAACGAAGTTCCTGGAGCCGAGAATACCGAGCCTAAACCCGGGGACCTTGAGATCTGCTCGACTTTGGACTTTGCCGGAGTCAGTTGGCCGTCCCATTATCAGTTTGAAGACCAGCGTGCCTTCGCCCTGGCTCTCAATATTACAGGAAGTTTTGAAGGACACTCTGGGTGGACGAACCTCTCTAATAACTTTGATGGACAAGGTTTTAGTATGGGGATTTTGAACCAAAACTTAGGCCAGGGAAGTATTCAGCCCCTGCTTCTTCATATTCGCGACCACAGCCCCCACGTTTTTGAACAAGCCATGACTCAAGAAATGATGACCTCCTTTTTGGGAATGCTCACCGAGTGGGAGGCGAGCGCGCCCACGGCGACTTTAGCGCCCCTTTCGCGCGTGGATGAAGATGTGGAGAAGGGGATTGTGGACGAACTTGTACTTCGCAACGTCCTGGGTGAGACTGTGGACAAACGCTATTATCCATTAGTTGTTCGCCTGGAGCCCCATAATCAGAAATCAGTGAATTGGGCCAAAGCCAATTTGTACACCTCAAGCTCGGGTAAAGATTTTAAACCCGAGTGGAAAGACGCACTGAAGGCTATTGCCGGCAGTCCTGAGTATGTGACTCTACAAATCGAAGCGGCTCAGTACCTGCACGAGCGCTCCCACGATTATCGCCAGCGTCTGGGTTGGAATGAGATTCGCGCCTATCTCTTTCTCTTTGATATTGCTACGCAGAATGGAACTCTCCAAGAGAAGCATTTTGATCAGTTTGATGCCTGGCTTGCGAAAAACCCCAACGCCACCGAAGAGCAGCAAATGCTAAAAATGTTGGAAATTCGAGTCAAAGACAGCAATGCGAAATGGCGAGATGATGTTCGCAAGCGCAAGACGGCAATTATTAAGGGTACGGGCTTTGTTCATGGGGAAGACCGCAACCTTCCCCTGGAGTATTGCTATGACCCCTTGGAGTCCTATCCAGGGAACACTCCCACTCCTTAATTCCCGTTCTTAAAAAAATAATGAAAAGCACTTTCAAATAGGCCCATTTTCGGGCCTATTGCTGCATTGACCCTTCTTATAAAAGACATGAAAACCACTTGATATTGAAGCCATTTAAGGGGATGAATGGTTTCAATACTGCATGATGCCGATAACGTTGAATAGCGACAACAGGAGTAGCTGATATGGCTCAGTCGACGCCCTTTCCCTCGCAAACAGATGTGGACGAGGTCTCCAAGTCCTTTGCATTTACAACCCGCCTTGATGACTTAGTGGCGTGGGGGCGTAAAAACTCCCTTTGGCCCCTTCCCTACGGGACCGCTTGCTGCGGAATTGAACTGATGTCAGTCATGGGCCCCAAATACGACTTGGCTCGTTTTGGCGCTGAAGTGGTGCGATTCTCACCACGACAAGCCGACTTGCTTTTAGTGGCTGGAACCATCACCGAAAAAATGGGACCCATCCTTGTTCACATTTATGAGCAAATGCTTGAGCCCAAGTACGTGATCGCCATGGGTGCCTGCGCGAGCTCTGGTGGGTTTTATCGGAGCTACCACGTCATGCAAGGGATTGATCGTGTGATTCCTGTGGACGTTTTTGTTCCGGGATGTCCCCCCACTCCAGAGGCCGTTCTTGACGGAGTGATTTCCTTACAAAAAATGATCGGTGACCATAAACCACGTCCTTGGCGAGATAACTGGGTGAATCCATATGAGCAAAAGCAATAACGATAAATTAAAACAAGATTTAAAAGCTCGCTTTGGCAATCAATCTGAGGCTTGGCAATGGAGCCGCACTTTCGGTATGGACTGTGTGGTGATTCCTCGCGAACAAGTTCAAGATTTTTTTTCCTTCATCAAACAAAATCACTACTTTGATATGCTCATGAATTTGACGGCTGTGGATTATCCAGGTCGGGAAAAGCGCTTTGAGGTGGTGTATGAGCTGTTTAATGTTCTCACTGCCAACCGCATGCGAGTGAAGGTGTTAGTGGCCGAAGGCGAAGAGGTGCCGACTTTGACTAAAATTTGGCGCGGTACCGATTGGTTTGAACGGGAAGTTTACGACATGTTTGGTATTCGCTTTTCCGGTCACCTCAACATGCGCCGAATTTTGACCCATCACCAATTTGTTGGGCACCCTTTGCGCAAAGATTATCCTGCCGATCGCCAGCAGCCTTGCACTGAAGCCATGCCCATCTTTTTTGATTATGACCCTCGTTACAAAGACGATGACGAGGAGGGGATTGTCCCCTTGAATATTGGCCCTTCCCATCCAGCCACTCACGGCACTTTGCGGGTGATGGCACAGCTTCAGGGTGAAAAAGTTCACCGCGCTGGTGTTGAGCTTGGCTACCTTCACCGCTGCTTTGAAAAAATGGCGGAGACCCATGCTTACAATCAAGTGATTCCCTACACCGACCGTTTGAACTACTGCTCGGCTCCCATGAATAATATTGGCTACTGTAAAGCCGTTGAAACCATGCTTGGTGTGGAGATCCCAGCCAAAGCTCAAGCCATGCGCGTGGTCCTTGCTGAGCTTTCTCGTTTTATTGACCATGTGGTTTGTATTGGAGCCAATGCCGTTGACCTTGGTGCTCTTACTGGCTTCTTTCATCTCTTCACTTTGCGTGAAAAAGTATACTCGCTTTTTGAAAAGCTTTGTGGGGCTCGCTTGACGGTTTCCCTCACTCGTGTGGGTGGAATGGCCCAAGATGCGCCGGCGGGTTGGTTTGACGATGTGCTCGCGACCAGTAAAGAACTCCGTCAAGGGGTTGCTGACATTGAAAAGCTTCTTAGTAATAACAAAATTTGGATTCAGCGCTGTTCGGGCATTGGTGAAATCGGCCCCGAAGAGGCTGTGGAGTGGGGCTACACCGGGCCTTTGCTACGGGCTGCCGGCGTCCCTCTCGATCTTAGAAAAACGGATCCTTACTATATTTATGATCAGCTGGATTTTGATATTCCCGTGGGTACAACGGGTGATGTGTTTGATCGCTACTTGGTGCGCATCGAAGAGATGAAACAATCCCTTCGTATCGTTGATCAGGTTTGCAAAAATATTCCTGAAGGTGATTTCACCATTCGTGACAAAGCCATCGTCCTTCCTGAAAAGAAAGACGTCTACGGAAACATCGAAGGCTTGATGAATCACTTTATGTTAGTGATTAATGGGCTTCGCCCACCGCAGGGTGAAATTTATGATGCTACGGAAGCCGCCAATGGTGAACTTGGTTTTTACTTGGTGAGTGATGGCTCAGGAGCTCCTTATCGCCTAAAAGTGCGTCCTCCGTGTTTTGCCATTTACCAGTCCTTCCCTGAACAGATTACTGGTGGTCTAGTTGCCGATGTGATTGCTATTTTGGGTTCGATGAATTTGATTGCCGGCGAGCTGGATCGATAGAGGTTGTGATGTTTGAATTATCTAACGAAACCAAAGAGTTTATAAAAAAAGAGTTGGGACGCTACGAAACTAAAGAATCAGCGATCATCCCCTCGCTTTACAAGGTCCAAGAGCAAAATGATGGCTGGGTGAGCGATGAAGCTATTCATGCCATGAGCGAAATTATGGACATTCCCGTTGCGCGCATTAACGAAGTTTTTCACTTCTACACGATGTTCAACAAAAAGCCTGTAGGTAAATATCATGTGCAAGTCTGCTGTAACGTGGCCTGTTGCATGGCTGGGACTCGCGAGCTTTTTGAAACTTTCCTTGATGAGCACAACGCCAAAGAGGGCGAGGTCACTAATGATGGGCGTTTTACGTTCACTCGAGTGGAGTGCCTAGGATCTTGTGATACGGCCCCAATGATGCAAATCAATGAAGACTACCATGAGAATTTAACCCCAGAGTCAGCAAGACAGCTTTTGAAGGAACTGAGATAAAATGGAAGTGAAAATTCTGACGGAACACTATTCTGATGATAATTATCGAAGCCTTGATGGCTATAAGGCCAAAGGTGGTTATGAGACTTTAAAAAAGGCTTTCTCTATGAAGCCAGAGGACATCGTTGCTGAAGTCAAAGCTTCGGGGCTGCGCGGCCGTGGTGGTGCGGGCTTCCCAACGGGTGTGAAATGGGGATTTTTGCCTAACAATGGCGAGCCTCGCTATCTTCTTTGCAACGCTGATGAAGGTGAGCCCTGCACCTTTAAAGATCGTATGATGATGGAAAAGGCTCCTCATCAATTGATTGAGGGCATGATCATCTCGGCCTTTGCCATTGGTTCTCATAAATCTTACATTTACATTCGGGGTGAATACGTTTACGCCGCCAAAGTTTTAGAAAAAGCCATCAAAGAGGCCTATGATGCTGGCCTATTGGGTAAAAACATTATGGGAAGTGGCTTTGACCACGACCTGGATGTTTACCGTGGTGCTGGCGCTTATATTTGTGGTGAAGAGACTGGTATGATCTCCTCTCTCGAGGGCAAAAAGGGTCAGCCCAAGCTCAAGCCTCCTTTCCCAGCCGTGCAGGGTTACCTAGCCAAACCCACCATTGTGAATAATGTGGAAACCTTGGCTGCAGTGATCCCCATCATTCGTGATGGTGCGGCTGCTTATCGCAAAAATGGTACGGAAAAATCAGCGGGCACCAAATTGTTTTCAGTGGCTGGTGACGTGAATAAACCTGGAAACTACGAGGTGCCACTCGGTTACAAAATGATCGACCTCATTAACAATGAGTGTGGCGGGGTCAAAGGTGGCAAGCTTAAAGCAGCCATCCCAGGTGGAACCTCGGCTCCTATTATCACAGCCGAAGAGATCGAAAAGGCCACCCTAGATTACGAATGCCTCGCTGAGATGGGCACCATGCTCGGCTCTGGTTCCATTGTGATTATGAACGACACCCGCTGCATGGTGGATATGATGAAAGTGATTTCTCATTTTTATCACCATGAATCCTGCGGCCAGTGCACCCCTTGCCGCGAAGGTACGGGCTGGTTGCATAAGCTTGTCACATCAGTGATCACAGGGCAGGCCAAACTGACTGATATTGATTTACTTTGTGAAGTGGCCAACAAAATGAAGGGCCGAACCATTTGTGCTCTTTCTGATGCAGCGGCTTTACCTGTCTTAGGAATTGTTCCTAAATTTCGCGACGAATTCGAATTTTACATTAAAGAAGGTTACTCAAAGGTGAGAGGAAAATCCCATGGTCAAATGCACCATTAATGGAATCGACATTGAAGTGGAGGCGGGGACCTCAGTGATTGAGGCCTTTAAGCAAGCCGGCCAAGACATTGCTCACTACTGTTGGCATCCGGGCCTGAGTGTTGCCGGCGTTTGCCGCCTCTGTATGGTGGAAATCGAGGGGAATCCTCGCTTGCAGATCGCTTGTAATACCCAGGTCGCTGAAGGCATGAAGGTGACGAACCAAAGCGAAATGGTCAAAGACGCTGTCAAGTGGGGTCTCGATTTCCATTTGATCAATCACCCCTTAGATTGTCCTATTTGTGATCAAGCCGGGGAGTGTGGGCTTCAAGATCAGTATATGCACTTTGGTAAATACGACCCTGAAATGGCCTTGAGTAAAGTGAAGAAGCATAAAGTTGTAGATCTTGGTGAGAGAGTGGTGCTTGATTCTGAGCGCTGCATTCTTTGCTCGCGTTGTGTGCGCTTCACCGAAGAAGTTTCTAAATCCAATGAGTTGGGAATTTTCAATCGAGGCGATCGCAGTGAGATTGGTACTTTTGATGGCATGCCTCTCAACAACAAATATTCGGTGAACACCGTGGATATTTGTCCCGTCGGTGCACTGACTTCAAAAGATTTTCGTTTCCGCCAGCGGGTTTGGTTTTTAAAAGACAAGCCTTCGGTATGTACGGGGTGTTCTACCGGCTGTAATATTGACGTCTATTTTAACAAAGATGGCGTGTGGCGTGTGAAGCCACATCATTCTGATGTGAATGGCTACTGGATGTGCGATGAGGGTCGCGATATTTATAAGGCGGTCAACCCCATCACTACGGATTTCGTTGGCGAGCGTGAAAACAAAAAGGCCGTGAAAAAGCCCAATCGTATTCTTTCCGCCCATAGTTATCATGATGGGAAAATGGAATTTATTTCAACGGCTGAGACAGTGAGCTCCATTGAGTTGGGCTCTTTTTCCAATCCTGCGCTGATCGTGACCGGGCAATATAGTAATGAAGAGTACGACTCCATTCTTGGCTTCTGGAAAAGCAAAGCCGGTGGCAAAAACATCTTTCACTGGCAAAATCAGCCTGAGCAATGGCAAGACTTTGATGGGTTGTTGATTCGAGGGGATAAAAACCCCAATACGAAGGGGCTTTTGGCAAGTCTTGAGAAGCATGGTTTGCAAGCCCAAAGCCAATTACCATCTATGGAAGGGTTTGACTTCGTACTGGTGCTTGGACCAGAAAATCAATGGGTCTACGACAATATTTCCCAAGTGGCAGACCAGGTGAGCCAGGCTAAAAAAGTCATTTGGTTGTCGGCCTGTCATCTTGAAAAGGCGAGCCAGATGCCAAAGCATGTGACTTTTGTTCCTGCAAAAACCTTTGTTGAAAAATCTGGGAGTTTCACGAATTTTGAAGGTAAAGTGCAGTCTTTTGCAATGGTGGACGTTTTTGTCGAGGAAGCTTTAGATTTACAGCAGGTTACCCAATGGTTTGCTGGTGAGCGTGTTACAGCGAGCCTTGCCCACCCCTGGCAAAGTGTTCACAATGAGTTTATCCATGAAAGAGGTGAGTTATGAGCGTTGTGCAAGTCAAGCGCCCTCAATTGCGTTCGTCGTGGTATTTACCTGCAATTTTGGCAGGAATGGTTTTTACATTTATCACTATGCTTAAAAACTTATTTAATAAAAAGCGAATGCCTACCCTCAATTATCCAGAAGAGCAATACCAGTATTCTCCTCGTTTTAAGGGCAACCATGTATTGACGGTCAAAAAAGACGGGGACTTGCGTTGTACAGCTTGTATGCTTTGTGCCACAGCCTGCCCGGCAGATTGCATTTCTATTCTGGCTTCTGAAGATGAAGATCCAAAAGTGGAGAAGTTTCCTATATCCTACGAAATCGACATTTTGCGATGTGTATTTTGTGGTTTTTGTGAAGAGGCTTGTCCAGTGGATGCGATTCGCATGGGTCCTGAATGGCAAACCCCCGGGGCCAATGGTGATAACTTTATCTATGATATCAAGCAGCTCGCTTATCGAAATAACCTGAATCAAGGCCATGGTGTCCCATCTGTCGTGGAAGATGAGGAACGCCACGAGGCGGGGATTTAGGTTTTTTGTTTTGATTCGAGTCCCATTTTCGTTACAATTCTCTTATGAGGATTGATAGCCGGAATCCTGTCGCTTGGGATGAACTCAATAGTCGCATAAGAATGCATTTAAAGTGCCACTCTAAAGTATTGGTCTACCCTGGGCTTCATCACGCCCTCTTTGAAACCTGCTTAGGCCTCCATATGCGTTTTCCAGCCAAGCGAAGAATCTACGCCGAACTCGGTTTTGGTGATCACCTTAAAAATATCGAAGTGGAGTTGGCCAAAAAAGGGGTTCGCTTAAAAGCGGGTATGGATGATGAGTTTGAGGAAAAGAGCGTGCTCACTTACATCCACGATTTTGACGATGCCCTCACTGCCGAGCTTTATAATCATATGGAAACCTTGAAAGGAATTTCCCAAACCAAGGTTTTCCGAATTCATTTGGCTCACCACATGTTTCACTTTAATCGCAAGTTCACCACTAGCCTTACAGATTTTGATATTTGCATTTGCTCTTTAGATCGCCGCTATGCCTTAGTTTTCTACGGTGAAAAAGTGAACCTACCTCATTTAGCAGTGACGGAGCTGGCTTGGGATCAAGCCGATGAGAAAAATATCTTGGAGCTTATTGATCGGCCTGCAGAACAGTATCGCGAAGCTATTGCCGGCTTTGAGTCTTCTTTGCCGAGCGGAGTGGTTCCCTGGTTTGATAAATTCCCCTATCCACGTCTCTACGATCGCGCTTTAGTGAGCCTTAAAAATCATGATGGTGCCGCTTTTGTTGAACTCTTTCGCCAAAAATTCAATAGCGCTGAGATTCCACTTGGGGAGCACGCTCCCTTAGAGTCTGTGAGTTATTGTCGTTGGCACAATGATTCTTGGTTTCAGCAGGCGGTGACTATGGGACGGACTGCTGAGGATCTGCAAGGACTGGTTGCCATTGATGGGTGCATTATCAATGAGTCTTTTAAAAAACAATTTTCCCAGGTTCTCGAAGAGCTCAATCAGCTGAGCCAATAATTCAAAGACAGGTTTTAAAGAACTCCATGGTTTCTTTGAGCCCTTCGCGCACATCCACTTGCGGCCTCCATCCCAACAGGTTTTTAGCTCTGCTGATATCGGGTTGACGAACCTTGGGGTCGTTTTCGGGAAGATCTTGAAAGATATGAGGTGTGTTGTTGCCAGTGAGATCATTGATTAGGTCGGCGATCTCTAGGATGGTCATTTCATGGGTGTTGCCAATATTCACTGGTTGATCCACATCACTTTCCATTAGAGTTTCGATCCCACGAGCCATATCAGAAACATAGCAAAGACTTCGGGTCTGCTGGCCATTACCATAAATAGTGAGTCCCTGGCCAACGAGTGCTTGCATAAAAAAGTTGGGGATCACTCGACCATCGTTAGGGCGCATGCGCGGACCATAAGTATTAAAAATGCGGACTGTTCTGCTATTCACCCCTCGGTACTTTTGAAAATTAACGGTTAAGGCTTCCCCAAAGCGTTTGGCTTCATCGTAGCAAGCCCTTTCGCCGCGACAATTGACGTTGCCGTAGTAGGTCTCAGGTTGAGGGTTCACTAGAGGGTCGCCATAGACTTCGCTTGTACTTGCAAACAAGATGCGGGCGCCACAGTTTTCCGCAAGTTGCAAAAGATTGAGATGCCCTTGGCTACCAGTTAATAAAATTTCAATAGATATTTTTTTAAAATCAATAGGGGAGGCCGGTGAAGCGAGGTTGTAGATCCGGTCATATTTTTCGCGGGGCAAGGACTCTAGATTGCAGATGTCACCAGAGAAAAGTTCAAAATTCTCGTTGTCAGCAAGGTGTTTTAAATTGATTTTTTGGCCTGTCACAAAGTTATCAATAACATCGACATGATGGTCTTGGGCCAGCAAGCGATCGACAAGATGACTGCCGATAAAACCAGCTCCTCCTGCCACTAAGATTTTCATGCCGGCCCCTGAAATAGGCTTTGTTTGCCGATGCAAAAATACTCAATGCCAGCTCTTTGCACATCATGAACTTCCAGACAATTTCTGCCATCAAAAATGACTGGATTTTTCAAAGCCGCTGTGAGGGCTTTATAATCTGGGTTGCGGAACTCGTTCCACTCGGTAGCAATTAAAAGAGCATCGGCTCCTTGGCAGGCGGCAATAGGATCATTGGCGATTTCAAACGGAGATGGAAAGGCTTCTTTGGCTGTTTCACTGGCTACGGGATCGTAGGCCACCACTTTCGCTCCGTCTTGGGTGAGCTTCTCGATAAGGTAGCCTGCCGGAGCCTCGCGCACATCATCGGTGCGAGGTTTGAAAGCCAGTCCCCAAAGCGCAAAGGTCATGCCGTTGAGATCTTTAAAGCGTTCTTTTACTTTTTGGTAAAGCACAATTTTTTGTTTGTCGTTCACTTGGTCAGCAGCTTCCACAATATTCATGGTGCAACCATGTTCATGAGCCGTATGAATCAAGGCCTGCACATCTTTAGGGAAACAACTGCCGCCATAACCTACGCCAGGATAGAAAAAGGCTTTGTTGATGCGACTGTCGGAAGTAAAACCAGCGCGAACTTCATCAATATTGGCTCCCACCTTATCAGCCAGTGCTGCCAACTCATTGGCAAAACTGATTTTTACAGAAAGAAAGGAGTTCGCAGCATATTTGGTCAACTCAGCAGAGGTGTTCGACATGAAGAGAAGGGGTCTTCCTTCACTAATAAAGGGTGCATAAATTTTTTCCATGATATTTTTGGCCTCATGGCTTTCACAACCAATGACCACTCGATCTGGACGCAAAAAGTCATCAATGGCGGCGCCTTCTTTCAAGAATTCCGGGTTATTGATGATTTCATGGGCATGGGCTCCGTGCTCTGCAACAAAAGCTTTGGCGCGGGTGTTGGTGCCCACGGGAACAGTGCTTTTGAGCACGATGTATTTTGGTGCCTGGGCGGCTTTGCAGATTTGCTCTAAGACAGCAAAGGTGGGCCCCAGATCAGCGCTCCCGTCGGCCGTTTCGGGGGTTCCTACAGCGATAAAGACCACATCGGACTGATTCACAGCTGAGGTGAGGTCTGTAGTGAACTGAATGCGCTCCTCGGCCGATTTAAGAATGTCCTGAAGCCCGGGCTCGTAAATAGGGATTTGTCCCTTTTTAAGGGCTTCAATTTTTCCAGAGTCCTTGTCGACGCAGATCACTTTATGACCCACGTCAGCAAAACACACTCCGGCAACCAATCCGACGTAACCTGTTCCAACCACTGAAATTTGCATAATCTTTACCTTGGCAATTGTCTGTAATGCAGCTTAGATACAAATCATATGGCTAGCAAACAAAATTTCCTGAAGCAATGGCTTTTGTCGGCTCTAAAACTCCTTGTTGCGGCCGGTCTTATTACCTGGTTAATTCTGTCGGGAAAGCTCGACTTGCAATCGTTAAAAAAAATCAATCATTGGTCGGCTTGGTTTTTTGGAAGTGGTCTTTTTTTACTTGGCCTCTTGTTTAACAGTCTTCGCTGGCAGATGCTATTGCAAGTGGATGGTGTTGAGATTAGTTTCAAAGAGGCTTTGAAACTTTCGTTGATAGGTATCTTTTTCAATTTTGTCGTCCCTGGTGGTGTGGGTGGTGATGTGGTTAAGGGTGGCTATCTTTTTAAGAGTTTTACCAAAAAAAAGATGTTTATCAGCTGGAGCATTTTGGTAGATCGACTCATGGGGTTGGCAGCCATGCTCACCTATTCCGGGGTGGCTGGAATGCTGTTCTATCAACATTTGAAACCAAGCCTGCAAAATTCTTTTTTTACCTTCAGTTTATTTTTCCTTCTCGGTCTGGTGTTTACCGCAATTGTAGTGGCTTTTGTACCCAAGCAAGGGATTGAGGATTTTTTATTAAAACATCCCATTTCTGAAAAGTTTCTTTATCCACTTTTCTTTTTTATTAAAAAACCAAGCAAGATTGTCATCCCCTTTTTTCTTAGTTTTGGTGGGCAAGCCATGATGGTTGCCATCGTGTATGGGCTGGGACTCTATTTGCATGTTGATATTCCGTGGTGGTACTTTTTGATTCTTGTGCCTTATGGCTTTATCGCTACCATCTTGCCAATTTCGCCTGCGGGACTCGGGGTTGGACAAATGGCGTTTTACTATTTGTTTCAACAGACCCTGGAGCAAGGTGAGTTTGGCATTCTTGCCATAACCTTTTATCAGGCCTCTCAATTTATTGTGGGGCTTGGGGGAGGCCTTCTTTTTGTGCTATACAAAAAAGAGGTGAGCGATGGATAAAAGAACAAAAATTTTGGCCAGCACGATTACTAAATTGTACAGACGAGGGGCTGAACGCAATATCCGTAGTATAATCAACAAGTCTCATGACGCTGACGTGGCCAGTGTTCTTGAAATTTTAGACACCACAGGGCGTATTTCCGTTTTTCAACTCATTCCCGATACAGCTCGCCAGGCCGAAATTTTAAGCCATTTGTCCAAAAGTGCGCAAACAGAAGTCGTACATGTTTTGGAGACGAGTCAGGTTCAGCAACTGCTGTCAATGATGGACAGTGATGATGCCGCTGACCTTCTTGGTCATATTCCTGAAGAGATGGCGCAAAAGGTGCTTGCGGGTCTCAACACCAAAGAGCTTCAGGATGTGGAAGAGCTTATGGCTTATCCTGAAGATTCTGCCGGCGGCTTGATGAGCTCTGAGTTTTTAACCATGACGGAAGAGATGACGGTCAGTCAGGCCATTGAAAAAATACAATCCATGGATGAGGACCTCATTAGTTTTTATATCTATGTGGTGGATGATGCGAATCGACTCAAAGGGGTTTTGAGCCTTAAGCAAATATTACTCTCTCGTCCCAATACGGAACTTAAATCTATTATGATCATGGATGTGATCTCCGCCGATGTGACTACAGAACAGGCGGAGGTGGCTCGCCTCGTAGAAAAATATGATTTTCTATCCTTACCTGTGGTTGATAATAACAAAAACCTGGTGGGAGTGATCACTGTGGACGATGTGATTGACGTTATCCGTGAAGAGGCAGAAGAAGACTTCCATGCTATGGGTATGACGGGAGCGAGCCTTGATGAATCGGTATGGGTGCACATCAAAGCACGGCTCCCTTGGTTAATATTGGCATCTCTAGGTGGGTCGGTCTGCTATGCCCTCTTATGGCGAACTTTAAAGCCTTTTGATCTACAGTTTGTATTGAGGTCATCCATTTCCCTGATTCCCCTCGTGTTCTTGCTAGTATCGACACTCAGTAGTCAAACGGTGACCATGTTAGTGAGTTTTTTAAGGACCCATGCCGCCACCACAGGAAAGTCTTGGCGGGACTTAAAGAAGGAAATTTTTGTAGGCCTGTCTCTGTCGGCGATTATGTGTATTGTTTTTATTGTTGTCGCCTTTGCCATTAAGCATTGGGAAGCTGTTCCCCTTTCTTTGGGGATGATCTTGGCTGTGCAAATGATTGGTGCCATGTTTATCTCCATGTCGATCCCACTTTTTATTGGTCGTTTGCGTTTTGACCCCATTGTATCGGCTCCTTCGATCTCCATGATTTTATCCAACATTTATGCCATTGGGATTTTGGTGATCCACTATGCCCTCTGGTAGATTCATCATCCTTGGCAAAAGAGCCAGTGGCGAGTCAGACCTCGTGATTGATGTTCTCAGCAAGCAAGGTGAAAAACTGAGCTTGTGGGCCAATAATGCCTTAAAAAGCCGTAAACGCTTTGCGGGTGGGGCTTTAGACCCCCTTAATTTTGTTGAACTTCATTTTACGCAAAGCCAGAAGGGTTATTTAAACTTGAAAGAAAGCCGTATTCTTTATGGTTTCCCTGAGCTGCGCAAGGACTACTCCCGTTTGCAGATGGCTTTTCAATTCCTGATCTGGGTGAGTAAGGGCGCCAAAGAGGGCTTAGTTGACAACCAGGTTATGTTTGACCTCCTAGGCAATGGTTTGCGAGCTTTGGAGACAACAAAAACACCTTATATTCTCAAACTCCATTTCGAAATTAAGCTTTTGTATTATTTAGGTTTTTTAGAAGTCACTGACGATCTTGAAGAATTCATCTTACGCCCCTTGGGAGAGCATAGCAAAATTCATTTGGAACAGGATGAGTATCAATTTCTTGCCGATCATATGAATAAGCAGATGAAGTCTATCGATTTGGGGTAACAGAGTTACCCCCTTTGAATCAATAGGAAAAAGAAAGTGTGCTTAGCACGGTGTACTTGTCGTAGTGATTGGTATTGGAATCGTTGAGTGTATAGCCCGCCATGATGCCCCAGTCCCAGTTTGGTGAAATATGGTAAGCAAGAGATGAGCTGACAGAATAATTGTTATCCACTCGATTGCTTTCATAGTTGGCAAGAAAGTAGCCAATTTTATTGCTCCAAATAAACATATCAAAAAGAGCCGATGTGAAAGTGAATGAGAGGTCTAGGCGCGAGAAAGCGTAGGTTGGAGACTTGGCATCGTTGACACTAAAGCCAAAAGCCGGGATCGCGTAGCGTTCGAGATCTTTGTTCACAATCCAAATGCCCGAGGTTAAAAAGCCGTAAGCAATGGAGTCAGCACTGGTTTCATCCCCCAAGGCTGAGGAGTTGTTCATATCAAAATTATAGTCGACTTTGGCTACAAAATTTTTAGTGGCAACAATGGTGTTGTTGAAATCAAGGCTCGTTGTCCGTAAGATGACTTTTTTGCCAGTGTTATCAAGATCCATCCAAATGGCCTCATAGCCTGGAGTGAGATCGAAAAAGTAACCTTTGCCAAGCAAAGTGGCTCTGTGAGTCCAAGGCACTTTCACCCCCCCTAACCAGGGGTCGGCCTGGGTGAGTCGGTTGTCCTGGGCAAAACCCGTATCAAAGCTTTGTAAAGCAGTCAGATTGAGTTTCACAGCAATTTCATCGTCCGGATCGTAATAGGGCCGATACTTCAGCTCAGTACTGGCTAAAGCGCGCACACCTTCTCCGCGCACGCCCCCTTGATCACGGGCAGCATCGGTCGCAAGGATGATATTGGAGTCATAAGAAAGTCCGAAAACTCCAGAAATCCAAAACTTGGACGAGCGTTTTTTCTCAATTTGTTTTTGATCAATAGAGTACTCAATGTATTTTTCGGCCCTTTTATCCATGTCAGGGTTTTTGGAGTGATCCAAGACATATTGAAAAGCGTCTTTGGATTTATCGAACTCTTTCATCTCGATAAGGGCTGTTCCCTTATAAAAGGCTGCGGTAGGACCGAAGCTTTTATCATTGAGCTCCATGACCTTGTTGAAGTGGGCAATCGCATTTTCATAGTCAAGAAGCTTGTAGTACGACATACCTAAATAAAACTGCTTTTCGGCCTCGCGAGTTTGTGAGCTTTCAGCCAGAGTCAAAACCACAATAGCGTGGTTGTATTTTCCCTCTCGGTGTAAGGCGACTCCATACTGCTCATAGGTATCTTCGCTATGGGGGATGAGGTCGGAGGCATTAAAAAAATGCTCTCGCGATTTCTCAAAGTTTTTAGCCTGGAGCGTAGATACGGCATCTTTGACTTCATTTTTTGCTTTTTGTTTATTATTTTCAACTTTGCTTTGTGGCCACTGCTTTTCATTCGCTTTGACGCCTTCGCGTCGTTCTTTTTCAACCTTCATCAAAACATCACGAAGTTCTTTGTTTTTATCGTTATTAGCCTTTTCACTAGATTCATTGGCAAGAAACATCGATTGCAGAGTTGAGGTATCGATAAATTTCTTTTGCTCAGGCTGTTCGTTTTTTCTCATTTCGATGATGCTGTCACTTTCAGTGTCGGCAATTCCAAGTTGCTTCTTGTATTTTTTGTAAGCAGCAAGAGCATCTTCTTTGGTGTCAAAAACGTCGATAATCTGGCCCTTTCTTCGTAAGACTCGTAACAAGAAAGGCTTTCGCTTTAGAGCCTTCTTTTCCAACAGGCTTTCCACTTCATCTGCACGGTCGCCCGTATTCTTCCCCTCAAGCATAGACATGGGGGCAGAGTACATCTCTGCTTTGATTTTATCTTTTTTTAGAGTCCCAATGGGCAAGTCCACATTGAATACTGCGGAGTTAGGTTCGGTCTCAGTGAGTTTCATTTCCATAAGTTTGCCGGTATCTTTATCGAAGATGTAGATATAACCCGACTCCACTAAATTTTGATTTTGGTTCCAAGCCGGCTTTTCATAGAAAAGGGAGAGAGGACGGTTGTTTTTAAGGGTCACCCGCTCCTCACTATCTTGTTTATAAACGCGAAAGCGTTTGGATTGAGCGAAGCTCAGTTGACAAATAAGTAGCGTCAAAGATGCCAGTGCCAGAAGTTTCATTCTTGAGACCTTTCTTAATCTTTTCAATAGTCTATAGGTATCCCTACAGTGTGACAATCACAGGCAATGACTTTTGACAAAAGGCTGAGAAAATAGGACAGGACTTTAGGATGGTTGAGTTCATTCAGGGGCGATGGTCCGCCCCTTAGTCTTATTGGCCCACGGTTACATTGAGAATTAAACGGACGTTTTTATTCTGAATAATGTTGTTCACCGTGGTGCTCGTTTCAGGAATGTTAGAGACAATATCATTGGTGTTTGTAATCAGTGGTGGAGGCTTGATATTGACGTCTTGGTAAAGATCGCCGCCGCCAGCGGTATCTAACTCTGGCTCTGGCAGTCCAATGTCGACACTGTCATCAACATAGGCGATGTCTCGATCGCCTTTTATGCCATCAGCACTTGGGTCGTTGAGCACGGGATCATTAGTGGGATCGCCAAAATCTGGATTATCAGAGCCACCATCGATGGAGGCTGGATCGCGGCTGCCGTCTGCAAACATAGGGTCACCGCCGCCTTTGTTGCCACCTGAGTTTTGGTCTCGACCATCGTCAGAGGGGGGCTTGTTTCCATTTTTATCACCCACAAGATGTTTTTTAGGAGCGGGTTCTTTTTTCGCGTTTCCATCTTTCTTTGGGTTATTTTCTTTTTTTGGAGGCTTATCGTCGTTGCCCTGATCGTCGGCCTTTGGCTCGTCTTTGGGCTCCTTCTTTTTCTCGGCTTCAGGTTTTACATCATTAGACACACCACGGTCGCCCGCTGCAGAGTCTACATTGGTTTCACGATCCAATTGAGCAAATTCTTGGGGAGGAAGATCTTTAGCTGGGTGGGGTTCTGACTTCACATCATTCGAGGTGAATTGCCCGGGCTTGACTTCAACTTTAGGTACAAAATTTCCGCCCTCAAATTTACCTACGGCGACTACACCCTCAAAAGTTACGAAACGGGACTGGGAAGATCTTTGGTCAAAGCTTGCCATAAACTCTGTACCGCGAACTCCGGCCACAGCCGATTTTGTTTTGACCCGATAGTGGTTTTTATCCGTGTCTTTATATTTCTGTTTTACGTTAGAGCGAATTTTACCATAAAGAACGTTAAGTAAAACTTTCTTTTCTTGAGTGGCTGCATTCTTTTCATAAACTTCGATGACAAGTTCTGTCGCCGGAGAAACGTTGATTTCGTTGCCATCAGCCATAACAATTTTTGTTCTGGCGCGATCAGAAGTTTTTACGAGATCGCCAGCGCAGATCTTTTTATTGATCCGAGCCTTTAAAAACTTCTTTTGGCTTTTCTTTTGGTACTCCACCTTACCTTTGACAACACGGAAGAGTCCGCATTCAGAGGCATAGCTGGTAGCACTGAGGCTTAAACTGAGGGCAAAAAGTAAAAAACGAACCATAAGTTCCCCGACGATTATCGTTAGACTTTCTACTGTAATTATCGGTATCGCTTAATTAAACTTGAACTTTGAGACAGGGATGAGACGGTTTTTTTTATTTGTCCTGCCATGAAACAATCAAGTCGACCACCTCGAGAAAGGTGTCGGCCATCCCCTCTGGAGGGTCGTATTTTGAGACATTAGGATCCTCACTGCCATGGAGAAAGATGGATTTCATCCCAGCCCGATGACCCGCCTCAACGTCTGTCATCCGATCTCCAACCATCCAAGACTGGTTGCGATCAATAGAGAACTCCTCACAGCCGGCTTCAATCATCCCAGGATTGGGTTTGCGCAAGGGGTGGTTGGATTCGACGAGATGGGGTGCATAGTAGTACTGCAGAATTTCAATTCCATGTTTGGCGAACTCTTTACTCATGTTTTTGTGAATTTGCAGAAGATTCTCCTCTTGCACGAGTCCGCGCGGGATTCCTGATTGGTTGGTGACGACAATAAATTCAAAGCCTTGGTCCCTGAGCGATTGCATGCCCTCAAAAACCCCGGGGAGATAGACAATGTCCTCCGGATCATTCAGATAAATCTTATCAATGATGAGGGTGCCATCGCGATCCAAAAAAACCACTTTTTTCATGTTCATCAATCCTTATTTTTTTTTGAAAGAGGGTGGTATTCTTCCATAGACCGGGCCAGTTGATCAACATCGAGGTGAGTATAAATTTCTGTCGCCGCCAGACTTTGATGGCCGAGAAGTTGTTGCAGGACTCTCAGATCAGAACCACTGGCGAGAAGGTGGCTTGCATAACTGTGACGAAGGGCGTGGGGGTTGAGAGGCTTAAGTAAGCCACCCACTTTTCCCAGCTGTCGAATGCGCTCGTAAGCCGTGCGAGTCGGAAGAGGCTCGTCGCCAAAAACAAATGGCCTTGGTGAGGAGAGACTGGCCTTGAGGACCTCGACCACTTTTCCGGGCATAACGGCAATGCGCTGTTTACCGCCCTTTCCCCATAGGCGGATTTGCCTTTTTTCAAAGGAGATATTTTCTCGCAAAAGTCCGCAGGCCTCAGAGACGCGTAGCCCGCAGCCGTACAACAGGTAAAATAGCAATTTTTGCTGATGAAAGGCTTCATCATTTATTGGTTTTTCTAAGTAGGAAATCAAACTCATGCATTCATCCACAGAGAGGAAATTAGGGATCTTGGTGGGAGGAGTTTTGCTTGGGGGCGTGAGCCATGGAATTTCTAATTTTTTCTCCGCCTTTAACCAGTCAATGAAGCTATTGAGGGCGCTGAACTTCCGCCGCCGACTTTTGGGAGCTAGTTTCCCCCAGGAGGCCACGGACTCTTGAATTCGCTTTTTGAGGGCAATGCCCCCATCTTCAGGGAGATTTTGCTTCACCTCCCAATAATAGGAGGTCTCGCCCCCTAATTTGGGGCCTCGGATGGCCCCAAATTCCTTCATTTGAAAAACTTGCAGCAGATCGGAGCTATAGGCCCTTAGGGAGTGGGGGGATAGATTTCTTCTATAATCCAGTGATTCTATGTAGTTGCATAGAAGATTTGGGATCTGAGTGATGTCTGTAAGTACCTTATTTTCCATAGCTTTTAAAAAATCTATAGGGACTGCAAAAATTTCTTGCAAAATTTACGCGGCGCCCCTATACTCTGTCCCACAATGATACAGCGTATCAATTTGTTACGCTGACAAGAGATACAAAGGCGGTACGTATGTCAAATTCTTCATTTCCTGGAGGCTCACAACTGAGCTCCTCTAACCCCATACTAGCTGGAAATCAGGTGATCCACAAATCGGATCTGATGAAGCAAGTGATGCGCATGGTGGACCGCGTGGCTCCTTCCAATGCATCTGTTCTCATCCTGGGTGAAAGCGGAACGGGTAAGGAATTGTTGGCCCATGCCATCCACTCAAAAAGTCAGCGTCGAGATAAACCATTTGTGGCCATTAACTGCGGAGCTTTAAGAGAAGCTCTATTAGAAAGTGAACTTTTCGGTCACGAAAAGGGTGCCTTTACCGGTGCGTATTCCCGCAAGATCGGTCTTGCTGAAGCCGCTTCTGGTGGAACCTTATTTCTTGATGAAATTGGTGAGCTCAGCCCTGGTATGCAAGCCAAGCTTTTGCGCTTCATCCAAGAGGGTGAAATTTATCGCGTTGGCGGTAAAGAGCCCATCCAAGTCGACATTCGTTTGGTCAGTGCGACCAATCGTGAGTTGGATGCTGAGGTTATGAAAGGGACTTTCCGCGAAGACCTTTACTACCGCATCAATACAATCACTGTGCACTCACCACCTCTACGCCGTCGCAAGGAAGACATTCCTTTGTTGGTGAATCACTTTTTATCGAAAAATACATCGCGCGTTTTAAACCGCGGTCGCTCTATGAGTGAAGAGGCCATGCAGGCCCTTCTTAAATATGATTGGCCAGGTAATATTCGCGAATTGCAAAACCTTTGTGAGAGATTACAAATTCTTGCTGATGGTGAGATTATTCAGGCGAGTGATCTTCCGGACTCTATTTTAAGTCCCGAGGCGCGCTACTCAATGGACGAGTACGATCCTTCTATGACTTTGCACGAGCTCGAGAAGAGGCACATCATCAAAGCCTTGAATTATTTTGAAGGGAATAAAACCCAAGCGGCGAACGCTTTGGGTATCACCATCAAAACGCTTTATAATAAGCTTCACGAATATGGAGAGTTCGAAAAGTTTGCTATTCATAGCAAGCCCAAGAAAGCCTAATTACTAAAGTTATAGTTCTGTACGTTCCAGCGGAGCCCCAAGCTCCGCTTTTTTTTTTGTTTTTGATCCCTAAAAAAATGCCGAGAGAGGCAGGGACCTCCATTCTAGCTGCGGGGTGGCGTGAGCTTCTTTCTTGCCGTAGCCTTGTGGCACAGGATTTGATAGTTTCTCCCATTGATATGAATAACTCGCATTCTACGAGTCGAATTGTCCCATTTTTTACAGGTCAACGGGACATTGGCTCGAGAGCACTAACAGGGAAGGGATTATGATTCGATACGTATCCGGTGATATTTTACTGACTGAGGCTGACGCCATTGCCCATGGTGTGGCTCCCAATGACCACTTTAACCAGGGCTTAGCTTTCTCTCTCCGCGAGCGCTGGCCTGCCATGTACAAAGATTTTCGCCATTTTTGTAAAACCACTCATCCCAAAGAGGGTGGAGCCTGGAGTTGGAAGGGCGTTGGCGGACCAGTGATTGTCAATCTACTGACTCAAGAGCATCCTGAGGGCAATGATGCTCACCCTGGAAAAGCCTCGCTCAAGCATGTGGGCCACAGCTTGAAAGCCCTCTGTAAGGAAGTCGAGAAAAATGAACTGAAGAGCATCGCCATCACTAAAGTGGCGACAGGCGTTGGTGGCTTGGATTGGGATGAAGTGAAGCCATTGATTGAAGATCATTTGGCGGCCTTAGAAATTCCCATATTTGTTTATGAGAACTATGAAAAAGACGTGAAAGCAAAGGAGGCTTAGATGTCTATCCCCGTAAAAGAAGTCATGACAGCTATGCCCCATACCATCGGTCACGATATCGCGGCGGCCAAAGCTCAAGCAATGATGGCTGAATACAATTGCCACCATCTTCCTGTTTTAGATGGGGGGAAATTGGTGGGTGTGATTAGCAACCGCGATTTGGCGATTGTTGCAAAAATCCCAAATGGTGAGGAAACTCCTGTGGAAGATTTAATGACCGATGAACCCATTGTGGTTGATCCCGACACAGATATTCACGAGGTTGTGGCCACTATGCTTAAGCATAAAATCCACTCGGTCATTGTGAGCGCTAAAGAGGGTCACCCCTGGGGGATTTGTACCTCCACCAATGCCTTACAATACTTTGTTGATCAAAAGTAGGCGAGGGCTGTTGTGGGAGAATCCATCGGCCAGGTAGAGTTCAGTGCTGAAGACGAAAAGGAGTTTCAGCGCCGACTTCGAGAGGAAACCAAAGTCTTAAAAAATTGGTTTGAAGAGCGTCGGTTTGAATTTCGAGACAAACCGATGCTGGGACTTGAGGTTGAAGCCTGGCTAGTGGATGAAAACTACATCCCCAATCCTGTCAACAAGGAATTCCTCGCGGTCTGTGATAACCCGGATGTCGTCGAAGAACTTTCCAAATTTAATTTTGAGTTGAATACTGATCCCAAAGTATTGCAAAAA
The DNA here is from genome assembly GCA_020435205.1 of Bdellovibrionales bacterium. Classification (GTDB taxonomy): domain Bacteria; phylum Bdellovibrionota; class Bdellovibrionia; order Bdellovibrionales; family JAGQZY01; genus JAGQZY01. The sequence continues at coordinate 12,816 of JAGQZY010000002.1, read as the reverse complement.
TATTGTTTCAAAGAAATTCATCAACAATTGGCGAAAACTTGGGATCAGTGCCTTGGTTTTGCCAGTAAAGTTGCATCGAAGCCGATGCTTATTGGCATTCACCCCCTGTTACGAGATCAGATTCTGCAATTGGAGTACATGTCGGAAGGCGAGCGCTATCGAGCTCTCAATGATCAATTGATGAAGATGCGAGAGGGGCAACCTGTCAAAGTGGATATTCAAGGCTTTGATCACTTTGCTATGACTTTTGATCACATCATGCTTGAAGCCGCAGCCACCTCGGTACAGGTTCATATCCAAGCCAACCAAGAAGATTTTCGCAGAGTTTTTAATGCCTCAATGATTGCAGCCATACCTTGTGTCGCGATTGCTGCTAACTCGCCTTTTGTTTATGGCCATGATTTATGGGATGAATCAAGAATCCCTTTGTTTGAACAAGCCATTCAGGTGAAAAGTTTTCGTGATAAAAGAGGTACGGATATCGGTCGCGTAACCTTTGGTACAGGTTACATTCGTCATTCTCTTTTGGAAATCTTTTTGGAGAATCTGAATGGTTATCCTCCTCTTATTCCTATTTTGTTCGAGGACAGCCCTGAAAGTTTGCATCATTTGCGCTTTCACAACGGAACACTTTGGCGTTGGAACCGACCCATCATTGGTTTTGATCAGTCCGGGACTCCCCATTTGCGGGTTGAACAAAGGGCTATGGCTTCGGGGCCAAGTCTTGAGGATATTGTCGCTAATATGGCTTTCTCAGTGGGATTAACTCAATATCTAGCCACCGAGGAAAAGGCTCCTGAAGAATCTATGACTTTTACGGACTGTCGCAACAACTTTTATGAAGCCGCACGCCTTGGCCTCAATGCTCGGGTGCGTTGGTTTGGTAAAGAAGGCGCTCTTGACCAGTTGATTCTTTCTGACCTCATTCCAAAAGCCAAGCAGGGGTTGCGGGCTGCTGGCGTTGATGCAGCGGAAATTGAATTTTATTTAGAACAAAATATCCACCAGCGAGTGCTTAGTGGGCAAAATGGAGCCCGGTGGCAACGAGCTTTTATTGATCGTCAGGGACGCGATTTCCAAGCCCTCACCCAAACTTACCTAGAGCGGCAAATGAGCGGGACACCAGTTCACAAATGGACCATCTAGAAATTCCTCTAAACATTTACCAACAAATTCCTGAGGGAATAAGAAATCTATCGCCGACAGAGGTGCGCAGGATTTTCCCTCACCCCACCATCATTCGACTCAAAGGCCGCGATCCAAAACCTTTATTTCTGAGCTTTTTGCTTCATGCTAATGAGCAAAGTAGCTTTTTTGTTCTGCAAAAATTGCACAAGTACATTAGTGAAAATGAATTGCCCCGCGATTTAATTATTTTTGTTGGGAACGTTTATGCCGCTGAAAAAAATAAAAGATTTCTTGAAGACCAACAAGATTACAACCGCATCTGGCAGGAAGGCAAAACAGCTGAGCACTATTTGGCGAAAAGGGTGCTCGACTATGCAAAGACGCAAGGGCCACTTTTTGCGAGTATCGATGTTCATAACAATACTGGAGCCAACCCCCATTATGGATGCATCAATAAGCTTGATCGTGAATACATCTATCTCGCAAGTTTATTTGCAAAAACGATGGTGTATTTTCGCAATCCAGGCACAGTTCAATCGGTGGCCTTTGCAGAGTTATGTCCTTCGGTCACCTTAGAATGTGGGCAATCGGGCGATGCCCAAGGGATCGAAAGGGCTTTTCAACTCATTGTAGACTGTTTGAACTTAGAAACTCTTGATCACCCTTCGCCCAGTAGTGATGTGCATATCTTTCACACCCAAGGGCAAATCAAAATTGCAGATGGCGTGGACTACAGCTTTTCCGACAGAGAGGCTGACCTGATTTTTCCGAAGGAGTTTGAGAAGCTCAATTTTAGTCCGCTCCCCGAAGGATTCACATTTGCACAATACTCTGGCGATGGTTTTCCCTTGCATGTGTTTAATGATGCTGGCGAGGAGATTTCCTCAGAGTTTTTTGTCAAAAGAGGGGATCGCATTGAAATGAAAAAGGAGGCTTTCGCCTCCATGTTTACCACCCATCGCGAGGTGATTGCCCAGGATTGTCTGGGCTATTTGATGGAAGAACTCGAGTTGTAACTGAGGAAAATGGGGGCGCGGTTAGGGCAACTTTCTTATAGAAATACTCCTCCGTGTTATAGAGTCCGGCAGAAAAAATCGAGGTTTTTATCTGGGTAAAAAAAGTTAAAATTTGAACCAATGGGATTGTTGAGCTCAATATAAAGTTTTCCCTTTTTAAAGATGTCCATTCTGTAGGATGAGTTTGTAATAATACTTGGTGCTCCGTTCCCCCAGTTAATAGAAACTACGGGGATAGTGACTTTCACTTCAAGGTCTTTATTTTTATATAGGGTTTTTGTTTCGTTGGTTTTTTTAAAGGTGACCTGTTCATCCAACTCTTTCCCTGGGATTGAAGCTTGTGTTCTATCTTGGATTTGGCAAGAGAGAGTGAGTTGAAGTGCCATTTTTTTGCTGTAGGTGTCGTTGCTAACGTCATTGATAAAGACATTTGATTGGACCTCTGTTGCTTGCGCAATTGTGGCCAAAGTGAAAGTGAATAGAACAATAATTTGTCTCATAAATCCCCTCTTAGGCTTTTAGAATTTTATATAATTGATTACGATCCATAAACAATTGTTGCAAAAATAGGGCCGCACTCAGGTGGCCGTGAATGCGAGGAGAAGGGAGCTACTTGACTAAAAAAACTACAGTTGAGGGGTTTCAAATAAAAAAAAAGCCCAAAGCTTAGCTTTGGGCCATTGAGAGAGGAGCTTTAGAAATAACTCCCATCATCGTCATCATCGTACTCATCTTCGTCATCAAGATCATCGAAGGGGTTGAGTTCGGGATCATCAAAAAGATCATCTTCATCGGAACCTTCTTCTAGGTCCTCGTAATTTTCATCGGTTTGTTCTTCGTCGCTATCAAGATTGTCCATGTCGCCATGGAGCTCTTCCATTTCGTTGGAGTCCATATCATCGTCGCCGATGTCCTCAAAAAAGGAAGATTGCTTGTCATCCAATTTAAAGGGATTGGCGCCGGTTGCAGAAGATGAGGCAATATTGGAAGCCGCGATCTCTTCAAATGAGGGAACCTCTGGTTTTTCATTTTTGGTCGCAGCTTTCTTAGGAGCTTTTGCCTCCTTCTTTTTCAAAGGAGCAGAAGTCTTAGCAGCCTTTTTTGCCTTTTTGGCCGCTTTCTTTGCAGTTTTTTTGGCCGCTTTTTTCTTGGTGGCCTTCTTTGCTTTTTTCGCTGTTTTCTTTTTCGCTGCTTTTTTAGCAGCCTTCTTTTTCGCTTTCTTTGCAGCTTTTTTTGCTGTTTTTTTCTTGGCGGCCTTCTTTACAGCCTTCTTTTTCGTTTTCTTTTTACGGGCAGCCTTCTTTTTTGAAGCCTTTTTCTTTGCTGGTTTTCTCTTTGCTGCCTTCTTGCTGGCTTTCTTTTTTGAAGCCTTTTTCTTTTTGCCTGCCATGATTCTCCTCCCTAGGGGCGCTGCGTATTTTTCCGTTTTTCAATGAAGCGCGAAAAAATGTCAAAAAGAAAGGCCTATAACGCGCCCTAGTTTCCTGAAGAGTCTGGAATATTCAGCTGTTGAAGCAGTTGGCCAGGGGCAATGAAACTCATGAAATAGCCCCCAGATTGGTTTTCCGAAGCGGGAATATGGCTAAAAAATCCAAGCTCCTGATGGCTGGGATTGAGGAGTGGGTAGGCCACGGCAATATGGGGGTCAAATGAGGCCTCCCAAAAGACGCCAATTTTCCCTCGGTTTAAGTAGATCAATAGGGCTTTGGAACCAAGAATTTTCAGAGAAGTGAAATAGGCGCTCTCACCGGTGAAGTCGGGTAGGGGCTGTTGGTTGGGCAGAGTCGAGCTCTGCTGCCATTGGGTGGGGAGTTCATTAAAAAGAGTGATGGGAAGGCTAAGGATAAGATGGGTTTTTCCATCGTCGCCAATCTCCACCGCCATACTGGATCTTGCGAGGGAGTCTAGGGCTTTTTCAGCAACAGGCTGATTGATGAAACTCGATATTAGGGGCAGTTTAAGCCTCAGTGTTTTTTGCTCAGAGTTCCAACTCATCATTTGGTGTTGATCGTGAAGGCCACCAGAAATTTTTCCATTGAGATCCAAAGGCTCATCTTGGCCTTGGCTCTCATTTTGAGATGAGCAGCTTGGGCATGTAGGATGGGAGCGAAAGCCTTGCCCACAGCCTGTAAGCAACAAAATAGCAATAACAATAAAACTGTGTTTCATTTCTTTCACTCCACCAAACTAGACAGAGGTCCAATCGGCAGGAATGGCAGCGGCTTGAGAAGTTAGCCTGTAGATTTTTTTTTACGTGAGATTTAGAAAAAGAAAAAGGCCACTTTCCACGAATTGAGAGGTGGCCCATCAGTGAACTGATAAAATGTTCGACAAAATGGGCATTGCAACCAAAAACGGAAGGAGCCACCATGACCCCTCCCGAAACGGGCTGTAAACTTATTAGCCAAGAAGTTGCAATGCTAATGTATTTTTCTGATTGGCTTGAGCCAAAGTGGCTGTGTTCGCTTGCATCAAGATTTGGTTTCTTGTTAGCTCGCTGGTCACAGAGGCCATATCGGCGTCACGAATTCGACTGTTGGCAGCAGAAAGATTTTCTTCCATTCCACCAAGGTTTGAAACCGTGTTGGTCAATCGGTTTTGGATCGCACCGAGGTTGGCTCGAATTCGGCTCACTTCAGTTTGCGCAGCATCCAAGGACTCAAGACCACCTTGTGCGCCTACTTTTTCAGAGAAATCAATACCACTCAATCCTAAGGCATCGATAGTGGCTACGTTTCCTGAAGCATCAAAACTAATGCGGTCAGCAAAGTCATTGTTGAAAATACCGACTTGGAAATCAAACTGTGGAGTCGATCCATCTAATAGTTTGGTGGTTCCCCAAGTTGTTGTTTGGGCAATACGTTCCATTTCTTCTTTTAGCTGACTCACTTCTGCATTGATAAACTGACGTTCATCAGAGCCTACAGTGTCTGAAGCCGCTTGGATTCCCAATTCGCGAAGACGGATAATGATGTTTCCGATCTCAGCAAGACCACCTTCGGCAGTTTGCACAAGTGAGATACCATCGTTAGCGTTTCGCTTCGCTTGTGTAGCTGAGCGAATCTGTGCGTTCAAGCTCTCAGAGATCGCAAGACCGGCAGCATCGTCAGCAGCTCTGTTGATTCTACTTCCACTAGCAAGCTGTTCAAAGCTTTTGCTAATGTTACGATTATTTGTTCCCATCGTCCGCATTGCATTGATTGCGGATATGTTCGTCGCAACTCTCATTGACATTGTTACCTCCCGTTTTTTTTAAACATGTCAAACTAGACAACCTGGTTTTCGGGATTGCAGACAATGTCTTGACGGGACTAGAGGCGAGTTTTAGGACTTTTAGTGTTGTTTCTATTTGTTGGTCTTAAGATCAAGGTAAAGAAATCAACCGTTTTGTCGAGGAAGCCAGTGAAAAAAAACCAACTGTGCTTAGGTACAAATCAGACAGAGGGCGAGTCGAGAAAGGGTTAGTCCACTTCCATAAAGCGACAAAATGCCATGTGCCCAACCCGATTGAAAAGGGCCAATTGTTGCTTCTTCCTGTGGGGGGCAGAGGGGTAGCCAATGGTGCATGATTCACCTTCACTGTCAAAATGACTGCAGTCCTCGCAAGCAAAACGAAAATCATAGGCCAAAAGGTCGGCCGCCTGCACTCGATCGAGTTTTATACTGCGTCTGATTCGTTTAGGGGTAAACCTAGGTCCTGGCATTGACATCTCCAATTTTGGCCCCATCTTAAGTAGGAATAGAGGGCTTGTAAACCCAATAGAGGTGAATATGAACGACATCGAAAAAATGACAGTATCTGGCCGAGAGGCCATGCAAAAGGCGGCGCAAATGGCCGAATCCGCCAAAAATACAGCTGTTGAGCCTGAGCATTTGCTGTTTGAAATCACTTCTAACCCCACTCACAGACTAAAAGATATGCTCAAAGATGCTGGGGTTGACCCCTTAGCTATTGCCCAGGACTTCCAGAAGCGAATTGAGAGCTTCCCGCAAGTCACGACGGGCTCAGCCCAAATGCATGCTTCCCAGCGCTTAGCTCAACTGTTTAAAACAGCGGAGTCCTATGCCGGTGATTTAGGGGATCAATACATTTCTGTTGAACACTTCCTGGTGGCGGCTGCTAAACTGAGTGATCGTGAACTTCAATCGATCATGAAAAAGTATGGCCTTAGTGAGGCGGGCCTCCACAAGTCTTTCACTAAATATCGCGAGGGGGAAACCATTCAAAACGAAGACCCAGACAGCCAATATAAAGTTTTGGAAAAATACACCCGTGATCTCACGGCTTTGGCCTCCCAAGGCAAACTAGATCCCGTGATCGGACGTAATGAAGAGATCCGTAGAACGATTCAAGTCCTTGCCCGTCGCAAAAAGAACAATCCCGTCCTTATCGGGGAACCCGGAGTGGGAAAAACGGCGATTGCCGAGGGCCTTGCTTTGCGGATCATCAGTAAAGATGTGCCCGAAGTTCTTAATGATAAAAAAATTCTAAGCCTTGATATGGGAGCTCTTGTTGCTGGTGCCAAATATCGTGGTGAGTTTGAAGAAAGACTTAAGGGCGTTATTAAAGAAGTTGGTAAATCGAATGGTAATATTATTTTATTTATTGATGAACTACACACTTTGGTTGGTGCGGGTAAGACGGATGGAGCCATGGATGCGGGTCAACTATTAAAGCCAGCTCTTGCTCGAGGGGAGCTTCGCTGTGTGGGTGCCACGACTTTAGATGAATATCGCCAGTACATTGAAAAAGACAAAGCTCTAGAAAGACGCTTTCAAACTGTATTTGTGGGTGAGCCCTCCGTGGCCGACACGATCACTATCCTAAGGGGTTTAAAAGAAAAGTATGAAGTCCATCATGCTGTAAAGATCACCGATCGGGCTTTGGTGGCTGCGGCGCAATTATCAGACCGTTATATTTCTAATCGTTTTTTGCCAGATAAAGCCATTGACCTTGTGGATGAAGCCGCCAGTAAATTGAGCATGGAAATCAAATCGGTCCCCGTCGAGATTGACCAAGTGCAAAGAAAGCTTATGCAATTGCAAATTGAGCAAGAAGCTTTAAAGCAAGAAGACACTAAAAATGATCGTCTGCAAGAGATTGAAGCTGAGGTGGCCAGTCTAAAAACTCAACTTGAGGAGTTGGAGACTCAGTGGAAAAAAGAGAAGGCCAGCATTGAAGGCCTCAAGTCTGTTAAAGAGCGTATTGAAGAAGTAAAGAACCAAATCGAGAAAGCTGAACGTGAGGGCAATCTAGAGCTTGCGGCAAAACTCAAATATGGTGAGCTTCCTGATCTGGAAAAGCAAAGGGAAGATCTTGATAAAAAGACAGATGAAAAATCTCAAAAAGATGAGAATCGTTTGCTCAGAGAGGTGGTGGACACCGAGGCTATTGCTGAAGTGGTATCCAGTTGGACAGGCATTCCCGTCGACAAAATGGTGAAAAGTGAATCCGAAAAACTTCTCACCATGGAAGATCTTCTGCGTAAGCGGGTCGTTGGACAAGATAAAGCTCTTGAAGTGGTATCTGATGCTATTCGCAGATCGCGCTCGGCTCTTTCGGACCCCAATCGTCCCATTGGAACTTTTTTGTTTCTTGGGCCGACCGGTGTGGGAAAGACAGAGGTGGTTAAGGCCCTTGCTGAGTTTTTATTTGATAGTGAAGATAACATTGTTCGCATCGACATGAGCGAATACATGGAAAAGCATTCTGTCTCGCGCCTCATTGGGGCGCCTCCGGGATATGTGGGCTACGATGAAGGTGGGCAGTTGACTGAAGCTGTGCGGCGCAGACCCTATAGTGTGGTTCTTCTTGATGAAGTGGAAAAAGCCCATCGCGATGTTTTTAATGTGCTTTTACAAGTCTTCGATGAAGGACGTTTGACAGACGGTCAAGGCCGCACAGTGGATTTTAAAAACACGGTGATCATTATGACCTCAAATGTTGGTTCTGAGTACATTATGGATGAATCATTGAATTCTGAGGACATCCAAAAGAAGATCGAAAGTGTGTTGTATGATTACTTCCGGCCCGAGTTCTTAAACCGAATTGATGAGCGCGTGATCTTTAATAAGCTTAGCAAAGAAAACATCAACGGCATTGTGCGCATCCAGCTCGATACCGTTTTGCATCGATTGCATGCTCAAGGGATTGGTTGCGAGTTTGATGACAAAGCCATTCAATATTTGGCTGACAAGGGTTATGATCCTACTTTTGGAGCGAGACCTTTGAAGCGAGTTATTCAAAGTGAGGTGCTTAACACTTTATCGAAAAAGTTGTTGGCAGGGGAAATCCATAAGGGTAACCGAGTCGAAGTCACCGCCAATGACTTGAACCTTGAATTTAAATTTAAGTAATTTTTATCAAAGCACCAACAGATCAGTTGGTGCTTTTGTTTTCCGTAGTCACTGAGTTGGCGACATTTCGGTCAAGACAAGTTCCACTTTTTTGATCAGCTAGTTTTTTTTCGTCGGTCAGGCTTAAGGCAATTTTTGGAGCAAAACAGCTATTGTCTTTGCCGAGGTAAAAAAGCTTAAAAATGGATCCGCGTTTTCCATCTTTGATCACTTCTTTTTCAACAATCAGTGCGTGAAAATCTAAACCTTCTTTAACTTTGTGAGCGCGCCATTCCAGGGATTTGAGCTTGCCCCAGGTGCGAAACGCAGGCTTTCCGCCCTTTTCAAAAATTCGCTCTTCTTTAGCCTCTGTGACATTCCAGAGCGATGAGATTCTTTGGTTATCTTCTGTGCCTTCTACCAAAACTTGGTAGGTGCGGTCAGGAGCAATTTGGTATTGATCCTTTCCAGCTTGGATGAGCGATGGCAAATAGCATTTAGCAAAGGGGCTGAGCGGAACGGCTCTGGGTAAATCGTAGCAAAGTGGAGAAGGGATATCGTAGCGAACGTTGGCCACCACAGCTTCGCTGTAGCTCTCTTCAGCATAAATCGGATTTACAATTGCAAATAGGATTGAGACCAATAATAGAGATTTCATAACTCCTCCTAGTCTCTATTACACCAAAATAGGAGGAGTGATGCAAAGTTAAGGCCCACCTAGCGGGCCTCAGGCCAGGTCCGGTAGACCTAGGTCTTTAAAAGCTAGCACTCTGGAATAATGCCGTAGGTGCTATCGCCATTTTCATGTTCAGTTTCGGTGTCTAACTCACCACCACCATAAATATCGAGGACGTTGATAAAGATAACAGGATGAACACTATCAACGGCCAGCTCCCAATCTCCAACGTAACAGACGTCGATTTCTTCGTCGGTTTCATTAGAACGCTTTTGGGCGTTGAAATAATCTTCAGCATTTTCCTTGATGGACATAGATCGTCCTTCAAAGAGAAACTCATTGGAAGCATCGGCCCAAGCCACTTGGTTTAAAAAAAACATTAAAAGAATCATTAAGGATTTCATAATTCCCCCTTTTCTCTTTTCCAATATCATGTTTTTCCTCCCTGACTAGGGGGCTTTAGGCACTCCTTCTCTTTTGAAGAAAATCCCTCTTTACGAGGGGAATCCCCTTGAAATAAAGATAGGACGTGGGCATGGCGAGGATTTCCCATTATAACTTATTGAAAAAACTAGATATTTTCCTCAAGCCCTCTTATTGACATTGTGAATCAATAACCCTATTCTCCAGCCACAATAAGAGAGGGAGCTGCCGTTGTTTGCTGGAATCATTGAAGAAATTGCTAGCGTTCTTGCTCTGAGCGAGCGGGAGCATAGCTTAGGCTTGCGTTTGTCGCGACCACAAAGTTTTGATGATCTGAGTGTGGGCGATAGCATTGCTTGTAACGGAGTTTGTTTAACTATCGAGGAGTTTGACCAAACCTCTATGCAATTCACCATTGGTTTTGAAACTCTACAAGTTACGGGGTGGACGGTAGAATCGCTAAAAAATAAAAAGTTTCATGTTGAGCGTTCTTTGGCCATGGGGCAAAGAATTCATGGGCATTTGGTTTCCGGGCATGTGGATGCCACTTGTTTGGTTAAGGGCAAACGGACTTTGGGGGATTGCTTGGTTTTAAATATTGAGCTTCCTAAAGGTCATGAAAAAGAGCTTTGGAAAAAATCCAGCATTGTTGTCGATGGTGTGAGCTTAACGGTGAATGACATTGACGGTGGAATATTCAGTTTGTGTTTGGTGCCAGAAACTTTACGAAAAACATGTCTTGGAAATTTAGAGGTTGGAAGTTCAGTGAACGTAGAAACGGATTATTATATGAAGGGCCTGTTAGCCGCCCGAGGGGATGCCCATGCATAGTGCAAAAGAACTGATCGAAGATATCCGCAATGGCAAAATGGTGATTCTGGTTGATGATGAGGATCGCGAAAACGAAGGCGATTTGGTTTTAGCTGCTGATTTTGTAACCCCGCAAGCAATTAACTTTATGGCTAAAGAGGCGCGTGGATTGATTTGCCTCGCATTGAGTGCTCAACAGATTGAGCAACTGGGAATTCCTCTGATGGTTGGTGACCACCGGAACAATTCACCAAATAAAACAGCTTTCACAGTGAGTATTGAGGCGGCCTCAGGTGTTTCCACCGGGATTTCAGCAGCGGATCGCGCTCACACCATTCGCGTGGCCTCCAATCCTAGCGCTAAACCCCTGGATGTCATTATGCCCGGCCATATTTTTCCTATTCGCGCTCAACGAGGTGGTGTCCTCAAGCGTGCTGGTCATACCGAGGGGAGTGTGGATTTAGCACGACTGGCTGGCCTTAATTCAGCGGCCGTCATTTGTGAAATTATGCGGGAAGATGGGACCATGGCGAGACTGCCTGATCTCAAAGAGTTTGCGCAAACCCATGGATTAAAAATTGGCACCATTGAAGATTTAATTCGTTATCGCTTGGAAAATGAAACCCTTATTGAAGAGGTGGCCTCGGCTCCATTTCCCAATGTCTTTAGTGACGAGTTTCGCGTACGGGTATTTAAAAACCTTCTTGATGGCTCTGAAAACATTGTGATTCAAAAAGGGGAAATTGAAAAAAATGAGACCACTTTGGTTCGCGTGCAAGTGGAAAATGTTCTCGGGGACGTATTTCACGGTGGTGGCACGGATTCAGGCAGCTTTATGCAAGCTTTACTCGAGACCATGGCCAAAGCCGATCGTGCGGTACTGATCTATTTGCGTAAAGAAGGCCGAAGCTCATTAGTCGCCGATCAGGTCCATAGTTTCGGCAAAGAAACCAAGGCGAATGCTATGGACACTCGCGAATATGGAATTGGTGCGCAAATTTTACGAGCTCTAGGAGTTACTAAAATGAATCTCATAGCGCAAAACCGGCCTGACAATGCGGGACTCAAAGGTTTTGGTCTAGAGATCTGTGAGTTGGTGCGCCCAAGCCTTAGTGAAGCACCAGCCAATGAAAACCATCCCTACATTTTGAACTGAGGAAAGTATGCAAGACATCATCTCTGCTAAAAACCTGGAAAATAACGCTTGGAAAGTGGCCATAGTAACGGCTCTTTTCAACGAGGAAATCACTACCACTTTAGAAAAGGGTGCCATTGATTATTTGCAATCCATTGACTTGCAACCCATGGCCAGAGTCTATGTTCCTGGAGCTGTGGAAATTCCAATCGCAGTGAAAGCTCTTCTTGAAAAAGAAGACTGTGATGCTGTTGTGGCGCTCGGTCTTGTGATTCGGGGGGAGACAGCCCATTTTGACTATGTTTGTAATGCCGTCGAGCGCGGCTGCTCTCAGCTTCAGTTAGATTACAATAAACCAGTTGCTTTTGGAGTGTTGACCACTGAAAATAGGGATCAAGCTTTGGCGAGAGCCGGTGGAAGAAAAGGAAACAAGGGGGCCGAGGCTGCCGAAGTCGCCATCGATATGCTCAAGGTCCTCGGAAAAATAAAGCAACTCTAGGATTTCATGGCCGTACAAACCCAGGAATCGAAAAAGCGCAGCCGCGAAATAACGATTTCTATTTTATTAGCCATTTTATTTTGCCTTATAGCTTGGTTTGAAATGCGCATCTTTTCCTTTGGAGAAAAGCTGCCATTAAACCAATCCATTTTTTTCTTTGGGCTCATTAATTTTAACCTTATCCTTCTTCTTTTACTTAGCTTTTTTATATTGCGAACTCTCTACAAAGGCTTTGTTGATAATCGTACAGGGGTATTAGGAAATTCTCTGAAGTCGAGGTTGATTGCAACTTTTCTTGGCTTTTCAGTGGTTCCCACGGCATTGATGTTTGTCATTGCTCTTTTTTATATTAACTCCAGTTTTGACCGTTGGTTTAGTGACAAAATGCAAGGCGTTTTGAAAAGCGCCTTAGTCATTCAAAGTGAATATTATTCCACCGAGAAAAAGAAAAACTTTAATGCCGCCTTTATCTTGGCTGATCGCATGGGGGACGTTAGCGATATTAATTCTTGGCGATATTTAGCAGAATCTTTTCGCAAGGAGCATAGCCTTGATGTGGTAGAGTTTTATCCTGACCTAGAAAGCGAACGGGTCATAGCCTTGGTAGAAGACGCCACTGTGCCCGTGATCCCGCCAGCCTCTATCGAGCTCCTTAAAAAGGTTTTTCAAGAAAAGGTAGAAAAAAGTAATGTTGAGACCCTGAATCAAGGTAACCTCATCCGCGTCCTTGTCCCGGTCAAGAGGGGGAGAGGAGTGGTAGCTATTGGCACCTTTATCCCAGTGTCGGTCATTT
>JAGQZY010000029.1 GCA_020435205.1 Bdellovibrionales bacterium | reverse complement strand
AACTGATGGTCTGCGCTGGCAGTTTTTCAGCAGCCAATTGTCGTTCCTGACTCTGTGGGAAAAAGCTTATTATCATAAGTATCGAGGCGACCACCGGTGGCGCCCACCACCATTTTTTGATCATTGATTTCTCCTTTATAAGCTGGCTTGCTGCCATTTTTGTAGTTCACTTGTGGGATTCACTAGATCGGCCCGTCGCTGATAGGGTTTGCGATCACGCTGGGTGAGAGGCCCGCTGCTTTTTCCAGAATAAAGTTCAAAATGCAGCATGGATGAGCCACCGCTGAGTTGACCAACGATGGCAACCTGCTGACCCTTCTTAACTTTTGCACCACTGCGAATTCCGGAAGTGTTGGCCTGGCTCACTTCGCCATACCGAACGACTCGGCCATCACTGTGGCGAATTTCAAGAGCATCGGTTCCTTTGTAAAAATAGTACTTTCGCAATACCGTGCCATCATCGATAGCGACAATGGGATCTTTATAAGGTCTTCTTAAGTCACAAGCAGCGTGCTTTCTTCCCTTGCTTCGACCGGCACCAAACTGACGCCCCCCCGAAGTATAAGCCCGCAAAGGAGCCTTCTTGAGAGGGAATATAAGACCAGAGCCAGGGACCGAAATCGCCACCTCTTGGGTAGAAACCTCAGGGGTCACTCCACCAATAAAAGTTCCATTGCCGGGACTATCATCAGGTGCAGCATAAGGACAGTCAGCGGCAAATTTCACATAATCTTCAGCAATCCAACCTATCTTTTCTTGGCCGCCAACGACAAACTGCCCCTTCACGTACTGGTAGGTTTTACCATTGATAGTTTTGCTTTGATTGTTTGTGCCCCATCCTTGGAACACTTTAACTTTACTAAGTCTTGGCGCTTGAAACAAAACACGACTAAGATTTTCATCGCGAACATTCAGACTTGAGCTTTGTGTACAGATGAGTTTTTCAAAAGCTCCATTGACAATTGTCGCACTGGCAGTAGCCGGCTCTGCGCCCGCAAAACTTGCAGAAGGGGTTGTCGTCACGCCCGTGAAACTCGAACCGGAGGAGCTTTTGCGAATGGGTGCGGTGGCGCTTGCTTTGGGATAAGCATCCATCTTCGCGATAAAATCAGCTTCATGGGGCCGAAAGGCAAAATAATGTACAGCCTCTCGACCTCCTTTTTCCCAAACTGAAAAAAGCGGATACCTTTGACATTGGCTATCTTTACAACATTTTAAGCCAAGAAATTTTTCGTCCCTCTTAAGAACCTGCAAGAGTTTATTTTGCAAAAAGGACTGATCTTCTTTGCGAACCCCAGGGATTTCACTTTTTTTAATCTCAAAAACCCAGTTACTTGGATCTTGCAAAACGGACCGGTCCACAAATCCCGTGCTGTTATTGGCCACCGGATGACTGAGATTTTCTGTTTGCTCATCCACCAATGCCACTTTGACAAACACTTCGCCCTTTTCCACACCCCTTTGTGAGGGATGTAGATAGAGAATAGAGCCTGGACTAAACTCCCCTATTTTCTTTCCTTCATTATTCAGCTGATGATGTGTTGATGTTGACTTGGCAGCAAAAATTAAACTTTGTTCACTTTCCCCGTATGAACAATGAGAAAGATCCTCTATGATTTCACTACCTTTGATCAAAGTGATATTCGGTTGCGCCCATGCATAGCTATGAACTATGAGCACTATAAAAATAAAACTCAATTTAAATTCTTTTAGGCTGGTAAGCATATCTCCCCCCCCCTGTTTCCACCATGAGTGAATACACACATCATGCCAAAAATGGCTTACAGAGCCAGTTTCAAGGGAGTTATTCAAGTCATTTGGGGCCTTTAAGGCTACAGCTGCCAGCGACATTGACTGCAATGCGCGAGGGGCCAGCTTGTAATTTTTATCGAAAGCCGCCGTTAATTGGCAGCCACTTTAGTTCGATTTATTCTGAATTTGTTGGATGAGTGCTCGAAAAAACACATCAAACACTCGCGCTTCGTGCTCATCACAATCTGATTTGGAATAAAACTGTACATTCATATTGTACTGAAAATCAGAAATTTGTACGGCTGACATACGACCCGCACGGACATGCTTACGAATACTGTGGGCAGGCAAAAAGCCCCAACCCAACCCCGACTCAATCACTCGTTTGATGGTTCCAACATTGGTAGTTTCAAAGACGGGAGTGACCGCCGTGTGGCTCGTCGCCAATTGACTGGATAAAGAGGATTGAAAGCGCGGAAATTTTTCTGACAACCTCACGACAGGGCGACTATTAATATCCTTGAGTTCAATCTCTGTGGGCATATTCGAATCTCGTGACGAAGCAACTAACCACATCTCATCTTTTAATAGCAACTTTTTATTGGCATTGGCTAACTGATCTTCATACTCGATCTGGGCGTCAGGTAAAATGATAACGTCTAACAGATTATCACGGTACTGTTGGATGAGAGTCGGTCCATCTTCATAATTCAATTTGATGTTCAATTTGGAGTTGTGCTTTAGAAATAACCCAACCACAGGACTAATGATATAGAGGCCTAAAGAATTCAGCGTTCCAATGCGCAAAGTTCCTTGGATCTCTTCCCCAATGGTTTGAATAGCCACTTGGGCTTGCTGGTTGAGGGCAATGATTCGTTTTGCGTAGTCATAAAGAATTTGTCCCTGAGCGGTGGCCTTGGCCTGGCGCGAACCTCTGACCAGCAATTCAACGTTGAGCTCTTCTTCCAGGTTGCGAATCTGTTGGCTCACGGCTGGCTGGGTGAGGTAGAGCTTTTCTGCCGCTGCGGTCATACTTCCCTCACTAAGGACGGTACAAAAAGTCGTGAGTTGCTGAAAGTTCATCGGACTCTCCTTAATTTTGATGACATTCTTTGCAGGAAGCACAGCGGCAGATACAGCCTCAAAGGCTCTTATGACGGGGCTTCCCAGCCATAGAGATTCTTATACAAGTATTTTCAGCATCTTACAACTATATAAGTTTTCCTTATAATATCTAATAAAATTCCTAGCTTGCATAGCCAGCTGGACCATGGTCTTTTAGCGCCAGCCTGGGGAGAGGCTATTTCAAAATTGGGGGGGATAATGAATATCCATAAATCTATCTTAGTGATGGTATCTGTAGCATCCTTGGCCTTAGTGGGCTGTGGTCGATCTCAACAGATTCAGCAAGCACCGACTTCACAGGATGAAGTGGGAATTATAGTCAGTGGCCAAGCGGGGGAAACGCAGGCCGTAATTGAGCAAAGTAGCGAATTCCGCGTGATCAGTGAAAAGCACCATATCTATGAGGTTAAAGGCCTTTCACTCGCCGAGGTTCAAAAAATTGCCCCCAACGCGAAAGCTGAAGCCAATCGCTATTATAAAGAGATGGCGCCGAGAGCTAACCCTCAACAAAACAAAATCGAAGCCTATCGTTTAGCAATGGATGGTAATGTCCCCAGCGACTTGCCACCGGCTTTACAAGGTTGCGATATGCAGGTGCAGCCCACCCCTGCCGCGGATATTGGTTTATCAAATAATGTCTTGGGCGGCAGCAAAGTCACCATGGAATTGGGCGAGACTCCCATTTTCAATACCGGAGCTAGCGCTCCCCACCCTGACTTTCCTGGAACATTAGAATTCCGTTGGGATGTGATTGCCCCCGGCCTTTCCAGTATTCCTTCAGAAGTTCGCTTGGGTAAAGAGTTCTCTTTCACTCCCGATGCTGTGGGTTCTTATCAAATTGTACTTGTTGTTAAAGACGAAAGAAATGCCTGTGCGGCCCAAGTCGGTCGATTTCTGGTCACCGCTAATCCTAAAATTGAATACGCTCAGGTTGGCGACCCGATGCCAACAGTTGACCTTAAGCACTTTACTCACTTGAAGAAAGTTGAAGCTATCGACGCTTGGAACACAGCCACCGGAAAAGGTGTGGTCGTTGCTGTCCTTGATACGGGTCTCCACTACAATCACCCAGCCATTAAATTTAATCTTGCTGTCAATGAAAGCGAGAAAAACGGAACTCAAGGTCAAGATGACGACGGCAATGAGTTCGTAGACGATGCTTTGGGTTGGGATTTTGTCAATAGCGACAACCTCCCCTTTGATGACGAAGGACACGGATCCCACGTCTCTGGACTTGTAGCCTCCCATATTATGGGCGCTGCAAAAGGAGCTAAAGTTCTTCCTGTCAAAGTTATGAATGCTGGTGGCGGCGGGGACGTAGCCACAGTGATTGCTGGTATATACTACGCCGCCGATCGAGGTGTGAATATCATCAATGCTTCTTTGGGTGCGATGAGTACAAGTTTTTCTACCATGAAAGACGCTATTGATTACGCTAATTCCAAAGGGGTGCTCTTTGTTGCTGCAGCTGGAAACGGTGATGCCAATGGTAACGGAATCGACCTGTCGGCTCCTGGAATGGATGTTTACCCGGCAGAAATCGACTCGGTAAATATTCTTTCCGTGGCTGCACTTGGTGCTGATAATGGCCTGACCAGCTACTCTAACTTCGGCGAAGACCAAGTGGATGTAGCGGCTCCTGGTGGCGATGCCCAAGAGCCCATCTTCTCCTTAGCCACAATGAACACTAAAGACGCAGCTTTTGTAGCCAGTGGTGGAACTTCAATGGCGTCCCCCATTGTTGCTGGAATTGCGGCCTTAGCTTTAGAAGTGCACCCACAATTGAAGCCTGTCGAGTTGAGAAATCTCCTCATGGGAGTGGGCACAGAGGTTGAGGCCATTGCAGGCAAAGTAGGTTCAGGTAAAATCATCAGCGCTTTACAAGCTGTGAGCCCCGCTACACCTCTACAATAGATTATAGTCCTAAGGAGCTGGATCATGGGCCAGCTCCTTAAATTTAATCCCATGACTCCCTTTAAAGAGTCCTGCTAAGATAAACCCATGATTTCAGCAAAGATTTGGCACAAAAAAGCAGTTCTTTTCACGATCGCCTTTACTCTTCTATTTGTTTCCTCACTCGCTCAGGCAAAAGTTTTTAGAAACTCCTATGTCAGTTTTGAACTTCCTCCTAAATGGGATTGTTATCTTGAAAACACGGCTTGGGTTTGTCGCTTTGCCATTGAAAAAAGTTGTTTGGGTCCAAAAGCCGCTTCGAAAACTTGCGAAGCGCAAAGAAAGAAAACTAAAGAAGCTATTATCATTCTTACCGCAAAAGAAGTGGGCCCAAAAGATTCATTCAAAGGTTATTATGATCACCTGAAGCAACCACGCCCGATTGTCACTCGCAAAGGTCATCGCGCCACTTCAAAAATCATTCATGTCAAACCGGTCTCCATTTCGGAACATAAATGGGTGGACGGAATGCACTTAGGAAGTGAGATCCCTCACTATTACACCCGTTATCTTGCCACTATCAAAGGCAACATTGCCGTGCTGGTAACATTCAGTGCCCACAAGTTATTTTACTCTCGTTACAGCAGTCATTTTTTTCGCGCTATTAAAAGTTTAAGGGTCACCGCAACTAAAGCCTCTACGGTCAAAAGTAATGAACTTCGTCGCGGACAAAAAGGAACCTTAGGCGTTAACATCGATGCTCATCTTGGCGAGGCCTTGGACGGTGATGGCGAAGGTTTTGATGGGGAAATGGGCGCCTACAGTGGCGATGGCACCTCTATCCTGCTGCTCCTTGCCGCCTTCCTCCTACTGGCCGTGGGTGGTTTTATTTGGTGGCGTGGCCGCAGATAAAAGAGTCAGGGATAGACTTTGACGTATAGAAACACTCTTTTCTTTGGATTTCTTTTGCTTGTGGTGATGAGCTTTGCGCCATCAGCCCAGGCAAAATATTTTAAAAACTCCTATGTCAGCTTTAAACTTCCCGACCGCTGGGACTGCTACCTTGAACAAACGGCTTGGGTCTGCCGTTATAAGTTGGATGAATCTTGTAAAGGCCGACAACGGGGAACGAAAGCATGCCAACTCCAATTGAAAAAAACCAAAGAGGCCCTGATTATATTAACGGCCAAGCAACGTGGTGCCCAAGACGATTTTAAGATTTACCAGTATCATTTAAAAAAGACTCGGCCAATCATTACCAACAAAGGCAAACGGAGCCATTCTCAGGTCATTCATGCGAAAACGGTGTCCATTCAAAAGCACCCTTGGGTCGATGGCATGCATTTAGGTAGTGAAATTCCTCATTACTACACACGATACTTGGCGACAATCAAAGGCGATGTCGCTATGCTTGTGACTTTCAGCGCCCACAAACTTTACTATACTAAATATTCAAAAGATTTTTTTTCAGCCATTAAAAGCTTAAGAGTCCTTGCCGACCAAACTTCGGATATTCAGAAAAATGAGATTATGGCCACAAAACAAGCGCCTCTTGGCTTCCCAACCGATGTCGATATTCCCGACGATATGAATGAGCCTAACTCTTCAGAGGGATCAGGATCTAGTCTTTTTGTTATTCTTGCTATTGCTCTTTTGGCACTTGGCGGCTTCATCTGGTTTAAAAATCGGAATTCTTAAATTAAATTCTCTAGACGAGAAGATTGACCATTCTATATTTCATCTCCGCCCTAACCCTGGAAATAAAAAATTAATACTTTCCCTTGATGAGTTTTGCTGATGTGATTTTCCCGTGTCGTTTTAGCCAATCTTGAATAGCTTCGGTGGGAATAACATCGGCAACGCCATGAAAGTGATCGATATTACCTTCTTCCATATCAATACCTCCAACAAACAGGGCCGGCAGGCGGGCCAACGATTGAAGAGGACCTAATGGAATTTTGTAAGGACGAAATCCGGTTTGCCAAAGAATTTGTTTGGCCTGGTGGCGGTTGGCACGCTTCCACTGGTTCTGAGGTTCAAAAAGCATTGTAGCTAAAGCCTCACTCGTCCAAGCATTACAATTTTGAGTTTTTACCTTCCAGGGGTTGGTCAGTAAATTAAAGTTTTTATTCCCTTTTGCGAGAAGTCTTTCGGCATGATTTCCTTTAAAGAAATTGAGGATGCGCTTTTGATCCGAAGGCTTCAATGTGGCAATTTTCGCCTCACACAACTGCATCTTTTCTTCTTTTAGATAGGACTCTAAAGTTTCTACGCGTAACGAAGCTTTAAGAAAGTTGTACTTTTCGTCACCGTAAAGGTGAATCATAAACGGAGCTTTGCTAGTGCCCGAATTGAGAACCACAAATCCAGAATGCAAGTGGCGGGCCTTCATGGGCTCGACACAAGACTCAGGAAATGCCTTTTTATCTAAACCCGTAATTTTTCTGCCACGCAAACAGCGCCCCACAAGTTTTTGATATTCTTCAGGCTCACTCCATGAAGTTTTTCGGCGAGCCCAATCTTCCATAACCTCAACTAGATCATTAATGTTGTTGTATGTCCTTCCATGAAATTGGTCTTTAATTCGATACTTTGGTAATGGAATCGCGGAGCCATTATTAAAAATAAGGGCTACCTGATGACCCTTCTTTTTTAAGGAGTTCAGATATTGGCGAGTGGAGCTAATGAGGTTATGACATGTCGACTTTTTGTTACCAAAGCCACCATAGGTACTGTAGGAGCGCGGAGCTTGCGACAACAGACTTGTTGCATAGGATTGAAAACAGAAAAAAATCCCACAGACAAAAATAAACCCTCTCATATATGCTCCCTTATGTTAGACCCTCCTGTCCTACCAGCAATGAAGACGCCACGATAGCTTAGGACCCAGTTTTGTAAAAATGGGCGAATCACTTTGAATTTTTTTTTAAAAGTTTCTTAGGACTTCCCCACTATTCATCGACCTCTCAAGGCTTTTATGGCCGGGTCTCGAGTTTTGTCGAACTGTTCTACAAACAGGTTCCTCATATGTAGAAATCCTCCAAATTTGCCTCAACTTGAGACTGAGGCTACTGTTTCCCTTAAGTCCAGTCTGGTCTAGCCGATGAGTGAGATAATAGGAGTCGAACGTGGCCAAGAAAAAACAACAAGACGAAGAAGAACAGCAGCAAGGGAAATCCAGCAAATTTTCAGGCCTTGGCATGAAAGGTCTCAAAGAGAAAGCGAAAGCTCTCTTCTTGCCCCTTTGTATTTTCTCAAATGTATTCGCCATGCTCTATGGTGGCTACCTCACCTACATGGGAACACTTGGCATGACTGTCGAGTCCATTCGCGAGGAAAAAGCGCGCAGTCTCTTATTCAAAGAAGAAGTTTTTAAAGATAAGCCTGTCGTCTACGCTTTAGACCCCTTCACTGTGAACTTAGCTGACGACGACCAGCGCATCGTCCAAGTTAAAGTTTCCCTAGAAATGCTCGATGAAGATGGATTTGAAGAAGTGGTGTCCATGGGAGCCCACGCCCGCGACACCATCGTGCAAATTCTTAATGGAAAAACTTTTAATGAACTTCAGTCCATCCAAGGAAAACTCTTTCTGAAAGATGAGATCTCGGTAGCTCTTAACAATCAACTTAAGCGCAGCTTTATTAAAGATATCTACTTTTCACGCTTTGTGCTGCAATAGTCAAAACAACAAAGGCTGCTTTATCGGCAGCCTGGGTCATCCACTCATTTAAAAAGATACTTTTTAATAGCCGGGACCAAAAGGGTCGGCAGGGTCGTGACTAAGGGTTCCTGAGTTAGCCCCCTGAGGCGCAGAAGACTTCTCGCCGGAATCAGCGTGGTCTGAAAAAACAATTTTACCTGCATTGTCAGTGACATCTCTAAGAGAGGCTAGGTGTTGTTTGTACTCTTCTTGGCTAATGTGTCCGCTGCGAAAATTGGATTCCAAAAGCCTTTTATCGAATTTTAAAATTTTAATTTGCTCTTGCAAGTAAGCCATGAAAACCTCTTTCCTTAATTCCAATATTTGGGTTCGTCAGATTTGTCTTCGTTATTTACCACCAAACGTAAATTCCGTCTACCCTTGCCACCTTTGCCTCCGCGCCAGCGGCTCTGCTGCCAGCGAGTCCAAAAAAGCAAGTAAAAATAACCGGTTATAAGGCCACCCAAATGGGCGAGGTTAGCCACCTGGCCTCCGCCCACACCAGAATTGAGGAGGGTCATCAGCTCAATCCCACCAATGATCATAATAAAATAGCGGGCCTTCATTGGAAATATCCCAAAAAAGTAAATCACTCGATCGCCAAATAGAATTCCGTAGGCAAGTAAAATCCCAAACACGGCACCCGAGGCCCCCAGCACCGGAGTCCCATAAACCGCAGGCTCCGCGCCTTGCACAAGCCCCGTGGCCACCACACCTAAAAAGTAAATGAGGGCAGCACCCACACCGCAAACCAAATAGTAAGTTAGAAAGAAGCGACCACCCCAGCGGTATTCTAGTTCGGAGCCAAAAAACCATAGGGAGATCATGTTTAGCAAAACATGAAATACGTTTGCCGAATGCAGGAACATATAGGTGAAGGGTTGCCAAACAAAAAAGTATTCAACGGTAAAGCGAGGAGTGAAACTAAAGAATTCCGTAATATAGGGCTCGGGTAAAATCAGGTTTTCTAAAAGAGTTTGTAACAAAAACCAAATGCCCACATTAATTATAATAAGACGCTTGACCCACGGGCTGATGCGAACCACCTGAAATTGGACCTGGCCCATATTGTCACTCATGGCTCACCTTTTCACTAAGTTCCACAAGCACTCCACCGGTGGATTTTGGGTGAATAAAAACCACTTTGCAATGATGAGCACCCATGCGTGGCTCTTCGTTGATGAGCTGCACACCAGCTTCTTTTAATCGCTTAGCTATGTCTTCAATCCCCTGCACCCGAAAACAAATATGGTGAATCCCTGGACCGCGTTTATCCATAAATTTAGCAATCGGGCTGTCTTCACTGGTGGGCTTGAGAAGCTCAATGCGAGCACTATTATCGGTATCAAAAAAGCCAACTTTGACCTTCTCGGTAACCACTTCTTCGGTACCCGCATCGCCAAGGCCCAATAATTTGAAAAAGCTGTTCCCTTCTAAAGATGGGGTTGCGATTCCAATGTGATCGAGCTCAATTTTAAATGACACCTTTTTTCTCCAGTTTTGCAAAATAAGGTCGGAGTTGATTGTAACTTTGCTCGCTGGTTTCAACAACCAATTTGGTCTTGCCAATCAGTGGGAAGAAGTTGGTGTCCCCTCCCCAGCGCGGAATGATATGATGATGCAAATGGGCTGGGATTCCCGCCCCGGCTACTTTCCCCAGGTTCATACCCATATTAAATCCATCTGGGGAATAAACTTTTTTAAGGATCTTTAGTGATTCTTTGACCAACTGAGTAAAGGCCCTAAGCTCTTTTTCGGTGAGTTTTTCAAAATCAGCCACATGTCGTCTTGGTGTCACCAAAATATGTCCATTGTTGTAGGGATATTTGTTAAGAACCACCATCATGCTTTGGCTTTTAAAGATCACCAAGCTTTCCGCTGAGGCTTTGGCTTTGCTCGCAGAACAAAACACACAACCTTTGGGCTTCACCAGTCGGCGCACATACTCTAAACGGTGTGGGCTTTCTAGGACGGCTCTCTCATCGGGCCAAATGTCTTCATTGATCTTCATAAAATTAAAAAAGGGGTCGGAGCCTTCCTCGATCTTACGACCGAATAAGGCTCCGACCCCTTCCCTTTCAATTACTGGTTATCTCCAGATTGTTGCAGGTCTTTAAGTTGATCCGCAAACAAATCGCCAATGCTCGCATTGGGCTTTTTGTTTTTGTTCATGTACTCAGAAACATCTGCATTTTGCTCGCGAAGTGTCGCTAGTCGTGCACTCAAACCAACCTTACGGGCGTCTTGATCAATACTAATCACTTCAGCCTTAATGGTGTCACCCACCTGGCAAACCTCATCAGGGCTGTTCACACGCTTAGTGGAAAGCTCACTGATGTGAACCAATCCTTCAATTTCAGGAGCCAACTCAACGAAGACACCAAAGTCAGCAAGTTTAGTGACTTTCACTTCGTGCATGGAACCAATGGTGAACTTTTTGTCCACTTCGGCCCAAGGATCGGCATCCAATTGTTTAATACCAAGGCTGAAGCGCTCGTTATCGATGTCTACACCGAGAACAACGGCGCGAACTTTTTGGCCTTTCTCAAACATTTCAGAAGGGTGATTCACTCGCTTTGTCCAAGAGAAATCAGAGATATGAACCATTCCGTCAATACCTTCTTCGATACCAATAAAGATACCAAAGTCAGTGATGGATTTGACTTCGCCTTCAATGATAGTTCCTGGAGGATAGGCTTCTTTGAGCTCGTTCCATGGATTCGGCTGAAGTTGCTTCATGCCAAGGCTAATGCGTCGGTTTTCTTGGTCAAGAGCCAAGACAACCACATCCACCTCGTCGCCAACGTTGACGATCTGAGAAGGATGCTTCACTCGCTTAGTCCAACTCATCTCACTCACATGGATGAGACCTTCAACACCTTCACCCACATCGATGAAAGCACCATAATCGGTGAGGCTGACCACTTTACCTTGAAGCTTGGTACCCACAGGGAATTTCTCTGCAGTATCCATCCAAGGATCTTCAGTGAGTTGCTTGAGGCCAAGGCTCACGCGCTCTTTTTCTGTGTCATATTTAAGGACAACCACTTCGATTTCATCGCCCACGTTAAGCACTTCTGTTGGGTGCTTGATACGAGACCAGCTCATGTCGGTGATGTGAAGGAGTCCGTCAATTCCACCAAGATCGATAAAAGCACCATAATCGGTCACATTCTTCACAAGACCTCTTACTTTTGAACCTTCTTTCATCATATCTTTAGTTTGTGAACGCAAGCTCTCACGCTCTTCTTCAAGAAGGGCACGGCGAGAAAGAACAATATTTCCTCGCTTTTTATTAAACTTGATCACTTTGAATTTAAATTTCTTTCCAATATAGGCATCCATGTTGCGCACAGGGCGAAGATCGATTTGGCTACCCGGCAAGAAAGCCTTCACACCAATATCAACACTCAAACCACCCTTAACTTTAGCAATGACAGTCCCCTCAATGTGCTCTTGGTTTTCAGCAGCACGGGAAATATCATTCCAAGCTCGCATCATGTCAGCTTTCTCTTTAGAAAGCACAATCATGCCGTTGTCGTTTTCAATCTTATCAACATAGACTTCGATTTCGTCGCCAGGTTGGATACTATCTGAGCCCTCAACGATACGGAATTCACTCATGGGGATAAGTCCTTCCGACTTATAATTAATGTCCACGAGTACGTAATCGGGCTGAACCTCAACAATGGTTCCTTTAACGATGTCAGAGACCTTAACGTCACTTTCACCCATAGACTTCTCAAAAAGGTTGGCAAACTCACCTTCCGGTTTCGCCTTCTCCTCCGAAGCCTCACCAAAGAGTCTCAATACCTCGAGCTCTTCCTTTTGTTTTTTGGTTAGATTTTTAGTGTTATTCATAAAAATTTAAGTACCTCCTTAGCGGAAACCAAAGCCACGCTGGACTTTACTTTCCTAGATTTCACAGTGTATGTGAACGTCCTGTTATAGAGATTAAACGCTCAAAGTCAAAGAAAAATGGCCTATTTACGGACCTGCTTAGGCCTGATAAAGGCCAAAAATTTGGTCCACAACTTGATTCAGACTCATATCACTGGAATCAATGATGATTGCCCCTTGGGCGGCCTTGAGGGGAGCTTGTTTACGTTCCGAGTCCTGCTGGTCCCGCTTTTTTTGCATTTCTAGGGTCTTTTCAACACTTTCCTCGTCATCCTGGGATCGACGCTGCGCGCGCCGAGAGGGGTCAGCCGTCAAGTACACCTTCAAAGGCGCCTCGGGAAAAACCACAGTCCCGCAGTCTCTACCCTCTGCAATCAAGCCAGGACCACCGGAACTGAAACAGGCCCGTTGGCGATCAAGAAGGGCTTGGCGCACTCCTGGGAGCTGGCTAATTTTGCTGGCAAAGGCCCCCACTTCTTCCCCAGAGATTTCGGCAGTGATGTCTTTATGGTTATAAAGAACCATGGTCTTCACTGCCGTGAGTTGGATCTTCCAGCAGGGATCACTCACGAGTTGGGTCAGGGTCGTCTCGTCATCCACAGCCACTTTTTGATCTTTGGCAACAAAGGCTAAGCCTCGGTAAAAAGCGCCGGTAGAAACCCAGCTCCAGCCAAGCTTTTCGGCAAGGAGCCGGCTGACAGTGGACTTTCCAGAAGCGGAAGGTCCGTCGATGGTGATGAGTTTGTCTTTCATAACTCAGGCACCTCGAGCAAAGTTTCTTTTAAAATTTCCATGGCTCTTTTATTTTCCTGGTCAGTACCAATGCTCAAGCGAATGTGACGAGGCATTTTGTAGGCTTTCATTGGACGCACCAAAAGACCTTTACGCATAAGACAGTTGAATAAGTGCTCACCGTCGCGAAGACTATCGAATAACACAAAGTTAGTTTGTGATTCCCAATAGGGAAGCTTCATCTCTTTGAAAAATTCATAGAAGGAATCTAGACCTCGCCAAACCAACTCGCGGGACTCCTTGATGTAACTGCTGTCGTCAAGGGCTGCCATCGCCGCCGCTTGGGCAAGGCTATTCACGTTAAATGGGTTGCGCACTCGATTCACCCATTGAGTGATTTCCGTATTACCTATCAAAGCTCCCACCCGTAAACCAGCAAGACCATAGGCTTTGCTAAAAGTGCGAATGGATAGAACGTTATTATAGTCCTTCATATAGTCAATCGAAGATGAAAAATCATTGGCACGTACAAAGTCGTTATAGGCTTCATCAATAACAATCAAAAGGTCACTGCGTCCACCTAATCCCTCGAGCAAGTGATCCATCTCTGGTTTAGTAACGTAGGTTCCTGTGGGATTGTTGGGGTTAGCAAGAAAAAGAATTTTTTCTCTTGAGTTATGGTTTTCTTTGAAGTCTTCAACAAACTTGTCCACATCCCAATGAAAGTTTTTATCGACGGGAATTTCACGCTTTCCCACTCGCGCCGCTTGCGAGACAACGGCATAAGCAATAAAGGACTTATCGGGCATAACAATACGGTCCCCGGGTTCGCAAAAAACTCGAACTAAAAGATCAATCAATTCGTTCGAACCATTCCCAATGACAATGTCTTCCGCTCTCACCTTCCAAGATTGAGAAAGCTTCATGCGAAGGTCATAGGCAGAAGGGTCAGGATAACGAGATAAATTTTCCAAAGATCCCTTAATAGCCGCTATAGCTTTCGGGCTGGGTCCCAGTGGGTTTTCATTGCTCGCTAACTTGATCACCTCGGTTAGACCCAATTCACGCTTGGTTTCT
Source organism: Bdellovibrionales bacterium (assembly GCA_020435205.1). GTDB lineage: Bacteria > Bdellovibrionota > Bdellovibrionia > Bdellovibrionales > JAGQZY01 > JAGQZY01. Next base: position 16,793 of record JAGQZY010000029.1, on the reverse strand, counting down.
TCGATGGGTTTTCCCGGTTTATAGGGAATCAGAGATTCAATTTCAGGGGACACACGCATTTTACTTCTCCAGGATCCAAATTTTTTCTTCTCTGAGGGTTTTTTTGATATTCGCCACATGCTCAAGACTCATGGTTTCAAGCAAGAAATCAATGCGCGTTTGGCGCAGACCCAACTCGGGACTGACTCGATCGTGGATCACATCCAACACATTAGCTCTTTCATTAGCAAAAATATTAGTGATCTCGGCTAAAGTTCCAGGAAGATCATTCACAATCACCGAGATGCGAGTGAGGCGACCTTGCTTGCGAAGACCGGCTTCAATCACCGAGCTCACTGTATTCAAATCAATATTGCCACCACATAAGAGCACAAGGCTCGGGTCGGGAAGATCCAGCTTACCATTAAGAACAGCGGCTAGCCCAGCAGCACCAGAGCCCTCTGTGATCACCTTTTCCACTTCCATGCAGTAAACAATGGCCTGTGCAATTTCATTATCATTCACAGCGACGATGTCATCGACATACTTGTTAATATAAGTTTCAAACATCTCTTTGCTGGGATTTTTAACCGCAATACCATCAGCAATTGTAGAAATAAATTGGGGTTGCACATGATGCTCCCCTGTTTTCATTTCCATCATCCCGGGGGTTTGGTCAGAAACCACTCCATAAATTTTAATTTGAGGATTTAAGTTTTTCAATACGTAGGCAATCCCGCTGATAAGGCCACCTCCACCAATGGGAATCACCACCGACTTCATTTGCGGCAAAGCTTCAAAAATTTCATGGCCAATAGTGCCTTGGCCAGCAATGACATAAGGATCTTGATAGGGATGGATAAAAACATAGCCCTTTTCATCGGCCAATCGTTTGGCCTCTTGAAAAGCTTCATCAAAATAGCGGCCATGCAAAATCACATCGGCCCCATAAGCTTTGGTCGCAGTCACTTTGATAAGAGGGGCGGCCATCGGCATAACAATCGTACTTTGAATTCCAAGTTTGCTCGCCCCAAAGGCCACACCCTGGGCATGGTTACCTGCCGAGGCGGCAATCACCCCACGCGCACGCTCTTCCTCAGTTAACGAGTTGAGCTTATTCATAGCCCCACGAATCTTAAAACTCCCTGTGAGCTGGAAGTTTTCATACTTTAAATAAATGCCTTTATTTTGCAGAACGCGACCCAAGCCTAAGTTCGCCGGAGTTTTACGAGCCACTCCAGAGAGCACTTCTCGAGCTTTTTTCACATCATCCATGGAAATCTGTAATGGGTTCATAAAAAGGCCTTCCCTGCACCGCGCTGACTTTTGAGAAACACAAATAATCCAATTATCAATACCAAAGAAACAGCAAAAGAAAAGCCGCGGGGCCACTCCATCCCCATGGGCAAATAACCCACAAAGAGGGCTAAAAAGCCGACAACCAAACTGTAAGGGAGTTGTGTATGGACATGCTCAATCAAATCACAATCTGTAGAGATCGAACTCATAATGGTAGTATCAGACACCGGCGAGCAATGATCCCCCATGATCGCACCATCAAGAATGGCCGCTAAACTTAAAGCCACATAGACGCCATACTCGCCACCAGCTAAAGAAAGTGCCAAAGGGGTCACTGTCGGGATTAAAATGGCCATAGTCCCCCAACTGGTACCGGTGGCAAAAGCAGTCACTGCTGACACAATGAAAACGGAAAAAGGAAGCCAAACCGGCGACATCCTTTGTCCCAACAAAGAGACAATATACTCACCCGTATTGAGCTGGTCACAAATGTTTTTTAAAGACCAAGCTAAGACCAAAATCATAATAGGAAGAATGGCACTCTTCACACCTTCAAGAAAAGCCGCTTTGAGTTCCAAGAGCGGAGTTTTCCCGACAGCGACCGCAGTCATCACGGCCGTCACATAGCCGACAACGGAAGAAACCAACAAAATGAAGATGCCGTTTTCGGAGGCGCTGAGGACTTGTCGCCAACTGGTTAAACTCCATATGACTTGACCTTCAAAACCGCCGCCATCCCACCAGAGCAAAGAAAAAACCAAGCCCAATAACAACCCTAGTGGGAGCAGAGAGCTCCACAATGAACCAGGCTTAAGATCCTCTTGGCCAAGGGGTGAGTGCTCTTTATTGGCCTCACGCATGGGACCAAAATCCACACCACTGATCACGTTAGCAAATACAAAAAACAACATAAAGATACAATAAAAGCGAAAACCCAGGGCATCGAGAAAAACTGAGTAGCCATCCACATTCCAAGTGAACTTTTTAGACATCTCCGTAAAAAGCCCAACCTCATATCCTATCCAAGTGCTCACCAAAGCGATTCCCGCAATGGGGGCACTCGTGGCATCGACCAAAAAAGCGAGTTTAGCGCGACTGATTCCGTAGCGATCGGTCACCTTCTTCATGGTAGACCCAACAATCATGGTGTTGGCGTAATCATCAATAAAAATCAGGCAACCTAAGATGGCAGTAACCAACTGAGCCGATCGAGGGCCCACCACTTTTTTTTGTAAGGCGCGCACCAAAGCGTGCAAGCCCCCCGAGGCTGTCATGATATGAACACTTGATAAAATAAAAAAAACAAAACCTAAAATTTGAATATTTGTTTTGTCAGTGAGCGAGTTAAATCCAATTTGCAGGGCATCCAAAGTGGCTAATGGCAGGCTCATAAGACCTTGATGTTTACCAAAGTGCAAAATAAAGGTGCCAAGCAAAACGGCGGCTCCAAGACTTAAGGACAAGCGATGGGATACAAAAGCAATAAAAATCCCTAAGGCCGGAGGTAGTAAACTCCATGAAGTCTGAACACCAGAACCTTTTAAAAAAATAAAAACACAAAGAAAGGATAGGGCTATGAGGACTAAGGATTTTTTTAGCCTCGGCCCCCAGCTTTTCATTAGCGACAGGCCTTCAAGATATCAATAAAGCTCTCCACTTTTAAAGAGGCTCCACCGACAAGAAAACCGCCCACATGATCCACTGCACTCAACTCACCCGCATTGTCAGGCTTTACACTGCCACCGTATAGGATTTTACTCCCTTTCGCCTGAGGACAGTGTTCAGCCATCCAAGAATAAATAAAATCGTGAGCTTCAGCCACTTGTCCTGGTGATGCCACTTCACCCGTGCCTATGGCCCAAACAGGCTCGTAAGCCACATGAAAAAGGGATGTGGTTACATCTTCTTTTAAGGCTCCTGAAAGCTGGCGCTTTAATACGTCAAAGGTGTGTCCTACTTTTCGCTCTTCAATGGTTTCTCCCACACAGAGCACGGGAATCAAATCGTTTCTGATGGCTGCCTTCATTTTTAAAAAAGTGTCTCCATCAGCTTCTTTAAAAATATGTCGACGCTCACTGTGCCCCACTAAAGCATGGGTCGCACCGATATCTTTCATGACAGCTGGTGAGTTTTCTCCAGTGAAGGCACCCTGGTCTTCAAAATATATATTTTGCGGCCCCCAACCCACGGGAGTATCTTCAAGGAAAGCGTTGGCAGTGACGAGATCGACCGCCGGAACAAAAAATAAAGTTTCAAATTCAGAACGGAGAGCCTCATTTCCCGATAAAAATTCTTGAAAAAAAGACTCTGCTTCTTTTGGGCCCTTATTCAATTTCCAATTGGCAGCGACAATAAAACTCATTGCGGAATCCTCACTTTCAAAGCTTCAATCCCTGGTAGGGTTTGTCCTTGGATGTACTCAAGACTCGCTCCCCCACCCGTAGAGATGTGACTCATTTGATCAGCAAGCCCCGAGTCCATAGCGGCAGCGGCCGAGTCGCCTCCACCCACAACCGTAAAGGCGTCAGATTCCGCCATGGCTCTCGCCATAGCGATGGAACCTTCATCAAAAGGTTTGCGTTCATAAACACCCATGGGCCCATTCCAAAACACCGATCCAGCTAAAGCAATTTCATTAGCAAAAAGGGCGCGGGTTTTAGGGCCTATATCCACGGCAATCCAACCATCGGGAATGTCTGGGCCAGGAGTGGTTTCAAATTGTGTGTCTTCAAAATTTTTAACAATGATGTGATCGATTGGTAAGAGAACTTTTCGCTTGGCGCCTTCCATACGTTTTAAAAAACTTTTGGCCACTGCCATTTTGTCGGCTTCCAGCTTGGAGGCTCCCACAGAAATGCCTTGAGTCTTTAAAAAAGTATAGGCCATAGCTCCGCCAATAAGAACCGAAGCCACTTTGTCGGCAAAATTTTCAAGAACAACAATTTTGTCACTCACTTTGCTACCGCCTGTGAGCAAAACGAAGGGCTGTGGTGGGTTTTTGCGAATAGTATCTAAAGCCTCAAGTTCTTTTGCGATCAAAAAACCCATGCAGCGAATGCTTTTGAGTTTTGCAATGGCATCGATGCTCGCATGAGCGCGATGGCAAGCTCCAAATGCATCGTTCACATAAATGTCGGTGTACTTCGACCATTTCGCAGCCAACTCGTCTGAATTTTTGGTCTCTCCTGGAGCAAAACGCAAATTTTCTAGCATTATAATTTTGTTTCCGCCAATGCCCTTGATCAGCTCAACCGGAGCGTCGGACTCTGGACTATCCATTAACAAAACTTCAAATCCAGAATCAATCAAGGCTTGGGCCACTGGCTCTAAAGAATATTTTTGTTTGTCTTCTTCGGTCTTTGGACGCCCCAAATGGGAGGCCACCACCACTCGCGCACCCTTGTCACACAAATATCGTAGGGTGGGTAAGGCCGCATCGATGCGAGTGCGGTCAAGAATCTTTCCATCTTTCATGGGGACATTGAGGTCCAATCTTAGGAAAACTCTTTGTCCAAGAAGATCCAAGTCCTCAAGCTTTAAAAAACTTTCTAAAGCCATAATTACAAACCTTGATCAGCCATGTACTGGGCAAGGTCTAACATTCGGCAAGAAAATCCCGTTTCGTTGTCATACCAAGAAAGGACTTTCACCAAAGTGTCCTGAATCACTGTCGTGCAATGAAGATCAACAATAGAGCTTTCCCGACAACCGTTCATATCCACACTAACCACTTCATCATTCGTGCAGGCCAAAATTCCTTTAAGCTCACCATTAGCCGCAGCAATCAAGGCTTCATTAATATCCTTTGCCGTTACCGATTTTTTCAAATTGGCATTAAGGTCAACAAGACTCACGTTCGGTGTGGGCACGCGAACAGCCATACCATGCACTTTGCCTTTAAGCTCTGGCAAAACCTCTCCCACAGCCTTGGCAGCCCCAGTAGAGGTTGGAATCATAGAAACCGCGGCAGCACGTGCACGGCGAAGGTCGCTATGACTTGAATCCAAGACTCTTTGGTCGTTGGTGTAAGCATGCACTGTGGTCATTAAAGCCGACTCAATGCCAAAGCTGTCGTTAAGAACTTTTGCAACCGGCGCTAAGCAGTTGGTCGTGCAAGAAGCATTACTCACTACATTGTGTTTATTCGGATCGTAAGTTTTATGATTAATGCCGTAAACAAAAGTGGCGTCGACTTTTGCAGGAGCAGAAACAATCACTTTTTTAGCACCCGCCTGAATATGCTTTTGATTGGCTTCCGAATCTTTGAAAATGCCGGTGCACTCAAACACGATATCGGCACCCCAGTCGCCCCAAGGAATTTGGCTGGGATCTTTTTCAAAAACCATGGGGATTTTTTTGTCACCGACAATAATGTTATTATCATCGTAATCCACCGGTTGAGAAAATCGCCCATGGGCGCTGTCGTATTTTAAAAAATGGGCCTGGGCATCCACTGTCCCCGATCCATTGTTGATCCCCACGAATTCTACGTTGTCCCAACCACTTCGAAAGAGGATGCGACCAATTCGCCCAAAACCATTAATACCGACACGCAATTTTTGTGACATAGAGACTCCTTGTGCACCTCAACACCCCGCACTATCGAATGGGGGTATCTATAAAATGGGAATGGTTTCATCTCTTATAAGTTCAAGGGCTTAGAGTCAATTGCGCCCAAGGATACGGGGAAACATTTTCTCTGCGTTGAGCTTCATTTGGTTGCAGAAGGTTGGAATGTCTAGGTTTTTGATTTCACACAGTTTTTGCGCCGTCCACAGCATATGAGCCGGCTGATTTTTTTTGCCACGAAGGGGGATTGGCGAAAGAAAGGGCGAGTCCGTCTCTACGTGCATGCGATCGACAGGCACAAAGCTTGCCACATCTCTTAAATCTTGGGCGTTTTTAAAGGTCACAATCCCGCTGAATGAAATATTAAAGCCGCAATCTAAGGCCGCCCGCCCCAACGCTTCAGTGCCCGTAAAGCAATGGATAATTCCGCGAACTTTGCCTGAAAAATCTTTAAGGATCTCAATCGTCTCAGGTTCCGCGTCGCGAGTGTGGATTTGCACAGGCAAATTCATGGTTTGAGCGATTTCCATCTGTTCGCGAAAGGCCTGAACTTGCACATCCTTTGGTGAATTGTTGTAATAAAAATCCAAACCGATTTCACCGACAGCCACCACCCGTGGCGATGGTAAATGTTGAATCAAATAATCGCGAATCTCCGAGGTATACAGTTTCGCTTCATGGGGATGAATTCCTAAAGTGCAAAACACCTTTGGTGACAATCGATCCGCAAGTTCCAGCACCACCTCTAAATCCTTAGGTTCCGTACCAATGGTGATAAGCTTTTGAACACCCACGGCCTCAGCCTCTTGCAAAGCCTGCTCTGGGCTGACTTCTAAAAAATTGAGGTGGCAGTGAATATCAATCCAGCCGGTGTTTTTGACCTCATCGCTGTGAAAGGCGGGATTTAGCTCCACTGGGTCTCCTCACCCAACACTCGGCGACGAAGGGAATAGTAAAAATTTTCTATGGCTAAAACCTTATCCACGTTGCGGGCGACATCCCGTTGTAACTCCTCGCTGGCTTCAAACATCGACGAAAGCGCATCACTTTCCAGGGGAAGCCATTCTAGGTTTTCACTGCGACCCTGCAAACGCTGCTCAAGGGCCCTTTGCCAAATGAAAAAACAAAATTCCCTCCAAGAATCTTGGGAGAAAAACCAAGCAAAGTCCTTCTTCCAATCTTGGGGTTGTGGGCTGAGCAAAGCATAGAGAAACTGCAGGGACTGATTCAAGTATTCAATGGATTCTTCATCGCTGAGGTGTTCAGCCATATCCACGCGCCCGCCACACCACTGGCGCGCCACTTCGTCCACATTTTCTAACTGATCCAATTCCCGGTCTGCCAATGGATTAAAACGCAAAATCTGACTGCGCGAACGAATGGTCGGCAGCAGCGCCGACAAACGATCCGTAATCAAAAAAAAGTAGGTATCTTCGGGGGCTTCTTCTAGAGCTTTTAAAAGTGCATTAGCTGCAGAAAGCGACAACTTATCGGCCGGGTCTACAATGACAAAACGAGCAGGACTCATGGTTTTTAAAGATAAAAATTTATGCAAATCGCGCACTTGATCAATAGAAATATTTTTTTTGTCTTGCAAGCCAAGGTGATAAACAAATTCGTTTTTTTCTTCATTCACACGCAAGCAAGAGTTGCACTGCCCACAAGCCTGCACGTCACGCTGGCAATTCAAAATTTGTAAAAGGGCATGGGCCAATTGCTTTTTACCGATCCCTTCCGGGCCATAAAATATGAAGGTGGATGGCAAACTTTGCTGCCTTGCCATGGAAAGCAAAACCTCTTTTTGCTTACTGTGTCCAATGAGGGATTCGATTAAGGCAGCCATTTTCGCTTTCTCAGCTCCTGTACAACCTCTTCTACCAGTTGCTCAGGACTTTGCATAGCGTTGAGCACCAACCAATGATCAGGGTCAGCTTTAGCTTGCTCAAGATATCCGGTTCTGACTTTATTATGAAAGTCTTCGCCCTCTTTTTCCCTGCTGTCTTGATCGACCCCTGATTCTTGCACTCGGTTGTATTTTCGGCGCAAACTTTCTTCCACAGTGATATCCAAATAAATAAAAAGGTCTGGCGGGCAGTCTCCAGCAACGAACTGGTTCATGAACAGCACCGCCTTAAGATCCATTCCACGGGCATAAGATTGAAAGGCCACTGTGCTCGAGTAAAAGCGGTCACAAAGCACCCAGTCCCCCCGTTGCAAAGCCGGCCGGATATTGATGTCCACCATCTGGACCCGGGCCGCTTGATAGAGCAGGGTCTCCGCCTTGGGCACAGGGTGCTCCCCATCAGTGGCAAGAATTATGTTACGTATTCTTTCACCCACATCCGTTGAGCCAGGATCACGAAAGTGCTGAAAGCCTATCCCCGACTTTTGCAGAGTTTGTTTTAAACCCTCGATGAGAGTGGATTTTCCAGCGGCATCGAGCCCCTCAAAGACAATAAAGGCCATACCTTTGTTTTGCCCGGACCGCTGGGAGAGTCACCTATTTTCCTCCTTAACCCTAAGCGTCGCGCTGGAAGAGGTAAATTAGGCCTCAATTAATAAAGTCCGTGTGCCGATAGGGGTTTATGGAATCTAAAGAACTTCGAGTCATGATCGCTGATGGTGACAACACCAGCGCCAACCGTCTGAGTACATATTTGCGCGAAAGTGGTTTCACCACCAAAGTGGTTTCAAACAATTACGTCATTCAAAAAACGATCCTCGAATGGCGCCCCCATTTTTTAATCATCGACCTTTTATTCCCAGGGTTTTATGCCCAACAGTGTTTGAAGTTTTTAAAGCAAAGAAAAATGCTTGGGGAAAACGGAGTGCATGTGTTGGTGATGTCCAACCACAACGCCGAAATGAACGTGATGTCCTGCCTAGAAGCGGGTGCCGATGACTTTTTAGTCAAGCCACTCAAGTACGTAGAGGTCCTCCATCGCTTAGGCCTTTTGGCACAAACCAAAAAATACAATTTCGACGGCATGATTAGCAAACAAGGCCCTCAGTTGCAGCACTACATTGAAATGATTGATTTGATTATCAAGGCCACTGCTCAAAAGAAAGACTTGCACACCCTTCGCTTTGAAGTTTTAAAAATGTTATCCATGGCCTTAAAAGCTGTGCGCACCAACATCATCATTCCCAACGCGGCTAAAGATAAAATTAAAGTGATTGCCTCCAGTGATGACCCCACCCTGACATCCTTGCAGCTGGATTTGTACAAATATCCCGAGCTTCAGTATGTTCTTCGAACTCATAAAAACCTTTTCATTGAAAGTGTTGAAAAAGATCGCACGATGAACTTTGTTCTGGATAAAGTGAAATCCATCCAATTTGATTCCATGATGGTTCTCCCACTCGTTGCTGAAGGCCATATGGTGGGAGCTCTTTCCATTCGTATGCCCAAGAACCGAAAGAAGCTCACTCTTTGGGATGTGAAAATGGCGCAAATGACTGCTCAACTCATTGCAATCACTTGGAAATTCTCCGAAGCTAAGCAGGGCAGCAAAGCCGCCTAAATCTGCAGAGAAAATGGGTGACTCTCCGCCGCCCTCCTCCTATACTTCTTGGCTCCATAAAGTTGTACTGGAAGGGAAAGCCCATGATTTCAATTTTAGCCGTCATTCACATCGTTCTTTGCGTGTTTTTGGTTCTTCTTGTTCTCATTCAAGATCCCAAGGGTGGAGCCGCTGGCGGAATGTTTGGCGGTGGCGGAGGCGCCAACTCTCTTTTTGGAGCTACAGGGGCCCCTAGTTTTCTTGCCAAAATCACCCGCTGGATTGCTGTGGTCTTTGCCGTATCTTGTATTGCCATGACCATTTTCATTAAACCAAAGTCAAATTCGGTACTTGATAATGTGGCCATTCCACAAACTGCTCCTGCTGAAAAAATCGAGAGCGCACCAGCCATGGATACACCGACTTCCACTGAAGAGACGGCTAAACCAGCCACTGAAGCCCAACCCGAGTCCTAGTCGTGAAAAAATGGGCAGCACCTTTTGCCCTCCTGGTCGGGCTCCTCTTGTTTTACCTTGCTGATAGTCAAACCCTCATGGGTTGGCTTCCCTCTCATACAAAGCCAGAGTCTGTTGGTGAAGTTCTCGAAGTGCAAGGCGAAGCCCTTGCCAAATCTGTGGATCAAGATGTTTACCAAAGTCTAAAGGCCGGAACTGAAATTGGCCCCGCCTTTCAAATCATCACCAGTTTTGATAGCCAAGCCCTGTTAAAATTTGGTGAGACCTTTCGCCTTTTTGCCAATAGCGCTGTTCGCCTGGAAAAAGCTAAGGACGCTTTCAAAGTGTATTTGCTATCGGGACGTCTTGAGCGGGAGGGTGACGTCGCCGCCGAATTTTATATCAATGGTAAGCTCCAAAGCTCAAAGTCATTAAAGAAAGCCGGCATCACTCAATTGACTCAAATTCCACTGGATGAAGTCAGCACTCTTCAAGCGACGGGAGGACAGACAACGGCGGCCGACCAACAAAAGCAGATTCACCAAACTTTTGGTCTTCATCAGCGCTTTATTGAAAAATGTTTTATCAAACATTATTCACGAACTCTTGGCAAAACCAAAAGCGGCCAAGTTTGGTTGCGTTTTCAGGTCACCAGTAAGGGGGACTTGTTGGGTCCTACTATCAAAAAAAGTGATTACAAGGATGAAGAGTTCCACAACTGCTTAAAAGAGGTTGTGAGCCGGATTCAACTTAAAAACTATCAAGGCCCCGAGATGATGGTTGAATTTCCTTTAAATATTGAGCTCCCTCAATAAAAGCTCCGGGTCTTTGAAACGAGCAAAGATCTTAGAACCGACCCTCTATTCAATCCACGTAAATTTGTAAATCGACAACACCGTAGTGTTTTTCACCACTTTGATCAAAGATTTCTCCGCGCACAAAGTAAATGGGATGAAGACTCCGCATCAGTTGAATATGCACCATGAGATATTGGTTCGCCCCTGGGCGTACCTCACTAAAATCGACTTCAGCATGACGAACGCCAGTCAGGTAGGTGTTATCGGGGGTGTTATCAATATTATTTTTTACTTGGTACTGGGCACGAACGTAGCCATAGCCTTGGCCAACAAACTCAATGGCCGCCGAAGCTCGCATATGGCCTTTTTCATCAAAATAAAGAGCATCCTTATCCAGTTTGACTGCACAAATGCCATGAATCCCCTTTTCGTTGCGATCGGCTTTAATGACAGAATCCACCCAAATCATTGGGGGCCGATGGGGAATGTATTGGATAAGATCTTTGACCATAACTTCCGGCTGCATGGATCAACTTTTCAAGGCTCTTGGCTCTAAAGTCAAAATCTTTATATGACATCAAGCCCATGGGGGACTAGGATAGGAGCCATGAAAAGGTACTTCGACGGGTCTATTTATCTATTGTGCTTATTTATGTGCGTAGCCCTCATCTACCAGCTTTTTGCGCTGGATGGAGCTTTTAAGAATCTGTTGTGGACCATTTTTGCTCTTTTCCTCAATCTTGGCTTTCTCATTTACCGCTATTGGCAGACCCACCCGCGCCACTAACTTTGCCGATGCTTTTGCATTGCCCGTATAAAGCTCATTTGAAAGCGATACCAAGATAGTCCAATGATCACTGACAACAGGAATCCAATGATAAGAGAGCCGACAAACCAAGCGGAAAAATGTTCCTGAGCCATAGATAGCCAATTTCCTTCCCAACGTATGGGAACTCCTAAAACCCACCAGCCGACAATCAGCTCAAGAGGTACCACCACAGAGTAAATGGGTGGCAACGACACTTGTGAACCTAAAAAAGCAATGGGGAAACTCAAACGCAAAAGGTAGCAACTGAAAAATATTGCCAAAGTTTGTAAACCATAGAAGGGGGAACAAGCAATAAAAGCACCTAAACCACAGGCGAAAGCCGCACGCTTGGGAGCGTTGTTATTTTGAATATTGGACAAACCCAAAATTAAAAAATCGTAAATATAATACCAAAATTTATGGGAAAGACTTTTTACTTTGGGCATAGGGTCAGCAGCAAAAATCTCAATCGCTTGGCCCTCAACACCTTTCCATAAAAGATGAATGAGTAGTGGTGCTTCGACCAAAGGGTAATCGCTACGCTGGCGCCACCCCACCATCGCGCTAAGAGGATAGACCGTGTAAGGGCTCACCATATTTTTATAGGAATTCTCTCCGAGAAGGGAGGCCTCTAAACGTTTCAGAAATCCAAAGCCACGGGTGTCTGAAGATTTCTTGCTCAAAGCAATCAGTCGATCCGGATACCGGCGCCACTCTTCAATCCACTCTCCAAAATGATCCACCGCCTCGAGATCATCACCCGCCACACGAAAAACATGGGTGAAGCCTCGGTCAGCAAGATCCATTAAGGAGTCGCACTCCCTTCCCTTTATGAAAACTGGCAGCCCAAGAGATTCAATAAAAGGTAGCTTTTCATTGAGGGGTTGAGATAGTTTTTCGATCCAAAAAACAGGATGGACAGAACTTTCCATCACTGTGTCATTTCGATTTGGATCACGGCCAGCTTGTCGTTGCTATCAGGGCTCATCCACTGCACTTGCCAGGACTGCCCATCGAGGGCTATCGCTTGAATTTTGACAACCTGATCGGGGCGAATCAATGACATAAATTTTGATTTTTTGACGATGAGCTTTTCCCAAGAGATGGGTTGCCACTTCTGTTGCAACAAAAAGACGCTGATGTCGACCATGGTAACAGCAGGTAAAACGGGATTATTGGGGAAGTGCCCTTGGAAAAAAGGCATTTCTTTGTTTACCCTAAACTGAGCTATTATTGAGTCCTCTTGGGTTTGCAAGTCCTTGAACTCCACCCAAGTTTTCAGTGTCTGCTCCATAGCTTTTTGTCCCAGCCCCACCCTTTTTGGTCAACAGGGAAATAGCGTTGCGCAGGCCGAGAAGGGCTGCAAATGGCCGCAAACTAACGATAATCGTGCATATAATCGATACGGTCGGGGATCCATGGCTCCAACTCCCCACTCACACCAAATATTCGGTCACCCACCTGGGACTCTACCTTTCCAGGGGAGATCGAAGGCTTAAAATCAGGGGCAATGATATGATTTTCCTGCAGGGAGGGTAGGATCCTTTCCAAGGTCTCTTGGGCAAGAATTCGGCGGCGAACCAAATCATCTAAGGAAGACTGCAACTCATCGGCAGAAAAGCCATAGTTCATAATCAAATCTTCAGCCACTTTCAAAACCTCGCTCACTTGCAGGCGCGAGTCTTGAAAAAGATCGAGTCCTGTTTGAAAAGAGTTGTATGTTGGTACAATTCTGCGGCCAAACTTTAAATAATATTCAGGATCGGTATCAATCGCCAAATTGATATAAACTTTTTCTACTGGGTCATGATCCGGACACTGATCTTGCAAATCTAAAATAGTATCGATTTGTTCGCGACCAACTTGAAAATATTTGAGCAACTGAATGAGTTCGTTTTCTGTCCATCGGCGCGCACAAATATCAGAATACAGAGAGTAAATGGTGGCATCCGTTTCAGAATCATCCCCCCACAAAACTTGAGTGATCTCTCCGGAAAACTTCGAGCGTAACTGCAAAAGAGATTGAACCTTAAAGCCTGTTTGTTGGCTAAGCCTACGCCAACGCCCGGGGCGAATGTTTTTTAAATTGTCCTTAAAAAACATGCCGATGGGCAAGATTTCATCAATTTCTAGCTTTTCTCGCAAACGTTTTTCCATTTGAGGTGGAGAAGCCGTAATAAAAAATAAGGGAAAAGCGAGATCGCCCCGGCTCTTTTGCCAACTAGCTTTTACACAGGAAACCAAAGTGGATGTTCCAGGCACATTCTTTTTTTGAAAAGACTTTTCAAAAATCGTGTTCCAAAGATCTTTCATGGTGTGCCAGTTGGTGTCGAGGTAGGTTTTATCCAAATCCCACACATAGATTTCTGGGAACTCTTGGTCGAGGGTTTCTCCGTAGTTAAAAAAAACCACATCCCCAAGAATTTCTGATCTCCATTTCCACCGGCTCATATCAGTAACTTAGCAAAGATCCCTTGGCATTTCACTACCTTCCATTGCCCACCCGACTTTGACATGGTATGACCAAGCCCTTCGAGGAGGCCCTATGTTCGAAAATATGGATAGCAAGAGCTTATGTCTTGAGTTCCGCCCACGGAAAGCCTGTTTTTCTAAAGCCCAGGTCCTCTGGCGTGGCTTTGCTCTCAATGGACTGTTGTCGGCCACTCAGCCTCAAGTGGACCTCTCCCAGGAAGATTTGACTGAACTCCTTTTTGATCTCTATGGAACTCTTGAATTGGTGGAGTTATCCGAACTCTATCAAGCCGTTTTGAAAGAGCCATCCTTACAGCAAAAAATAGATTGGCCGCAATTTTTTCGCAATCAGGGGTTGCAATACAATATGCGACTCGTCGATCTTCTCAAGGTTTTGACGGATTTGCCCACCACATTTAAAAATTGGGCTTTTGAAAAAAAAGTTTCGGCCAATGATTTGATGCCACTGATTTCTTTAAAAGATCCTTCCGGTTTTACCCAAATTTGTGAGGTCATCGCAGAAAGAAGACTCACTCGCAGCGAAGGCAAGAAAGCCATTGACCTGCTGGTCGATCTTTTCCTGATGGGAAAGACGGCCCGAGAGCTTATGCCTTTAGACGAAAGCTCTTGGATCGATCAACTGAGCTCTTTGCGCTACCCTCAGACTAAAAAGCGGGATCAACAACAGGCGAACACGCAAAACCAGTGGCCCGATTTTGTCCAGGTCCAAAGCCTCAGACAGGGTGATCGCAGAATTCATCGCATGCAAATTCATTATTTCGATGACTCCGACCTCAGTGAAAAGCTGAGACGACTGAAAACACCAATGGAGTCTTGATGGCCGATATCTCTTGGTCTGATCGCTTTGCAAAAGTCCTCATTGATAGGAAAGTGGCACAAACAGATGTTGCCTTGCGCTTTGCTGATATTTTTAAAGACAAAGTGGAGTTTTGTGAAGGTGACCCCAAGGACATACAACGAGGTGTGCTTTCTGGTGAACAGTTCACCCAAAGTAAAAAGCAAATTCACCTTACTGAATTTGCTGGATCTTTTTTTAAAAAATGTCCTGGTTTTCATAAGGGCCTTGCCTGCTGTAACTATTACGTCCTGAATCTTGGGTTTCAATGTGATATGGACTGCTCTTATTGCTACTTACAATCTTTTATTAATTCCAACTATCTCACCATTTACACTAATATTGATAAAGCTCTTGATGAATTGCGTTCTTTTTCTGATAGCATGAAAGATTCCCCAGTGCGAGTCGGGACTGGTGAGGTGATCGATAGCTTAAGCCTGGATCCATTGACACTTTATTCGCGAAAGCTCATCGAGTTTTTTAACGATTACCCTAAGTGGAAGTTAGAATTTAAAACAAAGTCGGCTCTCGTTGATCAATTTTTGGACTGCGAACATGCAGGCAATGTCATCGTAAGCTGGTCGATCAACCCTCAATATATTATTGAACGCGAAGAGCATGGCACCGCTAGCTTTACTGAACGCATTCAGGCAGCCCTTAAGTGCAAAGACAAAGGTTATTTGGTATCATTTCATATTGATCCCATGATCTGGCACCCCGAGTGGAAAAATAACTATGCGGTCTTGGTTGATGAAATTTGCAAAAATTTTACCCCCTCTGATATCCCCGTTCTATCGGTGGGTGCTCTGCGCTTTCAACCCCAGCAAAAGAACATCATGCGTGAGCGCTTTGCCATGGATTCTTTAGTGACCCAGGCTGAAACCTTTGTCGGAAAGGATGGCAAGCTTCGCTATGATTTTGAGCTGCGCAAAGAAATGTTTGATTTTGTAATGACTCGCTTTAAGTCCCACGACCCGGCCTGGAAGATCTTCATGTGTATGGAAACGCCAGAAACCTGGAACGGGACCCTTGGTAGCAGTCCCCATCGTCAATCGGATTTAAAAGAATTTTTTAAGCCGCTCAAGAAGCCCGACTCTGATATCAGATACCCGATATCAGATATCTGATATCGGATTTTAATTACAAACAGACTGCATGTTCAGAGTTTTCGCCCTATTGATAAGCATTTGAATGCCATCATTGATTGCCGAGGCTTGGGTCGAATCAAGAATCGCTCCCCCTTCATTTTGCACCGCAGACATTTCATTTAAAAAGAACTGGCGATTGCGGCCACTTTCGCTGGGGTCATTGTATGTGATTTCGGTGACAACGGCATCTGCCACCGATACATTTGTACGTAGCATTTCATACTTAAATCCATCATCGGGAAAAAAGGCTTCGTACTCAGCCGAGTTACTTAAAAAGACATCATTGGCACAGTAAATGTTTGCATCGCCACTATCTTTCCAGCGTAGATCCACCTGTCCATGTCCACCTTGAGCATTCACTTCATAAGTCGCTTCGATAAAGCTGATCGACGGAGCAAAGCCACCATGGCGTTTATAGGTCCATACAGTGGTGTCCCAGGAATAGTTGGCATAGAGGTTACATTGATCACCATTGGCTGTGATAGCATCAAGCTCTGCATCGTATATAGCCTGCAAGTTAGCTCGACCAGCAACCACGTAGAGATCACCATTGGGGATACAGGCCGTATTTGATGCCATCGATACAGTCACGTCATCCACAACATCGCTAAAAAAGCTCAGCATGGGACCGTTGCAGTCTGAAGCTACGGGATCACCCTCTTGTCGGAAGCGATTTTGAAAACTTAAGGAGTTCAAAGCCGCAAAAACATTATTGGAATCTGCTTGATTAAGCGGGCGCTCGGAGTGACAAAGCACATGGCGTGGAGTTTGCGGACACCCCTCACCCATGCACACCATGGTATTGTAAGGTAAACAATGAGGGAAAGCTGAGTCTTTACAGTATTCACTGGGAAGATCAGCTTCTGGAGTTTGTATCGAGGGTAGATAGATATGCGATTCCCCAATA
>JAGQZY010000028.1 GCA_020435205.1 Bdellovibrionales bacterium | reverse complement strand
GAGTTGCTAAAAAGCTTCTGTAATCAAATAATGAGCTTCAACAACGTGGTAGGAATCTGGGAACTGATCAATCAATTGCTGCAACATCCGCACGCCATCTTTGTACTTTCGTTTTTTAACCATCTCTTTTCCAGATACCAACATAGCGTCAGCACTATACCCAAGACTTACACTGTATTGAGTTTCGTGAGGAATGACAGAAGCCAAATCTCGCAAACGAGCTTTCTCTGTTTTACTTTTTAGATTGGGGAAGGCACCAGGAATGAGTGTGGCCACTTCTTGTTTAAAGTCAGCAAAACGGCCCATGATCACTAATTTCTTTAGTTGTTCTTGTCCAACTCGATCTTTCCAAAATCGAGCCACCTTTTCTTGCTCATGAGCACCGTTTAATCGAGCTCGCACTTCAGAAAGAAAAAGAAGCCCCGCAAAGGATATAAAAATACAAGTCACAATGATAGGCCGCGTGTTCATGCCTATTCATCGGCTAGGAATTTAATTTTCTTGAGAAATTATGACTTTTTAAAGAGCCTGGGCACGACTTTTGTACTGCCCAAAAACCTTTTTGATGTTTCTCTCGGGACTGGCAGGCTGGCGCAATCCTAAAACTTTGGCATTTTGCTGCTCACCGTACTCGATGAGTAAACTTTGATCAGCCTTGAAACTGGACAATAGTTTGGGGTGAGCATATTTGGTCTTCGAACTTGGAAAACTCCGAATGAGGGGCGTAGCAAACACCTGGGCCTTTTTCCGCCATTTTTTATAAAAACTCCTCCATGCCGATTTTTTATTCTTAAGAGTTCTCGATTTGGAATCAATTTCGGCCATTAATTTTTCAGCCTTGATAGCTGAATAGACCACAGCTTTGCGATCCCTTTGCACAAAGTAACTTCTCTCCTTACTAGACCCTTTAACGACCTGAGGAACCACACTCCGAGACGCTTTGCTTTTCGCCCCTCTTTTACTGACTCTTTTCTTTTTACTTTTTTGCTTCGTCGCCGTCGCAGGCCTAGCTTTTACAACCTCAGGTTCAGAGCTCTGTACAGGTTGATTAGCCACCTTCCGGCGCATTGGTGGTGGCGGTGGCGGAGTGGAAAGCCCCTTACTCATTTGCGGATCTTGGTTATTATAACCCTCTGCCGGCTCTTCATTTTGCACATAAGCGCCGCTATCAACTCCCTCTTCTATGTGCTGACTTTGGCTATCATATTGCGCGACGGGCTCACGGCTTCCTTTAAAACTCAAATAAAGAAACAAAGCAGAAATCACCAAAGTAATCGCAGCCGCCACCCATGGCCAAGGACTCTCCCCCACCATCTCCGGAGGAGTTTGAGCTTGCACCGGTTGCGCAGGCTTCTTTTTTGCCGGCGCAGATTCTTTCGATTTTTTAGGTCGTTTTTCTTTCTTTTTGCTTTTTGATTTGACCCTCAACTTCGGCGCTGGCCGAGACTTCTTTCTATCGGCAGGGTCTACGAGCACAGTGTCTTCTTCCACGTCCGTGCCACTCAGAGATCCTGGATCCGTCTCTGGGGGCTTCAACGACCAAAGTTCCTCTTCGCCGCTAGCGACCTCTTCTTCATGCCCAAGGGCTTCCTCACCACTATCTAAGTCGGCGAGAGCTCGCGAGCCCTCTTCTGTGAAAACATCGGGTCCGACAGAGGCGTTGGTCTCAGTGACAAACTCTTCGTGATTTAAAGGAAACTCCGCGGCCGACATCACTTGAGTTTTTTCATACTCAAATTGCTGGATATCAACCAGCTGAGAAAGCGAGGAAATGTCTTCCTCTTCTGTGACCTCTTCTTGCCCGCCGAGGGTCTCTTCGTAAAGAGCAGAATCTATAGGTGGGGTTGACGGCAAAGGTCCTCGAAACTCTTCTATTTGGGCAATGGCCACCCAAGAATCCATCCCCTGCTTCCAGGCAAAGTCATTGAAACTCACCTCGCCTCTTTCAAGCAAGTTTTGCACCTGGTCTTGAGAAAACGGACCCAATTGCTGAAACTCACTCTTATTTTCTTTTTTAATTTTCTTTAGGATAACCCAATCGGCATTTTGGTCACTGCTTGGAGTAGAAGGTTCATCTTTTTTAAAGTGGGGCTTGAAACTCTCAATTTCAGAAGCAGGAATCCATTCGCTAGCACCGGGCTGAAAAACCAAATCAAGGTGACCCACTTCCCCAGATTGAATCATGGCGATGAGTTGATCCTCTTCAAGTGGACCTTGAGCTTTTCCATTTTTACTTAAATACCACTGCCCCATTTTTCGCTGCTTTCCTCCAGCTCAAGCTTATCTAATAATTTTAGCTGTTCAAAGTAGAAATCAGCAAAACCTTTATCAGAAAGGTCCTGAGAGAGGAACTTGAGCAGAACCCCTCGATCTATCGTCTGCTTATGATAAAAATGGAAACAGCGCTCCCCTAGCATTTCCCCCAAAAAGCGCGCGGCTTGGATGTAACTAGACCTTTCTCTAGGAATGTATTTTTGTGCCCGTGTATCACTTTTGTAGATAAATAAAAGCTCTGACATCTTTTGGTCTAGGGCGAGAAGCAAAGGCTCTCTTCCTTTATCCTGGGGATCAAAAGCCTCCAATTGTTTTTTTAAATCAGCCATCGTTTGTGCTTTCCGCTTAGGATTTATGATCTTGCTGAGCAAAAAGGCCATAGCCTCCTCCCATATAGTTGCAAGAAAGTCCTCAGGAAACTCCCATAACATCCTTTGCCGACGACTCAATTTTGCATGAACATATTTACCAGCTAATGTTGCCGCATGGTTCACAGTTGATTTACTGAGGTACATAAAGCTTTGTTTAGGTACGTAGAAACTGCTGTCATGATTGACTAAAAATACAGCATGTTTATATTCATCCGTTGAAATCGCCTTTTTACACTTTTTAAGAATTTGCGGATCCTGCAAGGAATACACTTCAATGTCATCTACCGATAGACTTGTCGCCAGCGCCGACGTGATCATCTGCACTAAAGCCGAGACATGATCGGTATGATCAATCTCTACCTCATCTTCGTCCTCGTCTAAGCCAATATCAAAGTTCTCCTCGAGATACATGAGGTAACTATGCCATTTCACCCAAGGAGGAGAGCTTAAAAGACAAAACCGCTTTTCACTAAATTTCACAATTTCTACATCCTGCTCTAAACCTTGCTCAGCCAGCCCCCAAAAAATAGTTTCAGAGTTTTGATACAAGATGACATCACTAATAGGCTGACCCTTGTCACAAAGCGTTTTTACTCTTGCAGGTAAATGCTTCTCCGCGATATGCAAATCGCCATAGATCACATAAAAGAGGGCTTCTGACTCTTTTTGCAAACGATCGGCTAAAACCTCGGCAGCAACTTCGTCACGCTCATTGAGGCTTTTTCCACTTCGACTTTCGCAAAATTTGTTGAGAGCCACCACCTCGACCTGGTTTTTGATCGCAAAATCAAGGAGTGGCTTATAATTTTTCCAAGGGAACCCCCAATACTCTTTCCATTGGATGGCGCGCAAAAAATCTTTTTCTTCTAATTTCCCTGCCAAAAAGGCGTTGATCTTATCTTGGTGCTCAACGGGGAGAGCCTCCAAGGCCAGAATGAGCTTACGCTCACCCACCATATCTCGCAAGATACGCAAATGGGCACGCTGAGCTTGCGCGTAAGGGTGAAAATCCCCGCCATAAACGATATTCACCTGATGGAGTTGAACCTGAAGCTCTTCCAAGGTGGATGGCTGCCAGGGCTTTTCCAGGTCATTTTTGTAGGCTAGAGCATATTGCTGAATATCCATGGGCTCAGGCCCCAAGTAGAGCCGCACCTGGTCTTTAATCTTTTGCAAGATCTCTTTTCTTTGACGAAGCCAATTTTGATCCACTGACTTCATGACCCCTGCCCCCACTTCAATTATTCTCAACTGCCACCCAGCAGAATTCAAGATATTTTTCTTCGACCTTTGGGTAGCGCCTGGTAACATAACAGAGTTCAAAACAAGGAGTTTTCATGAAGGCAAAATCCCCCCTGCTTTTTTGGATTGGGCTCGCATCCCTTGCCGCTGCCGTTGGCGTCCACCTTTACCTGCTCGACCACCACTATAGTTTTAAGTATGGTGCTATTACTGGAGATTCATTTTGCAATGTTAGCAATTTTTTAAACTGCGACCGCGCGAGCGCTTCTAAGTTCTCAGAGCTCCTCGGGATTCCTGTGGCCATGCTGGGAGCCATTTTCAATTTTTTAATTTTGTTCTTAATGACGGCTCAACGTTGGCCTCTAGCCACTAAAAAAACCCAAGAAAATCTACCGAATAGCATTAAAATTTTATGCTTAGGTTTAGTTGTCGTGAGCCTGACCATGGCCACGATCTCCCTTGGCCTTCTTAATACGCTATGCCCGTTTTGCATGCTGGCTTACGCCCTCTCTGTTGTGACCTTCGTCTCGGTCTGGAGCTACTATGGCTTTACAATGGCTATCGGTAAATTTGAACTGACCACCATTGGCACTGCAGCCCTAGTCACCTTGGGATTAGGCTTCGTCTTGCACAAAGCCAGTATTAAAAATTACATAGACGAAAACCTTCTAGAAATTATTGATCTTCAATATACAGAATGGCAAAACAAGCCAGTCATTGATTTTGAAGCCATCGATCCCGTTTCTCTTGGCGACCAAAACTCCCCAATGCAAATCGTGGAGTTTGCTGACTTCCTATGCGGCCATTGTAAAAACGCCTTCCCAAAACTTCATTCCTTCATGAAGTCACACCCTGATGTTCATTTCTCATTTCAAGCTTGGCCACTGGATGGAGCTTGCAACCCCGCGGTTGGCCACAGCCGAGGCACCAGTTGCTTGCTGGCTCGCATCTCCCACTGCGCAGGCAAGCAACAAAAAGGATTTGAAGCCCAAGAATGGATCTTTGACAATCAACACAATTTCATCAGCGATGAAGTGATTCATGGCAAAATCCCTGAACTAGCCTCCCTTATCGGCATTGATAATGCCCAGTTAGACCAATGCATAGAGAGTGAAGAAAGCCACAAAGTCATTCGTCAACAAGCCGAAGTTGGTCAAAAGGCGGGGGTCCAAGGAACGCCCACCATATTCATTAACGGCAAAAAATTACCCGGACTTTCTGCGCCCTTGCTGAACAAAATTTATCGAGAACTTAAAAAGTAGCTAAAAGGGCCAAAAATAGTGGGCAACCCATTTCAGGCCCACGTCGAGGTAGTAGACAATAAGAGTGTAAAAAGACCTCAAGGTATCAGGAAGAACATAGAGAAGCATTGCTGTCAAAAATACTGCAAACAGGGACCAGTAAACAGTAAGAACAAACCATCGAGTCGAGCTCATGTCTTCACGACGAATGTGCCTTTCAATTTTTTCAATATTTATCAAACACAAGCGCAACTCTTTAAAGTGAAACCCTAAAGCATTAATCAATTCTTTTTGCTTGGCTCGAGACACACTGGGTAGCTTACCAATACTTCTCTTAGCTTTTATTGCCTTGATTAAGCTTTTTGCATGTTGAATGTACTGCCCAGCCTTGTGCCCAAACTCAGGATAATCCTGACGCAACTCCAACAAGATTTCGAGTTCCGCGTTGGCTGTATCGTACTTCTCGTAAACGACGGCTGCCAAGATGGTATGGCCATAACTGAGCACGGATTTCCCAGTTTCTTCAGCCGCCCCGTCAATGCTCAACCCATCCTTAAGCAAACCCTCAAGATGGTTACTGAGCTGGATCTCCGTCGAGGTCTTGCTTGTGCGCAACTTGGCGTAGGCCTCAACGTCATTGCCAGATCCAATCTCTTTTAATGCGACTTTTAGCTTCTTGGCTTCACTCACGAAGGCTTATCGGCCTCAATTCACCTAAACTTTAGCTCTGTCAAAAACCTAGACTCGACAGAAACCCTGGTGACTGAGACAATGATCGAGGCGCTAAGGAATGGCCCGCATCTTCAAGGAGGAAGAATGAGCCAAAAGGATATCAAACTCATCCCCATCCCACTACCAACGGAAATCCCAGCTCCGCCGTCCCTTGAAAACTTACCTCTTGATGTCATTCACTCTGCCACGGTCGAGATGCTGCTTCAGCAAAATGACGATCTTTCTTCAAGACTCAAGGTTAATATTCGTCGCAACTCTCAACAGGAACAACAGATCCTTGAATTGAAAAAACAAATCCACCACCTTGAACAATCCAATGAAAATCTCAAGGCTCAAAATGCTATTGTTAAAGAAAAGGAGTCCATCTGGACCCGACAGAAGGAAGAAAAGGATCGGAAGCTTGAATCCATTAGTAAAGAAATTGATTTGCTAGAATTGCGCTATAATGAACTCTATACAACCAGTAAACAAAATCAGAAAGAGTTACACAAAAAAGTTGTAGAAAAAAACCAACAAATCCAGATTTTAAAAAGAAAACTTGAGGTCCTTCACAGAGTGCGAACTCGCGCAAAAGACCGCCTGAGAAATCTATTGATCGATACCGCGCAAGGGCTTTCCCACAGCCATGCCGAACATAGCAAAGTCAAAGCTCAATTGCGGCTTCTCAAAAAACAATTTGAGAGGCTCTCCAACGATATCAAAGACCAAGAAGCCATTTTTAGAAAACAGTTGGATGCCACCACCCATATTAGCAAGGAAAAAATCAATGGACTTCTTCAAGAAAATGAAGACCTTAGATCCAAAATAGAAAGCAAGAACTCTGATCTGGAGCAAAGCAAAAGAGAGCTGCAGGATCTTTTCGGCAAATTAAGCTTAGAAAAGAAAAACCGAGATAAAATCTCTGAACTATCCTTTGATCTCTCTCAAGTTAAAAATGAAAAGCTTAAAGACCTTCGACAGTTCCGTGAAAAACTAGAACAGATACAAGAAGCCTTTGACAATAGCCAAGCGTTAAAAAAACGCCTTGAATTAGAAAAAAAACAAATGGCTGTCGAACTAAGAGAGCAACGAGAGACTCTACAAATCTGCGAGCAAAAGCTGGTTGAGACCAGTAAAGAAAATAAAGACATCGCAATACAGCTCGAGCGCCTTAAAGAACTTTGGATGGACACCCAAAGTCAGCTAGAAAAAGAACAAGTCAAAAGGCAGACCTTGGAAAAAATCAACCGCGAACTCAGCCGATCCAACCAACAGGGTCAAAAAGAGCGCGCAATCGAGCGAGCCCAAACTCCTGGACCCGACAAAGCGGAATCGACTCCCCAGAGCCAGCTCAACAGCAAATTGACCGAGGTCTATGCTTCCCAGTATTCCTCTCTTAAAAAACAAGAAGGACCAGCTGAGCTTTAGGAACTTGCGGCTTCTTTTTCGATGATCTCTAGATTGATCTCGCTCTTAAAGGACTCAAGAGCTTTTAATTCAGTTTCAAATATCTCTACAGCGGCTAGAGAGCTAGCTGCAAAAATTCTTTTAAACTCACTACTCACTTCACAAAAACGAATTTTGTTTTTTTTCATCGCTGCCAGTTCATGTAAAGTCTTTACAAAGGGCATGATTCCATTAGAACCCACAAAGCTCAATTCATTGAGGTTGAAGATTAAATTCTCTGAGCGGTTAGCAATATCCTTTAGGCAGGCATGGTGAAAAGGTTCAGAATAGTCCATTTCGATGCGACCACTTAAACTGATAACAACCACATCGTCCTTTTGTTCCAATTTCGCCTTCATGATGCCCCCTGAAGATTATCGTTAGCACGGAAAAGATTCCCCTTTAGGATACAAAAGACTGAGGAATATAGCGATGAGAGGGAACCTCTTTTTAACTTAAGGTCGAGGCTGTTTTTGTCTTAAAAGCCTTGCTTGCCGTCTTAAATTGATACAACCTATACCTATGACCAAAGTGTTAGGTAAGGTATTTCACATGCTAGTGGGACCCATATCCATCGGGGTCGTCCTTTCTGTTGTGCTCGGCCTATTTACAGCCTTTTACTACCTACAATACCAGGATGCTGAAGCTCTCGAGTCCTACCCTATCATTGCTGAAATCAATCGTTTACATAATCTCACCGTGGACTTTCGTTTACGCCAGCGTGGCCCCCGACATGGCTCTGAAGATGTGGCTATTTTAACTATTGATGATCGAGCTCTAGAAAAATACGGACGTTGGCCCTGGTCTAGAGACATTGTCGCCAAGGTTCTCGATGAAGTCATGAATGCTGGGGCAAAAACACTTTCTTTTGATATTATTTTTTCTGAAACTGACGACTCGTTGATTAACGCTCTTTCTAAAGTAGAAAACCGACTCAACCAAACTCTTCCCTCACAAAAGCCTTTAATCTCTGAATTTTTTGAAGCCGAAAAAGAAACTAACAACTTTGATAAATTGCTCACTTCAGTGATTGAAAAACACTCTGAAAAATTGATCCTCGGCGCAGTCTTTGATGAAGTTCGCTATGAGGCCAAAGCCTTCCAGGATTATTGCTTTGACCGAATGAACGTAAAAACGGGCATTGAGTCCTACTGGTCTGAGCAAGATGCTTATATTTTGGGAGCCCTTGATAAGACAGATATCAATATCCCAGAGCGGATGGGAAAAATCATAAATGAGCACCTAGTGCGCCTTGATCAAAATGTCACCTATGACTGGTTGCAGAGCAAAGTCGGCAAAGAAACTGTCGATTACCTGAATGCTCTCGGACTCAGTCCTGAAAAAGCAGCTCCCATAGAACTCATCACTCTATTCATCCAAGATAAACCTGAAAAATTCGACGAGCTTAAGACCCAACACCCGAAACTGGCTAAAATAAGCGGGAAACAACTGCTTTTACATATGGGACAAAAACAAAGAATTGATCTCCACAGTAAAATGAAACAGGAGAATCAAGACTATTGCTTGCGCTATCTGACCAGTGAAGACGAGCTTATGCCAACCTTCAAAGCAAATTGGGATTTGATCTCTCGCGACTCCCCTACATTTGGCGGCATGACTTTCGATGAGGGACTCTCTTATATCTACAACAACAGTCTTTATAATCCTGTCCACCAAGTCGGGAGCATGCTCCTTAATATCAAGCCAATTCGTGATGTAACAACATCTTCAGGCACCTTTAATGCCAGCCAAGATAAAGATGGTAGTATTCGTCGAGCCCGGCTTTTTGTTCGGTCTGGCTCTCGGCTGATCCCGACTTTGGCATTTAAAGCTTACCTCGTTGCCAATGACTTGTACCCCTACATCACCTTCACGCATCACCCTCGCGAAGATGTGAATGTAACTAAAATCGTCTCAGAAGTTCAGATTCGAAACAATGAAGACAAGCCTCTTTTCAACATCCCCACCGACTACCGAGGGCAACTGCCAATTAATTATGCCGGCCCTCAAAAAATGTTTGCCTATTTAAGCGCTGCTGAGCTGCTTGAAGGCAGCGATACTATCACTATCGAACAAAGGGTCAAGAATAGCAAAGGCGAGTGGGTTGAAGAATCACGTCAAGTGAATAAGAAAGAGTGGATAAAGGGGAAGAACTTTATTTTTGGAGCCACGGCAACGGCTATTTACGACTTGCGAGTGACACCTTTCCAGGAAAACTTTCCCGGGGTTGAAACTCACGCTAACCTGCTCGACAATCTTTTACGCAAGGACTATTTGCGAACGAGCTCCAACGAAGAGTACATCATGCCTTGGGCTATTCTTGGTATTGGCGTTTTATTTAGTATCATTGTTTCTAAACTAGGTGCGATCTTTGGGCTTCTTGTTGCTAGCGCCTCTTTGTTTGGGGTTTATCTTGTTGATTCCCTCTACTTTTTCCCCCAAGGCGTTGTCGTCACTATGATCTTCCCCGTTTTTACTATTTTATTTCTATACACCTTCATTACCTTCTTTAAGTACTTTACCGAAGAAAGAAAAAAACAACAGCTCAAGGGAACTTTTCAAAAATATGTTTCCCCAGAAATTGTTAATGAAATTTTAAAAGACCCTTCGAAACTAGAACTTGGTGGTATCAAGCAAGAGATGACAGTTTTCTTCTCTGATGTACGCGGCTTCACAACCATTTCGGAAAAACTCGATCCAAGAGCTCTTTCTGATCTCCTTAACCACTATCTCACGCCTATGACCGAAATTATTTTTCAAAACAGCGGAACCCTCGATAAGTATATGGGCGACGCTATCATGGCTTTTTTTGGTGCCCCAGTGCCATCTGAAAAGCATGCTGCCCAAGCTTGTCGAGCGGCTCTCATTCAAATTCGCAAGCTTTTCGAATTGCAAAAGATCTACGAGGAGCAAGGCCTGCCGCAAATTGATATCGGTATCGGTATTAATACTGGCGAGATGAGTGTGGGCAATATGGGATCAGAGACGGTTCGCAATTACACAGTGATGGGTGATGCCGTGAACCTGGGCTCAAGGCTCGAAGGGATCAATAAGCAATATGGCACTCGCATCATTATAAGTGAATTCACCAACACCCAAATCAAGAATGATGGCTTTATCGTGAGAGAAATCGACTGGGTGAAGGTGAAGGGAAAAAATGAACCCGTGCGTATTTTTGAGCTTATGGACGAGGGGGAGCCTTCTGCTGAGTTCAAAAAGAGGCTCGATCACTTCGTGGCAGGCTTTCATTTTTACCATGAGATGCAGTGGGAGCAGGCCATATCTAGTTTTAATGCCTCTTTGAACATTGAGGCCTCTGACAGAGTGAGTCAACTGTATATTGAACGCTGCCAAGACTATATGAAGAATCCACCTGGAAACGATTGGGATGGTGTCTTCACCATGACAACAAAATAGTGGATCAGCTTTGAAACAGCTTCTCGTGATTTTTACAATTCTATTTTCTTCACTCCCCAGTCTGGCATTAGACGGCAAAATTATTTTTGATGCCGACTTTATGGAGAAAGATAACAAAAAGAAGACCGTGACTTTAAAAGGCGGGGTCAATGTCGTATTTCAACAACAACATCTTCTTTGCGATAAAGCTGTTATCTATGAAAATACCAAAACCATCTTGGCGGAAGGCCACGTCATTATGCAGACCCCAAAAACAACATTGCGGGGTGAAAAGATTGAGTTCAACTACGAGACCAACAAAGGAACTCTTCACAAAGGGGTGATCACTTCCGGTCAGGTTTTGATTGAAAGCTCGAAGATTGAAAAGATTGGCGAAGAGGAGTACGAAGCAGAAAATGCTTATTATACAGCTTGTTTGACCTGCCCTCCTTCTTGGGGGTTTACCAGCTCAAAAGTCCGCGCTGAAATTGGAGGCTATGCTTACATCAGTCGCCCTTGGCTTCACCTCTTGCAAATACCAGTTTTGCCACTCCCCTATCTCGTGGTTCCTCTAAACTCAAAGCGACAAACGGGCTTTTTAGTTCCTAGGCCAATCAACTCCACCAACGGGGGCCTTGCCATTGAGCAACCGTTTTTTTGGGCCATTAACCGTTCATCAGACGCCACCTTTTCTTTAATAAATTTCGAAAAGCGCGGGGTCCAGGGAACAGCTAATTATCGCTACGTCCTCGACCAAAACAGCAGTGGCGAATTGAACACAGCTTATATGGCGGCCGACCGCTCCCAGAGTAATCGCGGACGTTGGTTTCTCGACTATGCCCACTACTATAAACTTCCAGAAAATTATGTGCAAAGGACGAATCTGCGCATGGCCTCTGATCGCGAGTACGTAGTAGACTTCCCCCAACAGTTTGGCCATTTGGGTTTAGCAGCCCTTGATAACCGAGTGTCCTTAACAAAAACTTATGAAGAGTCTTTATTGAGTTTAGATTCTAGCTACTATATTAGTCTTATTGAACAAAATCTTTCTTATGACAATAAAGAGAGTTTACACCGAATTCCTGAAATTAATTATGTGATGATGGATCAGAAACCCTTAGATGACCATCCCCTCTATTTTGATTTTCGTGCCCAGTATCTCAATATCAGTCGCCAAGGACTCGCCTACGACCATGTTCGCAGCAACCGACTGGCACCTGGCTCTTGTTATACTGCTGATGGAATGATTGATGATGATCCCGATGCATGTATTGTAAAAGGCAATCCTCAAGGGCAATTTCAATACCAAGCTGATGGAACCGGCGGCAATGGGGATTTAGTCCGCACAGGCCAACGTTTAGATTTAGAAAGTCGCGTGCACTACCCATTTTGGATTTCTGATCTGTTTGATATTGACCCAGGCATGAAACTACGTTGGACTCAATATTCACTAGGCGTGCAAGGGGATAATTCTGTAGGCTATGATTCTTTCCCCTATCGCTATTATGCCCAATTGGATATTTCCTCAAAAACCTATTTCACCAACATTTTTGACTGGAGTGAAAAATATAAGGTAAAGCATTCTATAATTCCCGAAATCAATCTCAAATATATTCCTGATGTGGTTCAGAGTAATAGTCATTTTTTTGGCAACACGGATCGCATCTCCTATTTTCGTGCTAAACAACCTATTGATGATACAGATTTGGATTGGCGCAATGGCGGACGAGGTATTCAGTTTGATGACAGAGATCGTTTGATTGGTCGCAAACTTATCAATTATGGTTTTACCACTAAGATTTTAAGCCGAGAAAAAACAGCAACTCAAACCACCAATTTCAGTCGTTACTTTCAAAATTTTATTTTGGGAGTCTACCAAGCCTACGACCTGAGGGAAGCGGAGCGCGGTGGCGATGGCAGACCCTGGCAGGACATCGTCGGAAACGCTTATCTAAGAGCCGGTTTTATTGAACAGTATCTTGAAGCCAGCCACTTTCCTTACCACAAAGTAACAAACCTAAACTCCACCACTCGCTTTTTTTTCCAGGGCAGCGACTTTTTTGAAATTGGCTATGTGAAGCAGTACCAAATCAATGAAAAGCCCCCCGTCGATGAAGATGCCAGATACCAGACTCTCCTGCTCGGGACAGGGATGAACTTTAAATATCTTTATTTTTATGGAAGCACTGAGTACGACTTGGATGCCTACCGCAAACCTGGGGAAGATGCCTTTAAACGTTGGCGAGTGGCTACCACCCTTAGGCCTCCTGGCAAATGCTGGATTGTCTCAGCAGAGGTCTGGCAGATTCTGGATGACAAGAGCAAAATCAACTACTCCATCAATATGGAGTTTCAGTTCGGCAAGTGATTCCAATTATTTAGGCCGATAGGCTCCATCCCACTTCTTAGGCATGATGCGCATAGTCTAATACTTCTAAAAAAAAATTGCCGCCGGGGATAGCAAGATGAGGGCAAGAACATAGTCGAATGCCCCCTCTACTGGAAAGGACTTTTTTTAAACTCCCCAGGTCTTTGACAATTTTCTAACAAAGATGTCTGCCAGTTTCTTACAAAAAAAGTTTTTCTTATAGGCAACCCAATCGGTGTCTATGCCTCTTTCACTCGCTGTCAGTTCAGCGACATAGACAAAGCCATCACTCTTGTTTTAAGTTGTTTGCAACACTACAGGACGTGGTGATGGTCAACAACACAATCACTAACTTCAAAGGGGGGAATATGAAGTTAATCTTTTCTGTATTAGTAACACTATTAAGCTTACCAGCATGGGCTGGAGATTTTTATGTACTGGATCTAAATGATGCTCACATGGGTAACAATACTGGCGATTCTGTCATTGAATTGAGACAAGAGATGCGCCGACAATACCCACAGGTGCGACTGCAGAGAATGGACCTTCTTAGCGTCATGATGGTGTCTAAAACTCGAGCTGGCAATGGCACGGCAAGACTCAAAGTCGGGCAGGATTTCTCAAAGCCACAAAAAGTGGATGGCCGCCCTGGCGCCTTCGGCTCCGACGATGAAAAAAGTTATGATCGCACTTTAATGATCAACGAAACTGGCGACTCTAATGGTGTCTGGCAAGTTCATCTTAAAGGAAACTTTAAAATTCGCCAAATCGTCGTAGAGCTGGGTGATGATGATCGCCCTGTGCGTGCGACTTTAGATTACAATGATCTACACATTCAAGGCGGACCTCTCGGTGGCGAGCAAATCTTAGCTCTTCGCCAAAAGGCTCAGCAAGAATTGGGTTTGAATACTCAGCAGTACAAGATCATTA
Source organism: Bdellovibrionales bacterium (assembly GCA_020435205.1). Lineage (GTDB taxonomy): Bacteria > Bdellovibrionota > Bdellovibrionia > Bdellovibrionales > JAGQZY01 > JAGQZY01. The sequence continues at coordinate 17,486 of JAGQZY010000028.1, read as the reverse complement.
GCGCGACTTTGGTTGCAAAGTCTCGTGCCGGTCAAGGTAAAGCGAGTTTTAAAGTTGGCTCTGCAGAAAGCCCTGAACAAAAGATTCCCGGAAGACCTGCTGATTTCCAAAATAACAGTGACTGGTCTTACTCGACTCTTGATTTTTCCAACCCTAGCGTTTTCTCTAACGGAAACGACAATGGCGCCTGGCAGATTCACTTGCGAGGAAATATTAAAGTGAAGGAAGTGATTCTTATTCTTGAAAAAAAATAAGAGCTTTCTTGTCAGCACGCAAAACGAAGCCCGATTTTTCAATCGGGCTTTTTTTTATTTAAATTTAGATATCGGATATCTAAATTTAAGATCAAAATCTTAGAACATTAAGATTAACCGCAGCTCCCGTCACCCGATTTTGCTCAACGACAGGATACACTGTAAAGCGCGGAGGCTGAATAATAGAACTACGAGCATAGTCATCGGGCTCTACAGATTCTACTTCTTCAAGCTGCTCTTCTTCCATTCTTTGCATTTGTGCCGGAACAACATAGACAACATAAAGGCCCAACAAAATACCCGTATATAATCCTAAAGACGCCCCCCGGGCCACTCGATGAATCTTCTCATCGGGATTATCTTCAACGGCCAAGGTCGCAGCACCGACGAGAGCACCAGCAAGCACCCCATAGGTACAACTCAATAAAAACTCACGACTGGCCTCCGCATAACTTCGGGAAGACATGAAACATAATAAAATGATTAAAACTAACTGTCGCTTCATGGTGCCTTTCTATCAATATTATTGTTTCTTAAAGCCTTGGTAAAATCAACAATCCCCACTCGCCCCCGACTAAAAGCCTTATTCTAAGTCTTCTAATTTTAAGAAGAGGACTCTGCCACTGGGTTCAACAAAAGCAAAATAGACGAGTGCTGCCTTATCAAAATAGTCTTGAAAACAGGCAAGCACTTTTTTAAGGCGGTTTTTTTGATTTTTATGCACTCGATAAGGGAGCTGCCATTCATAGGAAAGGCTTTTGACTTCAACAAGCCAATATTGATCTTGATAAATCACAATGAGGTCTACTTCCACTCCAAACCACTTTTTGTTTTGGCTGAAAACTTTAAACCCTCGGTTTTCAAAATACAGGGCCATTTGATTTTCTAAAAACTTGCCGGTCTCAGCGGCGGACAAACTCGCGCACACCGGCGAAACTTGTGCGATGGAAGGGAGCGGGTCCCAATTTTTCGATAGCGTCCTTGTGAACTTTCGTCGCATAGCCTTTGTGATCCTCAAGGCCATATCCTGGAAACTCTTGCCCTAGCTCCACCATTTCGTTGTCGCGAAAAACTTTTGCAACAATTGAGGCTGCCGCGACAGGTTCTGCTCGCAAATCCCCTTTGACCAATGTCGTTTGCTCAAAAGTAAGACCAGGGATTCTTTGATTTCCATCCACTAAAATATGAGCTTGATCTAAATTAAGAGCTTCCACGGCTCGCTTCATAGCAAGGAGGGAAGCTCGCAAAATGTTAAACCGATCAATCTCCTCAACCGTTGCAAAGGCTATACTCACTCTGCAATGTTGATGGATCAATTCAGAAAGCTCTTCTCTCCGTTTTGCGGTCAACTTTTTCGAATCGGTAAGACCTTCGATAACAAACTCGTCACTTAAGATGACAGCCGCAGCGTAAACCGAGCCCGCCAGGCACCCCCTGCCCACTTCGTCGACACCCACCACAGGATAAGGCTTTAAATTTCTCCATGGATAGGGATCAAAAGTGAGTTTCTTCTTTTTGGATTTCATTGCCGCCGTACCCATGATACCCCCATGAATGATGAGCCACCATAGTCCCCACCACCAGCCGAAGAGTCAAATTGATATAAAAAAAGGGACTCTTAAAGTCCCTTTTTAAACACAGCAATAATGCTAGAAAATTACTCAGATTTTTCGGAAGTCGAAGCTTCGCGTTGCTCGCGCATCACCGCCAATTCAGAGCGAACCTTGGCTTTACGACCACTCAAGCCGCGCAGATAGAAAAGTCTTGAACGACGGGTCATACCATAGGCAAAGACTTCCACTTTATCGATGTTTGGATTTGTAAAAGCAAATGTACGCTCAACACCAACACCTTCAGAAATTTTGCGAACAGTAAAGCTACGGCTCGGGCCCGACCCTTGGATCTTAATCACAACACCTTTGTAAAGCTGAACTCTTTCTTTTTCCCCTTCTTTCACCTTAACGTAGACACCAATGGTGTCTCCGGAAGAGAACTTGGGTAGCTTTTGAACCTTTTGGTTCTTGAGGATTGCTTGTCGAACTAAATCAGCCATAATAGACTCCTTGGACCTTGAAAAGGTGTTCCTATCATGGCCCGCGAAGACGGTCAAGACAGATACTCACTGCTGACCGCACCGACAAGTGACGGTAGTCCTCCTCGCCCACTCCTCGGATAGGCTCAATGCAGAAATCACACTGATCAAGAGCCTGATCGGCTAGGCCAAATCCAGTGCCAAACACCAGAAATCCGTCCTGTTGAGTGAGGACTTCCCTAGCCTCAGAAAAGGTCTTTTGTGGGAGCTCACTGTGCTCCTTAGCGCTGGTGGCAATCACTGGTCCGTCTCCTCCCCAGTCCCTGAGGGCCGCCTCGATGGAGGCGATGGGTTTGACCATGGTCAGCGCTGTCTTTCGCATGGGATTGAGTCTTGAGCCCGTGCCCGCCCGCCAGTGATCAAGGACCCTGGAGACAAACATCAGCTGCTCCTCCATGGGGTGGACGATGTAATAGGTCTCAACATCGTAGACTCTGCAGGCCCTGGCAATATCATGGATATCAAAATTGGTAATATTAGTGGCAATCACATTTTGAGCGCGATCGAGAACAGGATGGTGAACGAGGGCTACAGCGAGGCGCTTTCTCATGGCAGGGTCTCCAAATTTTTAAGGATCAATGAGCTGTCTATTCCGCAGCTCTTTTGATCACTATCGCTCAAATCACTCAAGAAGCTTTTTAGTTGAGATTTATCAAGTTTTTTATCTTTTAAAAGATCGGGGCGCTTTTGTAGAGTGATTAAAAGAGATATATTTCTTTGAAACTCGATGATCTTTTCGTGATTGCCGCTGAGTAAAACTTCAGGCACCGCCATTCCTCCCCACTCGCGGGGTCTGGTAAAGGCAGGCGCTTCTAGCAAACCATCCAATGCAAAGGAATCTTTATTAGCACTGTCCTCATGACCGAGCACCCCGGGGATTTTACGGGTGATGGCATCAATCATAACGAGGGCGGGGACCTCACCTCCACTGACCACATAATCTCCAATAGAAATCTCACGCACTTTATTTTTTGATAGAAACCTCTGATCCATTCCGGCGTAGCGACCACAAAAAAGCACTAGATTTTTTTTATGGGAAAACTCACTCGCCATAGTATCCGTAAAAGGCTCTCCCTGGGGTGACAGATAAATCACCTCACTGTTTTCCAAATTCCCCAAACTATCCAAGGCCTGTTGCATGGGATCTGCCATCATCACCATGCCATCACCGCCGCCAAAGGGGCGATCATCAATGGCTTGATGAACCCCGCCCACAAACTGGCGAGGATTGATAGTTTGATAATTACAAAGGCCTTTCATAAACGCTTGGCCGATCAGTCCATGGTGAAGACCTCCAGCCACAAGCTCCGGCATGATGGTGACGATAAAGTAATTCACAGCTCTTCCCCAGGGACTAAGCCATAGGGGATGTCCATTTCAATGACCTCTTTATCTTTATCAATTTCAACAAGGATAGGTTCCACAAAAGGCACTTCAAAGCTCTCACCCTTATCGGTTTTTACCACCAAAAGATCTTGAACTCCATTATCGAGAAACCCAATAACTTCTCCCACTCGACCGCGCTCGCTATCTTCCACTACAAAACCTAAAACTTCCCGCAAGTAAATTTCCTCGTCATTATCAGAAGTTAAAAAGTCCTCAGGAATAAAAACATTTTTACCAACCAAGGCTTCACTTTGGTTTCGATCATTCACGCCTTTGAGTTTTACGCGAAAACCATATCTTTTTTGTTTCATGTGGAGCTTTTTACTTTCAATGGGGATTTCCGTATCAGGAGATTCGGAGTCAGAAATAAAAAGAGTTACCCACTCATCACTCCATGCGGCTTCGCCAGAAAAGATACTGACATAAATCTCGCCCTTAAGCCCTTGCGCCGAGTGAATCTTTCCAATGTGAACAAAACTTCCAACTAATGCCATAAACAAAAAAAAGGCGCTCCCCTAGGAACGCCTTCACACTCTCCGTTATTAGGAGTTATTTTTATTATTCCATAATCTCAAGCACACTTCTCTTTTGCAGCTTTGTGCTAGCTGCATTGAGAATTGTTCTCATAGATTTTGCGGTACGACCTTGTTTGCCGATCACTTTACCAAGATCTTCCTTAGCAACAGCGAGTTCAACAACCGTGGTCTGTTCCCCAACTACTTCATTGACCTGAACACTATCAGGATGATCGACAAGAGCCTTAGCCATAAAATCGACCAAGTCCCTTAAGCTTGACGGATCATACCCCATAAACACCTCTCCAGTGGTACGCTAAAGAACGACTAAGCGTTGGCTTCAGCTTTTTTAATCAAAGTCTTTACGCGAGCGGTTGGTTGAGCCCCTTTACTCACCCAACTTTTCACTTTTTCTAGATCAAGAGTGATTTCTTTCTCCTGACCACGAGGGTTTGGGTTGTAATGACCTAAAACTTCAATGAAACGGCCATTTCTGAAAAAACGCGAGTCTGCTACCGTCACTCGATATTTCGGTCTCTTTTTCGCTCCCAAACGCGCTAAACGAATAACTACCATTCTTACACCTCTTAATGAATTGGGATTTTTTACTGTTTTATCAATTGTTTAGCAAATCTTTTTTTGCCAGCCTGCAAAAGCGACAGTGTGGCCAAAAAACATCAATCAAAATGGCAACTTAAAGCCACCCCCTGCACCGGGGAAACCTCCGCCCAGACCCATTTTCATGAGACCTGACATCATCTTCTTGGCATCTTCAAACTGTTTTACAAATCTGTTAACGTCCTGCACCCGAGTGCCGCTTCCTTTGGCAATCCTGACACGGCGACTACCATGGATGATACGGCAGTCTTGGCGCTCCTCTTTGGTCATGGAGCAAATGATGGCCTCGATCTTCTTCACTTCCTCGTCAGGGGGAGTCATCGTCTTCATCTGCTTCATCATGGAGCCCATCCCAGGCAGCATTTTAAGAATGCTCTCCATAGAACCCAGCTTTTTCATCTGGCGGATCTGGGCGAGAAAGTCTTCAGCGGTGAACTCGCCCTTCATCATCCGTTCGGCAGACCTTTTTGCTTCCTCTTCATCAATGACCTCTTGGGCCTTTTCGACAAGCGTAACCACATCCCCCATATCAAGGATGCGAGAGGCCAATCGGTCGGGATGAAAAACCTCAAGGTCCTTTTGCTTTTCGCCCATCCCTAAAAACTTGATAGGAATGCCAATGGCTTCACGAATACTTAAAGCCGCTCCACCGCGGGCATCCCCATCTACTTTGGTAAGAATCAAGCCTGTCAGCCCAACCTGCTGATGAAAGCCCTCGGCAACATCCACCGATTGCTGACCAAGCATGGCGTCTGCCACTAGCAAAACCTCTTGGGGCTTCCACAAGGATTTGAGCTCAGTGAGCTCCTTCATCAGCTCTTGATCCATCTGCAGCCGACCTGCGGTATCAACGATAACCACGTCGGCATTCTCTGATTCTGCCCATTTTTGGGCGAGCTTCAGGATCTTTTTAGGCTTCATCTTGGGGTCAGAATCAAAAACAGGAACTTCAATCTGCTCACCCAAAGTTTTTAACTGCTGAATCGCTGCTGGACGGTATATATCCACCGGAATCAAAGCGGGTTTCTTTTTCAGCTTATCTTTGATGTAGAGGGCAAGCTTTGCAGCTGTGGTTGTCTTCCCCACCCCTTGTAAACCCACTAAAAAAATCACGGTGGGCTGGGTTGTGAATTGAAGTTCAACAGCTTCGCTCCCGAGAAGGTCAACTAACTCATCATGAACGATCTTTGTAAACTGTTGACCTGCATCCACGCCTTTAATGACATTTTCACCAAGGGCCTTTGACTTGACAGCTTCAATGAAGCGTTTGACCACTTTAAAGTTTACGTCAGCCTCTAAAAGGCTCATGCGGATCTCTTTGATCGCCTCTTCAATGTTGGCCTCAGAGATCTTCCCTTTGCCGGAAAGTTTACGCATGCTATCGACTAAACGATCCGAGAGTTTTTCAAACATGACCACTCCTTATTGAGAGCCCACCTTAATTAAAATTGACGGGGGCGGCAAGGCTCTTCTATGGTTTGACCTATGAAGGATCTATTTCTTGCTCTGTGGGCACAAAATTCGACTCAAGACCCCAATCAATTTCCTGACATCCAATGTGAGTTGCGCGAAACAAGGATCGATGAGCTCTCGGAAGGCGATGTTGTTGTAGACGTCCACTATAGTGGCATCAATTTCAAGGACGCCCTGGCTGTCTGCGGGAAAGGAAAGATTTTAAGAAGCCTACCACTGATTCCAGGCATTGATATGGCTGGTGTTGTCAGTCACTCAAAATCAACTTTATGGCAAGAGGGCGATTCTGTCTTTTTAAACGGCAATAATCTCGGCGAGACCATCACCGGCGGTTTTTCACAAAAAGTGCGTATTGCCGGCGATCGCTTGCTCGCCTTACCTAAAGACTTGAGCCTAAAAGAGGCTATGATTTATGGAACGGCTGGATTTACCGCGGCCCTTGCCCTCAATCGCCTGGAACATAATGGCCTGACCCCAAACAAAGGAAAGGTTCTAGTGACCGGCGCCACCGGCGGTGTAGGAAGCCTAGCTTTAGGATTTTTAAAAAAGCGCGGTTATGAATGCGAAGCTTGGACCAGACGTTTACAGCATAAAGAGTGGCTTACAAAATGCGGGGCCAGCGAGGTCACCGATATTTCCGGGTATGACTTTAAGGCGGCGCCACTCGCAAAAGCCATCTGGGCCGGCGCTATTGATAACTTGGGCGGAGAAGCACTGTCTTATATTTTGCCCCACATGGATCTTTGGTCCTCTGTGGCTTCCATAGGACTTGCCCAGAATGAAAATCTTAATACCACTGTCTTTCCATTTATCTTACGAGGAGTGAATCTCCTCGGGACCTCATCCAACAACTGTCCCTTGGATTTGAAAAAGGCCATTTGGCAACAAATGGCCACGACCTATAAGCCAGAAAATTTATCGGATTGGGTTTTTAAAGAAATTGGACTTGAAGATATCGAAGCCAACGCAGAGCAAGTTTTATCAAGCCTGCACCATGGCCGAATATTAATTAATCTTAAGGATTAAACGCCAGGATCGGAGGTAACACTGACTCCAGAGGCTTCCACTTGTAACTTCTTTTGCTCAACCTCTTCTTCATCAGCGCGAGCTCCGACATTGCGGTTAAGAATTTCACAGGCATGATAAGAGATAAGAGCTGAAGTCATCTTCTTAAAGACTTCTTTCACCACTGGTCGATCACTGGCCGTACAAGTTGATGGTTGAGTGTCTACCATGGCAAGAGCTCTTTCTCGTTGAGCAATACAACGATCAATAGCACGCTTAAACGCGGGAGCACAATTGTCGCGATATTTTTTGATGTGAGTCTCACTTTGCTTCAGTTTTTGGTAGGCCTGGGCCATTTGGCTGCGCACGAATTTTTTGGTGTTGAGCTCGCGAACATCGACCGGCAAATCGGCAGCATGACATTTGCCTTCTTTCAATTGATTGAGTTCCACCAGGCAAGGTTCAACATATTGGGTATAACCAGGCACCACAAGACTTTCCATGCCGCTCAAACTGCATTGTTCAGAGACTCTTCCTGCAAGGTCAATTCCTTCGCCTGTCTCCATAGCTTGGCGAGCATCTGGATATTTAGTGTCACATTGGACACCAGGAGCTCCTTCAGCAAAAGCCGTGCTTGCTGAAAAAAGACTGAATAAAATCATGACAAAAAAATGTCGCTTCATAGTCCGCCCCTTAGGCCTATATTTTAGCCAATTTTTTTAAATTCCCCGAGAAAAAAAGTTTAATTTCCTATTTTGAGACACATAAAGAAAAGGAAATCCCTGAGTGAATTTTATATGGTATCCTTATAAGGTCTAACGAGGGGGACTTTTGCATAGAACAGGGTATTTCTTTATAGCCCTTATGTTTTTTTCGCTGCAAGGACTCTGTGGTGATTGCGATGGTATCACCTGCGGCCAGCAAGGTTCTGCTTTTCTTGACCAAGAAGTGATCTCAGCTCTCGACAAGCTTGATATTAAAGTTGATGGGCCTGTTTCGGCCTCAGACCCTAGAGCTGAGCAAATTGCACAGCAACGGGAAGCCGACCGACAAAAGGTTTTTGATAATTTTAATAATTCACCCTTAGGTGGCGGTGGTGGCGGCGGCGGTGGCTCTGGCTCCGGATCCTCAACAGGCCTTGGCTCTAGTGGCAGCACAGATATTGGCGCTGGGACCAGTCTTCCCTCCTACAAAGCCGTCAATAACAACGCCAATGGGGACCCATTTGCCTCTGATTTTAAAAATCAATCTGGATCGCCCGACTCACTTTTTCAAGCTCAACTTGGCAAAGACAAAGATGGGATTGGCGGCAATAAAAAAGATGCTAGCGGAAACACGCAAGTGGCTGGCCTCCTCTATGGCGGTAGCCCCACTTCTGGTCGCCTCCCTGGGTCTTCTGCCAAAAAAGCAGGAAATGATCAAAACTACCAAGACAAAGGCTTTGATCCCAAAGGAATGTGGAGTGGATATCATGGCGCAGCAGGAGGAGGCGCAAGTGGTGGACGCTTTGGGCACAACCGCTTGGCTAGTGCCGAAGGAAGAAACTTAAGAGATCCGTCCCAACGCAAAGGCCTCACCTCAGCTGAAGACATTTTGCGAAAACGCTGGCTCCAAATGAAAAACGGAGGCCGCGGCCTAGCAAGTCACAATGGCGATCTTTTTAAGATGATGTGCAATCACTACAATCGCTATGCTCAAAAGAATAAGATCGAGTCCTACTCCTCTCACTGTCAGTAGCCCGAATTATTGACTCGCACACGAACTGCCTCTAAGCTCCCTTTATGGTTCAATGGGTCCAAAATAATAAGACTTTTAGTTTTCTATTTTTCCTTTCCACTGTTTTGTCTTTTTACACAGCAAGCTTATCCCACATGAACAATTGGCTAATTTTTCGAGCTTCTTTTTGGCATCTTTTAGAAGGTGTTGACCTTTACAAAGCCTATCCTGTTGACCACCACGATATTTTTAAATACACCCCGACCTTTGCATTATTCATGGCTCCTCTGGCTATTTTTCCGGCGAAAATCGGAGCGGTACTTTGGAGTCTTCTTGGCACTTCCCTGTTTGTATATGGCCTCTTCCGGCTTCCTTTGAAAGAATCCCACCGACGGGGAGCCATGTGGATCGCATTACCTGAATTCATTGGCTCCACCCAAGGCTTTCAAAGTAATATTCATTTAGCCGCCTTGGTTGTTTTATTTTGGACTTACCTCGAAGAAAAACGACCATGGCTTGCGGCTTTATGTATTTTAAGCACCTTTTTTATTAAAATTTTTGGAGTCGTTGCTTTGGCTCTTTTACTCTTTTCTAACTACAGTTTTAAAGACATCAAATTTTTAGGAAAATTCACTTTCGCAAGCCTTGTCACAAGCCTTGGACTTTTTTTAGCACCAGCCGTGATCCTTGGTTTTTCAGGTCTTATTGAACAATACACGATTTGGCTCGCCATGCTTAAACATGATGCTGCCATCTCCTATGGCTTTTCTTTAATGGGAGTGATCCATGCCATAACCAATGGACCTGTGCCAATTTTACCTACGGAAGCTGTGGCCGGGGTCATAATGGCCATCGTATTTTTTCTCGCCACCCAGGGCGGTGAACGAGCACGGCTCCTGGGCCTAGTGGCTGTGCTCTATTATATGGTTCTGTTCAATCACAAGTCGGAATCCCCTACCTTTATCATTTGCATGATTGGCTTTGGTATCCATCAGAGCCTAGTGCTTGATAAAAAATGGCGCTGGACTTTAATTGTGATGACTTTATTTTTTGTGAGCATTCTTTTTGCCGACCCTTTTCGCTTTTTGCGAGACGACTATTTAAACCCGTGGGCGGTCAAAGTCTGGCCCTTTTTACTTCTCTGGCCCCTAACCTTAATCCAAATCTTGAAACCAAATGAAGTGAATAATTAGAAAGGTGAATTCTTTCTGAAGAAGGTGTTTAACTTTTTCCCGGCTCGCGTAGCCCCAGGGAAAAGTTAAACAACTGATTTACCAGCGGGTGTATTCGGCCGTATTCAGAATCCTCAATGCAATAAAATAAAAAATGATCAGGGCTCCCCCAGAAACTATCAGTGAAGTTTCCACGGGGACGTCGCTCACTCCTAAGATGCCATAGCGTACGCCATTGATAAAATAGAGTAGCGGGTTGGCCTTAGAAAGCGTTTGCCAAAAAGGATGAAGACCCTCTAAGGAAAAGAACACACCGCCCAGATAAATCAGAGGCAAAATCACGAAAGATCCCACTGCGCTGAGATGATCAAAAGTTTTTGACCAAAAAGCGACAGACACCCCAAACATGGAAAAACTCAATCCTCCAATGATTAAAAAGATCAAGAGATAACCCGGGTGGGCAACGGCTAGCCAACTGCCATGATTATTTAAATAAAAAATTTGACCCACCATAAAAGTGATAAAGCCAACAATGAAACCCCGGGTGAGCCCTCCAAAAGATAAAGCCCACAATATGGCCCGAGGAGTTAAAGGTGAGGTTCGCCAGTCTTCAAGATCTCCACCAAATTTACCGGACACCACCGAGCTTGAGGCATTTTGAAAAGCATTGTTGAGGACTGACATCATAACAAGACCTGGAATTAAAAAAGCTAAGTAGCTCAGCCCACTTTCCAAATTGATGCGCCCGCCAAGGCTGACGCCAAAAATTAAAAGATAAAGACTGGAGCTCACAATGGGGGCGGCAATGGTTTGCACCAAAACTTTTAAAAAGCGTCTGATCTCTCGATAATACAAAGTCAAAAACGGACGATATTTGGGTGCGATGGTCATTGGTGCTCTCCAAGAACGTGAACAAAAGCTTCCTCCAGGGAACCCTCTTCAATCTTGATGTCTAAAATTTTATGAACATTACACTGAATGTCCGCAATTAAATCACCCACCCCAACTCCATGGGGAATCACAAACTCGGCCTGGTTGTCCTCTCGGTTTCGCAGGTAAGGGCTAGAAATTTCTTCATTGCAAACTCCGTCAAAAAAGACATGGACTTTGCGTTCCGTCAGCTTTTCAATGAGTTCGCGGGTTGGGCCTACTGTCCTGAGGTTTCCATTTTGCAAAATACCCACTCGATCACAAAGACTCTCAGCTTCCTCAAGATAGTGAGTGGTCAATAATATAGACATTCCGTCTTGGCTCAGCTCTTGGACAAAGTCCCACAACGAAGCCCTAAGCTCAATATCCACGCCAGCTGTGGGCTCATCGAGCAGTAATAACTTAGGCTCATGGACTAGAGCTTTTGCAATCAAAAGTCTTCGCTTCATACCACCACTCAAAGCTTTGACTTTTTTATCTTTGTGCTCCCATAACCCCAACCGCTTTAAAAGATAGTGAATGCGCTCTTTATTGTGCCAACGCTGGTAAAATCCCGAGTGAAACACTAAAATTTCTTCGATGGAAAAAAAACCGTGGTTGATAAGCTCTTGCGGCACAAAACCAGTAAGAACTTTAGTGTATTCAGGGTTCACTTTTGGATCATAGCCAAAAATTTCACAATGACCCGAGGTTGGCTCCTGCAGGGTCACTAAACAAGATATAATAGAGGTCTTTCCCGCTCCGTTAGGGCCTAGAAGGCCAAAAATCTCACCGGGCTTCATTTCAAAGCTGACCTCATTCACTGCGGTAAAGTTTCCGTACTTTTTGACCAGCTTTTCAATTTTTAATGGGCTTTTACCACTTACATCCACTGCTTCATTCCGTCGTCAAAGGGCGAGCCAAAATGCACACCTTCGTTTTCTTTAATCAGCCAGTTAAGATCCCACTCACTTCCTAAAAGGACGACGGGACGCTCCTCTTTGTCGCGAAAAACCGTGGTCACCCCACTGATCTCACTCACCTCTTTCCCATCCTTGTCGCGAGGCCATTTGGCCACCGTATAAGGGGCTCGGTCCAAACGGACTTCTAGATTGTATTCATCTTGCAAGCGATATTTCAAGACTTCAAATTGTAGCTCACCGACAACACCCACAATAGGATCCTGAGCGCCGATATGGGGATCGATGAAGAGCTGAATCACCCCTTCCTCAGACAGTTCAGAGATGGCTTTTTGTAGCTTCTGACGTTTCATCGCATCGCTCACAAAGAGTCTTGTGAACAATTCCGGAGAAAATTGCGGGATTTTTTCAAATTCGATTTTTTTGCCCATAGCCACACTATCGCCAATGCGAAAAAGTCCAGGGTCACTGACGCCGACAATGTCACCAGCAAAGGCGTCTTCTACGGTTTCCCGGTCTTGAGCTAAAAATTGTGCCGAATGGGAAAGCCTGATTTCCCGATCCAAACGACAGTGGCGAACCTTCATCCCTCGGGTGAAATGTCCAGAACAAATGCGGATAAAAGCCATGCGATCGCGATGCTTGCGGTCCATGTTGGCTTGGATTTTAAAAATAAAACCAGAAAATTTATCTTTAATGGGGTCCACTTCCCCTTGCAAAGTTTTGCGAGGACCAGGGCCAGGAGCCCACTCGGTAAAATAGCGCAAGAATTGATCCACACCAAAATTGAGTTTTGCACTCCCCCAAAAAGCAGGAGAGACTTCGCCCTTTTGGAAAGCTTCGTGATCAAACTCCTCAGCATCCATTTCAATAAGCTGGATTTCCTCCATGACCGAATCAAAAATATCGTGATGAATCCATTCCTTCCAGCGAGGGTCATCAAAATCATCGATGGGAATGATGGTTTGCTCTCCAGTTTCTTTATTATAAAGATAAACTTTTTTATCTAAACGGTTGTAAACACCGCGAAACAAGCCTCCTAGACCTAAGGGCCAGTTCACAGGGTAGCATTTCATCTTGAGGGTGTTTTCAATTTCATCAAGAAGCTCCAGAGGAACCTTACCCTCGCGATCGCACTTGTTAATGAAAGTAAAAATGGGAACTTTGCGGTAATTACAAACTTCGTAGAGTTTTTTAGTGCGCTCCTCAACCCCTTTGGCGACGTCAATAAGCATCAATGCGGAGTCAGCCGCCACCAGAGTTCGATAAGTATCCTCAGAGAAGTCTTTGTGACCAGGTGTATCCAAGAGATTCACCCTTTTCCCCCCATGATCAAACTGGAGCACACTGGAGGTGATCGAAATCCCTCTCTCCTGCTCCATGGTCATCCAGTCCGAGGTGGCGGCTTTGGTCCCAGCCTTGCCCTTGACCTCACCGGCCTCGTGAATCAAGCCACCAATGTAGATCAACTTCTCGGTGATCGTGGTTTTACCGGCATCAGGGTGCGAGATGATCGCAAAGGTTCTGCGGCGTTCAATTTCCTCTTTGGGACTCAGATTTTCCATGCCTGCAAATTAGCAGGAGGTAGCACTTCTGTCCACGGAACAATGGCTTTCCCCCAGAGGCCAAGCCTTGCCAAGTCCCAGAGAATTGGAAACAATAGTCCCTATGAATATCCCCGCTCGGATTGATCGGCTCAATCGCCTGCTTGTTAGGCAGAAAGTAAAGTTAGAAGCTCTGCAAGGACGAAGACTTATTTTTGGGCTTGCTACCTTTGCCCTTATTTTGGCCTCACAAATGGCAAAAGGACTGTACCTGGAACTGGTGGCTATTTTGGTTATGCTCCCCCTATTCGCCATTTATTACAGAGCCAGCAAAGGCCGACAGAGTCTGATGGTCAACCTTGAAGACTTGAAGCGTTTCTATGAGAGACAAAAAGATCTTTTTGAAGGCAAAGCCACTGGCAAAAAAGACGTGGACGAATTTGCAAACCCTTACCTCGCTCGAGATTTGGACTGGGATGAGCTCTTCCCATCCATCGACCAAAGCTTCACCCGTCAGGGGAGTCTTCTCCTCAACGAGTGGATCTGTGGTTTAGCCAATCATCAGAATATTGAAGAAAGGCAAAAGGCTTGCTGCGAGCTCACCCAGTTTTCTGGAAGCCTAAGACGATTGCAAATGCCTGATAGCCAACGGAAAATTGATCTCAACACCCTCAGAAAAGAGCTTCAACGCAGTTTTTTTGAAAAGCCGATCCCCTGGAAATGGGCGCTCCCTATTTTTTGGCTCATCACCTTTGCGCTTCTATTGACCCATGCGCCGTCCATCTTATGGAAGACAAGCCTCATGATTTACATGACCGGCACCCTCTTTTATCTGAGCGAAACAAGAAATGTATTTTCCAGACTGCAAGACCTTTACTTAGATTTAAATGAGCTGATGCCAAAAGTCAGGCGTATGCAAAGCCTCAGTCAAAACTTGAGCTTTTGCCCCCATTTAAAATCGGCAGAGCCCTACTCAGATATGAAGAAATTCACCAGTATGATTTCGCTAATGAGTGTAAAAGCCAACCCCGTGATTTTTTATCTTCTTAATATTTTAATCCCTTGGACTTTTTTACTTACTGAACGCAGCGAAAAAATGAGAAGCCAAGTCAGCGAGCATTTTGAACATTGGTCCAAGGAAGTCGCCTTGATTGAGGCTCTAGGGTCTCTTGCCAATCTTGCCATATACCAGGACACTTGTTGGCCAAAAGTTAGCAACAGACTTTCTTTTCAGGGCATCTCGCACCCACTTCTTGATCAACGAAAAGTGATTAAAAATGACTTTGACCAAGGTGAGATCCATAAAGTTTTTATCCTCACTGGCTCCAACATGAGTGGAAAGTCCACTTTTTTAAGAGCGATTGGTATTAACTTTTGTTTAGCCAAAGCCGGCGGCCCTGTCTTTGCCCAATCTTTTGCCTTCCCAGATCTTGCCCTAGCTAGCTGCATTTGCGTTAGCGACTCTTTACGGGATGGCCAATCCTATTTTTATGCTGAAGTGAAACGATTAAAATGGATATTGAATGAGGCCAAAAAATCCTCTGTATTATTTTTAATTGATGAGCCACTCAGGGGTACTAATAACCAAGAAAGACTGAAAGGCAATCAGTCCTATCTTGAGCAAATGCTTGCCACGGGTAGCATTGGTTTTATGTCTACCCACGATCTGGAACTCACTAAACTTTCTGAGACGGATCCTGCTGTTGAGAACTTTCATTTTAGTGAAGAGTGGAAAAACGAAGACTTGTATTTTGATTATAAAATTCAAAGTGGTCCTTCCACCTCAACTAACGCCTTAAAGATTTTGCACAAAGAAGGCCTCTACTAGGATTAGTCTTCACATTGAAATATCCCACTGCTCCGAAGCTTTCTCAATCCTTTTCACAATACAAAAGGGCAACGTTTTTAGGGCGCGTTTCCGCTCCACCAGTTGCGCCTGACGAAAAGGAATCTGACTTGGCGCCTCTTGCGTGGGTGTCGCCTGTACCGTTTTGACCAATGTAGTCGGCATATCTGTCGGTATAGCTATGAGTATGAGACTTAAGTTCATCAGCCTGAGTGCTGCCTAAGGCACGAACTCCGTCAGGATCGTTCGTGCCGGTTGAGTCAATTCCACGAATGAATCGCCCACGGGCGGGGAGATATTCAGACCAACCTGCCGGGCAACTCGCAAGATTAAAAGGCATGACAGCACCACTCGGTACACCTCCACCCGAGCCTCCTCCCGCTTCATTCCAAGTTCCATTCTCGCGAATGTTTAATTTGTTCGAAGTTGAGTTGTAAATGACAGACCCATCAACGGGAGAAGAAAGTCCATCTCGTTGAGCTTCTGTCATTCTGGGGGGGACGAAAGCTCCCGTAGTTGAAGAGACATCCAAAGCTCCACTTGGATTTGTTGTTCCAATCCCGACGTTACCTTTTGGGTCTATTCTCATTCTTTCTACAGAGACATCACCGTTTGATAAGGTATTATCCGTTGTATAGAACCCTAATTCGGCATTACCTCCAGAGAGTATACCTTTTATACCTGAAGAGGAATAGACCCCAGAAGATGGGGAATGGGAAAATAAGAGTTTTGCACCTCCAGTTGAGCTTCTTATGTCAAAATCAGAAAGTGCTTTAATAGTTGAATTTACTCCAATCTTTCCATCATTATAGACATAAAGAACGTCACTTGGACTACCATCTGCTGCATCAAGTGAATGACCATCTGCAGATGATCCACCAGCCTCAACCCAAGACGAGCCGTCATAATATTTCAATTTATTAGAGTCTCCTGAATCAACAGCTATGTCTCCTGCAGCTGGAGAGCCAGGTAAAGCAGAAGCCGTTAACCGCATCGGTCCATTAACATGAAGAAGACGGCCCGGTGATGTAGTTCCCACCCCAACATTGCCTCATTTGACAAATATTTCTGTGTCACCTCAAAAATATTGGATCGAGAGCCCACAAAATGGATATTTTCTGTGCATTTAGCTTTTATGGTTACTAAATTTGACTTCACAACCTAAAAGTTGTATAAAGAATCATGCCTCTGAGTGGAAAACAACTTGTAAAACTTCTAAAGAAAAATGGCTGGCATCTCAAACGGATTACTGGGAGTCACCACATTATGGAAAAGAACGGCTCTATTGTGCCAGTTCCAGTCCACGGCAACAAAAGTCTCGGTAAAGGCCTGGAACAAAAGATTTTAAAAGAAACAGGAGTTAAAAAGTGATTTATTTTGCAAAGATTAAAACAACACAAGGTTCTTATTTAGTAGAATTTCCTGATCTCAAGGGATGTATGACGGAAGGAGATACTCTTGAAGAGGCCCAAAAGTATGCCAAGGAAGCCCTTAATGGTTGGATGGCAACTCGATATGATATGGAATTGAAAATTCCAAAGGCTAAAAAATATCATGGGAGAAATTATTACCCCATAGAAGTCGACCTGCAAATTGTTTTTGCCATTCGCTTAAGGCAAGCTAGACTCAAACAAGGCCTTTCCCAATCCCAAGTGGCAAAAAGGCTGGGCATTACCCAGCAGGCTTACGCCAAATTTGAATCTCCTGATTCCACTAACCCTTCTCTTAAAACCATAAAAAAACTGGCAGAGGCTCTGGAACTAGGCTCCTCTTACCAACTTGTGGCCTAAAAATGAGTCCGGCCTATGGGTTTTCCTTTGAACCGCTAGCGAAAACAGCAACGAGAAGCGTTCGAGTTGTTGACGTTGTTGTTGTTGAACGAATTGCAACCCGAATTGCCCATGACCTGTCCGTTGTTGTTGTTCAAATCGGCCACCCACTCTATGCACACGGACAAGGGGCCGATTAGCCTTATTTGAATTTCAACATCAACCCAATGGGCAAACCCACCAGGGCACCATCCTTTTATCAATAAG
>JAGQZY010000027.1 GCA_020435205.1 Bdellovibrionales bacterium | reverse complement strand
GGATCTCTTTTTCACCAGCCGTCACTGTGTCCCTAATGATCTTCTAGAAAAAGGGGCTTCCTGTGCCGGGCGCATCAAAGTCATTTTTCCTGGAATAGGCCACCAAATGCCCATTGAAGAAGTGGGCTGCGAATCCATTGAAGATCTAGCTCCTATTGTTGATGGTCTTAATCCACAGGCTCCACAGCCAGATTGGGCTATTTTAAAGCTCAGTAAAAAACTACCACAACGGGTTTCTGCAACCACGACAGAGGGTGCCGAAGACGGTGAAAAGCTTTATGCTTTTGCCCCGCTGTGGGATCCACGCAATAACACCATCACCACTCGCACCATTGAATGCGAAGCTGTGCAAAACAGTTTGGAATTTCCAAATTTTAGCAAGCGCTCGAGCATAATGATGTACCTTTATTGCAGCCAAAAGATGACCAATGGCTTTTCAGGCACATTACTTTTTGACAGCAAAGGGAAGGACGCCAAGGTGGTTGGAGCCGTTAGCCACATTTACAATCCAGACGCCCGTGGCCAAGAGGTTCATCTTTCTGACAAAGTCATTGCTAGCAACCTATCCTGCATTCTTGCTGACCCTAAAAAACCAATTCCGGATGAATGCCAGTTTAAAAAAGGTGAGCGCCATGACAAGGGGAAACGCCTATGGAAACGATTTTTACCAAAGCTCAAAGAAAAGGCTGATGAGCTATTTGCCGATTGGGAAAAGGTCGCCGATTCACCCATTGAGTGGACAAAAATTGATAAAGACAACTGGAATCAGTTGCCAGAGTCTTATGAGCAATACTTTAAAAAATTCCAGGAAAAAGGCTTTCAAGACCTCGAGGGCGAAGAAACCAACGAGTATGCTCAAATTGTTGTGCCCTCCTTTGCCAAGTGCGTGAAAGACCCCGCTACTGCTAAAAACAAGGAGATCATCATTCCTGTGCTGGAGCTCAAGTTCAATCGCCAGAACCGCGGAAGAGCTCGCCCCGAAATTAAGCTCCTTGAAATTAAAGGACGAATCCACAAAAACTCCGACACGGAGTTTGTCATCGTGCGCGAAGATAGCTTACCAGGCAGCCCAGATGGAAAAGATTATATATTCACGGGTTATTTCAGCCACTCCACCGCCATGCCCCCCTGTGAATAGGGTATTTTAGGATTTTTGCTAAAACCGCAAAAATCCTAAAGCCCCTATCCTAGAAAATAGGTCTATGCTATACCCCAATCTTAAGTTTTGACTCGAGGTGAAGGTTTATGGAATTAGAAATCCTATTGGCCATTGGTGCTGCGATTGTTGCCATTTCTGGCGTGGGTTTTGTTTTTTTACGAAAACCACAAAAAGCAAAAACGCCCCACCCCCCGCTAAAAGGTGCGGAAGGCACCCTAGAAAAAACCTCACGCAAAGATTATAAATCGCTTGAAGACGCCCTGTTGAAAACCAAAGAAAGTTTTTGGGGGCGGATGAGCCAAAGACTTTCTGGTAAAAGCTCGCTCAACAAATCGGATCTCGAAGACTTAGAAGAGATCCTTTACACCAGTGATCTTGGCCCTAAAACCGTGGACCATCTCATTTCAAAAGTATCCATGGCTATGGGTGATGAGAGTACAGTAGCCGCCCTCCATGAATCCTTAAAATTAGAACTCAATAAAATCTTTTCTGAAGTGAATGGGGATCTACAAAAACTAAAAACCAAAGACAACATGACGGTGTGGATGGTGGTCGGAGTCAATGGCGCTGGTAAAACCACCACCATCGGAAAGCTAGCCTCCCAGCAAGTGGCCCTTGGCAAAAAAGTGATGATCGCGGCTGGCGACACCTTTAGGGCGGCGGCCGACGCTCAACTTAAAGTTTGGGCCGAGCGAGCTCAAGTGGAAATTTTTAGCCCTGAGGGCATCAAAGATCCCAGCGCCGTCGCATTTGATGCAATTAAAAAAGCGGAAGCCAACAGCTTTGACCTAGTCATCATTGATACCGCAGGAAGACTGCACACCCAAAAAAATTTAATGGAAGAACTCAAAAAGATGAAACGGGTTATGGATAAAGCCTTACCTGGAGCGCCCCACGAAACCTTACTGGTTCTTGATGCCAACTCTGGGCAAAATGCCTTGATGCAAACCGAGCAATTTCACGGTGCTTTAGACGTAACGGGAGTCATCCTGACTAAAATGGACGGATCGGCTAAAGGTGGTGTCGCCGTAGGTATCGCCTGCGAACATCAACTGCCCATTAAGATGATTGGTGTGGGTGAAAAGATCGAAGACCTTAGGCCCTTTGAGCCCCAGGCTTTTGTGGATTCGATTCTTTAAGGAGCATAGCCGTAGCCAACTGGACGCGAAGTCGTCGTTGTCCAGTTAACTGGGTCCCCACTAACCCAAGAGACTGTCAAGTTTCCACTCCAGCTTGAGCTGCAATTAGATGTTACCTGCACATTGGCTCTTGCTTCGCTTTGCCCAGTCGTAAGCGTGACTTGCAATGGCGTGTTTGTAGCACCAGCAATCATGTTCCATTTATCATTAATAATCCAATTGCGGCCTGTTGACACCGTTGTGTTGAACTCTAACACTGTATCCTGAGTAACGGGGCTTGCAAGGACAACATCATAGCGGACACTGGTTGTACAGGTATTGGATCCTGAGCTTTGTGTTCCGTTGTTATCAGCACCCAGAAAGCCAAACAGCGCATCAATAGGGGCTGCTTGATCCCCAAGCAAGCCATGGACATAGTTGATCCCGTTAGAAGCACCATTATCGTAGGTAATTGTTAAGTTCGTCGACTGCGCTGTAGTACCAGACCCATTGAAATTTATGTCAATAGTACAGTTAGCGCCAGCTGCGAGAACTCCAGTACAATTATCTGCAGTAATTGAGAACTTGGCAGGCAACCCAGAGACGACTGATGTAATATTGGCTGGAGAACCGCCAATGTTATCTACTGTG
This sequence comes from Bdellovibrionales bacterium, assembly GCA_020435205.1. GTDB lineage: Bacteria > Bdellovibrionota > Bdellovibrionia > Bdellovibrionales > JAGQZY01 > JAGQZY01. The sequence goes on along the minus strand of JAGQZY010000027.1, from coordinate 29,388 downwards.
AAGGTTTTGGATACAATTCCCGTCTGCACACCATAATCATAAGGATTGCTTTCACTAATATCTAGTAAAGCCACCGCTAGACCATCACCACTGATCAAACGCACTGACTGCTGAGAATTAACACCATCATTGTAGTCAACTTGGATACTTCCCGCCTTGCTGCCAATAGTACCTGGAGCAAACTCCACTTCAATTGAACAGTTGTTACCCATACTAACAGTGCCAACAATACAATCCCCGCCGACCCCGGGGAACGATCCCCCAGTGAAGCGGAAAGCTGAGTTAATTAAACTAACGCCACTTAAAGTAACGTCACTACCGCCAGTGTTAGTAATGGTAAAAGTCTGTGCGTTCGTGGCGCCCACCGTAATACTACCAAATGAGTAGGTATCCGCTTCTGAAATTTGCAGATTTCCGGGCGTATCGTTATCGTTAATATGAACAGGAGCCTCTTTCATGCCAGCAACACTGCTATTCCAGCGAACGACAAACTTTGAAGTGTCTAAGGACTGAACTTGAATTTTAAAGGATTCTGTCCCTTCATAATTTCCATCCTCTGCACTAAGAACCACATCTAAGTTGTGACTTCCCGAGCTAGCATTCACCGTTGTCCAGCCAACAGCGCTATAATCAACGCCAGCAAGAGCTGTGTCATCCACAGTTCGCCACTTGAAATCAACCGTGCCTGGGCCCGGAGATGGACTGATCGTTATCGGAGCACTCACACCCGTCTCACTCTCTGTGAAACTCCAGGAAGAGGGGAGGTCAATGTAGTAAAAATCATTGTCGTTCAAAGTGACTGTTGTGCTTCCTGATCCGCTTCCACCATTATCAATAGTACCAAAATTAAACTGGGCAATTTCATCACCCTCAATAGTGGATCCATCATCTTGTGGATCAAAGGATATATTCATTGTGGTCAGACCCGCTGTCATGGTGAAAGGCCCTAAAGACCCGCCTGCGTTGAGCATATAGTCAGTACCAAGCGTAGCCGAGGAACCACTATCATCTAAATAAAAAGTAACGTCGTAAGGAGCTGGTTGCGCCATATTTACAACGATGTTCATGCTCGAACCGCCTTCGACGGCATTATAAGTGGAGCTACCGAAGCTCAATATAGGAAAATCATTATCCATGATATCAACAGAATGGGTCATTTGACTTCCTGGACCGGCATGAATCAGAGAACCTAGTTCAAGAACCACAGTTTCTATGTCTTCCGGAGTGGCATCATCAATAGCATTGAGAGTGAAGCTGCCAGAGGTATTCCCTGGAGCGATAGTCACAACTTGTGGAATGGATCCACCGTTAATATTAAAGTCACTCGATACGGCACCAGAAGAGACATTTCTATTAACCGTCACAGAAACAGTGTCATTTTCACAGGGATAGCTCAAACTTAAAGTAATAACTATCGATCCGTTCTCAGCCATCGCTGAAGACGTTGCTGAGGCGAATTCAATATTTGGAACGCTATCTGAATCCGTAATGGTAATGGCAATGCTTTGCGAACCACCATCCAAAGTGGCGTTGGTCGGCGCCGTGAGGGCCACATTGAAAACCTGAGCGCCTTCAAAAAGTATATCATTAAGAATAGGAACATTGTAAGTAGCGCTCGTGGTCGAACCCGCTGGAATGGTTTTACTATTCTCAAGACTGGAGGACGTGATATCAAGAAGGGAAGCGAGACCAGAAAACACAGGGTTGATATTAAAGTTAATATTTTGTTCAGACGGATGGCTGAGCTGAGCATGAAAATTCACAGAAGAGCCCTCAGCTACAGTGGTTGCCGAAGCGACCAGAGTTAAGGTGGGCTCAGAGTCTCCTTCATCAATAACCCCATCGGCAAAAGGCGTGCCTAAGCTAGCATTTGCCGAGACGTTGGATAAGGTCACCCGTACATCCTGAGTCGATACTTCATATATATTGTCGTCAATCACTGGGACTTGGATCACCGTACTGGGTGTACCGGCGGTGATCGTCGCCGTGCCACTGGTGGCGGTGTAATCTTGCCCCACGAGTGCACCGAGATCAGAAGCGAGATAGTCCACAGTAATATCTACGTCAGAGGGGTGATCCACTCCGATCGTGAAATCTAAATTGGCTCCGGGACCTTCTGTCACAGAACCATTGCTAACAATGGAAACTTGAGGCGCAGAATCGTTATCCAAAAGACTCGCCACCACCTGTGAGGCAGACAAAGCCCCGTAGCTAGCGTTATCTATATAAATCTTGAAACTTTCGTTACCGCCATCAAAAATCTCGTCGATGGTGTCGTCAACCGTGTTGATTGTGATATCAAAAGTTTGGTTTCCAGCTAAGATCGTTTCTTGTTTCAATGTCGCCTGTTCAACGATATCAGAGGTTTCAGCGGTTTCTGATCCACCGGCAATAGTTTTCCATTTAAAAGTAAAGTCTGATTCGACTTGATGAGAAAGGCTGACCCTAGCGATAACATCTAAACCTTCCGTCTGTGGGTTACTACTAGTTAATGCCAAGCTCCAAGAGAATGAGCCCGAAGAAATGTCATCATTAATAGTCAAAGTGGCTGAGTCAGCACTTCCATTCACGACCGCGTTTACATCTGAGGTTGAAAAGAGCTGAACGGTTACATCTTCAGCACCGCCTTCAAAAATCCCATCTGCTGCTGTTGTCGGAATGCTAATGTCGAAGGAGGTTGCGCCCGCCGCAACACTGACTGTATTGAGCGTCGCTCCCGTGCTGATCCCAGCATCAAGGTCATTAGCTTCAGCTGAAACCAAAAGCACTTTATAATTGACATCAAAAGGGGATGCCATGGCTTGATTAAGGTTCACAGTCAAAGTCGCCGTGCTCCCTTCATTCACGTTAGCAGTGCTGGACGCCATAGATAAAATCACATTACCGGACTCATCATCACTGATGGTAGCCGTAGCAATGGCCGTTTCTAGCTGCCCCCAACTTGGATTCGTTATAACCACTTGAAATTCTTCAGTGCCCTCTAAAATGCTATCGTTCACCAAGGCCAAAGGGATAGCCGCAGAGCTTTCTCCCTGTAAAATAGTGATTGTGCCACTGGTTGTAGAAACATCGGAGGCATCCGCTGTCGAGGTAAAATTGAAGTTATAGTCAACAGTGATATCTTGGCTAGCAGAACGATCTAAACTGATGACCATAACTGGATTCGGAGCCGCTTCTGACACTACGACGGAAGCAAGATTAATTTTGGGAGCAGGGCTTTGCTCTTCACCATCAATAAAAGTGCCGCCACAATCTTCAAAAGCCACCTTCTTTTGAAAGTCGACAACCATGTTAACCACGACCTCTTCCCCAGGAGGAAGATCGGCAATGGCTGAAGCTAAAATTTGTGGGGAGGAAAGTTTACCGCCATCAGTCGTAGGCAACTTCGGGCAAACTTGACCAGCCATTCCACGCAGACCAACAAGGTAAATTGATTTTTGATCACCAGGAAAAACATTGAGCTCCACTTGGGCACCGGCAGGATAAAGCCCATAGATTTCATCAACCTCAGCCACGTCATGACCCGCGAGGTTTTTACAGACAAATTTTTGATTCACTTCGCCACCATCGCTCGCCTTGAGCATGACTGCATAGCAAGAAACATCGTTAATCACTTCTGGCGCAGTAAGAAACCAAAAATTGGAATTTTCTAAAACGCTAACCTTTGTAGACATGGAAAGGTCTTGATTGGGGAGCTGAATGTACATGCGTGAACTTCTTTCGCGTTTTGCACACGAAATTGCAGTTAACATCACAATGAGCACACGTACTGTGAATTTCACTAAAGCCCCTCTATATATGGACGTATCGGCCTAAAGACTTAGGACTTTAGGGCTGTATAGATAAGTTCCTAAAAAGAGACGAAAATTGTCATAGTTTCTATTTTTTTCCCACCCCACCCCCACCAGGAGGCTTAGATAGCATCTGAGGCCGGCACCCAAATTGCTCCATATTGATACGGAAATTGTCTAGGAAGGTGACTATGTACCAAAAAAGCCGAGACCTCATTCTTATATCCCTGTTTGGGATGATTTACTATGCAGTGGCTGTGGCCATGACCGGGCATTTGAATAAAATTCCTGCCGTCGAGTTTTTTGCAATCCCCTTTGTTGTCGCTATTCTACTGGGATTCATCATCCAAGCTTCCCACCAAATTATCGAATGGCCCCTTTGTTACCTTTTTGGAGGCGCTGTTGGCAGCGTGCTTATGGTTGGCGTTTTGAGTTATCTTGGAGTGGAGTTCAATCTTATGCAATTTAGCCAAGTGATCAGCCACACCTTTGCTTGGTTTGGCATTCTTGCTGGCATCATGTTGGTTGGAATTTTGGTTGGTTACTTTTTGAGGCTTACCGTTAATCTCATCCTTGGCAGCCTCAAAGTTCTTAACTAACGAGCCGTAATTAAATCAGCAGCACCCAAATCAACGGAAACCATTTTGGAAACACCCTTTTCCTCCATGGTCACACCGTAAAGTTTTTCGGCAATCTCCATAGTGTACTTGTTGTGGGTGACCACAATGATTTGCGAACGCTTCGCCATTTCACGCACAAGATCGTTAAAGCGCATGACGTTGGCGTCATCTAGTGGCGCATCCACCTCGTCCAGCAAACAATAAGGTGAAGGCTTTACTAAAAAGATCGAGAAGATCAAGGACACCGCCGTTAAAGCCTTTTCTCCGCCCGAGAGCAGCGACACACTTTGCAGCTTTTTGCCCGGAGGTTTCGACACAATATCGATCCCCATCTCGCCCTTTTCTGGGTCTTCAATAAGAATCAAGCGAGCCTCACCACCACCAAACAGCACGGGGAATACGCGCTGAAAACGCTCGTTCACGGCTTCAAAGGTCTCCTTAAAGCGTTTTGAACAAATGCGGTTAATACGATCAATCACCTTGCGCAATTGATCTTTAGCTTCAATCAAATCGTTATATTGCTTGCTCAAGAATTCATAGCGATCCGCGAGCTCATCGTATTCTTCGATGGCAGACAGGTTCACTTCACCAATGCGGTTGAGCTTTTCTTTGAGGGATTTCATTTCCTCGCGGCTGGCATCAGCGTCACCTTCGCGGTCGGCGTACTGATGAGCGATCTCAGCAAGATTCTTCTGATAGCGCTCTTCAATATGCTCAAGAAGATTTTGTTCTTTCATCTTGGCTTGCTCGAGCACCAACTGAGAGTCATTCATAATGGATTGCAAACGGTTCTTTTCGCTCATCATACCCGAGACCTGCTCTTGCAGTTCAAACATACGGGCGTTGGAAGTTTCAAATTCGTTGCGCATTTTGGATAGCTGGGCTTCTTGTTCACTCACTTTTTGGATCAGATTTTCAAGCTCCACCTTCTTTTCTTCCATGAGAACTTGGTTCTCACTCATACTTTGGGTGTTTTTGCTGGTCTCCGCATCCATTTTGTTCATTTGCTCACGAACATCATTTAATGTTCGCTCCAGGCGCTCATGCTCAGTGCGCACACCAATGAGCTCTTGATGTTTTTTCGCGGACTCCACTTGAAGTTCAGTGACTTTATCCTGAAGATCACCAATGCCCAATTTTTCAGTTTCTAGAATGTTACCAAGTTCTTCAATGCGATCGGTGAGTGCATTTTTCTTTTCTGTCATCTCGTTAATATAACGAGTGAGCTCTTCGTATTCTTTGAGCTTATCGGCTTGCCGTTGCAAGGACTGATCCAAACTGCTTTCTTGACGAGTGAACGCCTGTTCAGCATTTTTCACCTCGGCTTCAGCGCGCTCAAGATCTTTTTTAAGACCCGCAATTAAAATGTCTTTATCTTTTTGATCCTGCTGAGCCTTTTCCAGGTTGTCACTCACTTGCTTAAGCTTAGCTTGTAGAGCCTTCATCGCCGTTTGTGCTAAAGCCAATTTTCCTGACCATTCTTCTTTAGCCAGCTGCAGTTCTTTGATCTCGCGTTGACGCTTTAACACTCCGGACGAAGCATCAGCCGCATGACCGCCACTGATCATCCCCTCGCGAGTGAAAACGTCCCCTTCTAAAGTCACAAAAGTCCATGCTGGAAATTGCCCATGTAGCTCAATGCCGTCACGAATATTTTCAACCACAGCCACTTTATCAAGAAGATGATTCACCACTTGCGTATGCTTTTCTGGGATCTGAATGACATCTGTGAGCAAACACTCTACCCCGCGGCACTGCTGAACCATCGAAGTTTCAGAGCCGTCATGGGTTTGCAACATATTCTGACCAGAATAAAAAGTGGATCGACCGGACTTTTGTTGTTTTAAGTAATCTACAGCTTGCAAAGATTTCTCGTCGTCATTGCTGATGAGCATTTGAAGTTTTGGCCCAAGAGCAGCCTCTAATGCCACTTCAAATTTTTCGGGGACTTGCACCACTTCAGAAAGAGGACGAAAGCTTTCTTGAGCCTGGCGCTGATCTTCTGGCAAAGATTCTAGATTTTGCTTTTGCCAAAACATAACCGACTTTACACCCTCTTGAAAGCCTTCAAAGTTATCACGAAGGTTTTCAAGGCCATAAAGCCTCGAAACCACTTCATTGAGCTTATCTTTATATTGAAGAACATCAGCTTCCTTCTTTTCGAAGTCGGCATTCATCTCGTCGCGACTGGCTTGCAGGGATTCCACATCATTCATGATCTCCATCTGCATTTGTCGCTCAGACTCAAATTGGTTGAAAACTTTAGTGCGATTCTTTTCAAATTCTTCTTTTTGGATTTGTAGTTCGTCAAGAACAGTGCGGGCCTGATTAACCTCGCGATCAAGGTTAGCCACAGCCTCTTGCAAACTTCCCTGCTTCGCGCGAGTTTCGGTTTCAGCACCTGAAACGGTCAAAAGTTCACGACGCTTGTCACTAAGTTCATTATCGGCAGATTCAATGCGCTCTTTGCGCTCGGCCAAAATGCCTTTTTGAGTTTCATAATCCGTTTTTAATTCTTCAGCTAATCGCTCAACAGAAGCTAACTTTTCAACCACTTGGTTGTAATCATTAAGGATCGCTTGTTCACGAATTCTGTTTTCATCATACAAAGAACCAGCCATTTCTTTACTGCGTTTGGCTTGCTCGATTTCAAAACGAAGTTCCTGAATTAAGTTTTCTTTTTCACGAACGGAATCTTGGTTGGTTTTGAGCCCGATTCTGAAATCCTCAATGACCTTTTCGCCCTCAAGAGATCCCGCCCTGAGTTCAGCAAGCTCAGCTTCAACCGTCGTCAATCCCGATTGAGATTCAATTTCTTGGCTCTGTGCCTCATTAAAGGCCGTTTGCGCGTCTTCAACACGTTGATGAAGTTCTACAAACTCTTTTGAGGAAAGCCACAAATCGATGTCTTCCATCTCTTTTTTGAGTTTTCTGTAGCGCTCGGCTCTTTGCGCCTGCCTTTGCAAACTATCGAGCTGACGCTTGAGTTCACCAATGATGTCCTGCAAGCGAACAAGGTTGGCCTCCGTCGCTGTCAACTTTCTTTGTGATTCGCGTTTACGAGCCTTGAATTTAGTGATCCCGGCAGCCTCTTCGATGAGAACTCGGCGATCTTCAGGTTTGGCAGTTACAATTTTACCAATCGCACCCTGCTCAATAATACTAAAACCCTTGGAACCAGCCCCCGTATCCATAAAGATTTCATGGATATCACGAAGCCGAGCTGGTTCTTTATTAATAAGATATTCTGATTCGCCCGATCTGTGCAGACGCCTTGTGATCATCACTTCCGAGTGATTCAAATACTTAACAGGAAAGGGGCCACCGTCGTTTTCAAGAGTGAGGGAAACCTCACACATCCCCATAGGGGCATAACCTTCAGCACCAGCAAAGATCACATCCTCCATGCTCGAACCGCGCAAATGCTTGGCTGACATTTCACCCATCACCCAAACGAGAGCGTCCACGATGTTGGATTTACCACAACCATTAGGTCCAACAACACCAGTGATTCCAGCGTCGAACTGTATCACGGTACGATCTTTAAAAGACTTAAATCCAATGAGCTCAAGTTTCTTAATTCTCAAGGCGAAATCCCTTCACTTTAATTCTTTAAAGCCGCCTGTGCTGCTGCTAAACGGGCGATCGGCACCCGAAAGGGGGAACAACTGACATAGTCCATGCCGGCTTGAGCAAAAAACTCGATACTGGCCGGATCTCCGCCATGTTCACCACAGATACCGATTTTTAAGTTTGTCTTTGATCCTCGACCAAGGTCAACGCCCATTTTGACTAATTTACCCACACCGGACTGATCCAGGGAGACAAAGGGATCTGTGCCGTAAATGCCCTTAGAAACATAGGTATTGAGGAAGCGGCCGGCATCATCCCGAGAAAGCCCTAAGGTGGTCTGCGTCAAATCATTGGTGCCAAAGCTAAAAAAGTCAGCATATTCAGCAATTTGATCAGCGGTCACCGCGGCCCGAGGCAGTTCAATCATAGTCCCGACCATGAACTCATAGCTCACGCTCCGCTCTTTTTGCACTTTTTCAACAGTCTCCATCACTTGCTTGCGCAGGATCTTCAGCTCCTTGGCTTCACCCACCAAGGGGATCATGATTTCGGGGACAAGCTTTTGCCCGCCGCTAACGATCTCAGCAGCCGCTTCGGCAATAGCCCTTGCCTGCATTTGGTAAATTTCGGGGTAAGTGATGGCCAAGCGACAACCCCGATGTCCTAGCATTGGGTTGAATTCGTGAAGCACTTTGACTTTGGTGCGAAGTTCACTGAAAGGAACATCCAAGCGCTCCGCTAGCTCTTTGGCTTCTTCATCGTTGTGCGGGAGAAACTCATGCAAAGGCGGATCGAGCAAGCGAATGGTGACAGGACGATCTTCCATGACTTTAAAAATTTGTACAAAGTCTTCTCTTTGCATGGGGAGAAGTTCGCTTAAAGCTCTTTGCCGCTCCTCTAGATTTTCCGCAAGAATCATACGGCGAACCCAGTCAATTCTTTCAGGTGCAAAAAACATATGCTCGGTTCGACAAAGACCGATGCCTTCTGCACCAAATTCAATGGCCGTTTTTGCATCAGGAGCCGTGTCGGCATTGGTACGCACTTTCAGTTTCCGGCTCTTATCAGCAATTTTCATTAAACGATGAAAGGCTCCGTCCAACTGAGGAGGAATGGTTTTAACTTCACCAAGGAAGACTTCACCACTGCCACCGTCAAGAGTAATGATCTCACCCTCTTTCACCACATAACCATTGGCTCGAAACTCTTTAGCATGCTCATTGACTTGTACATCACCACAACCAGCGACACAGCATTTTCCCATTCCACGAGCCACAACCGCCGCATGCGAGGTCATCCCTCCACGACTGGTCAGAATGCCTTCGGCAGCGACCATACCTTCGATGTCTTCAGGCGAAGTCTCCACACGAACGAGAATCACCTTTTCGCCTTTGGCTTTCCAATCGACAGCCTCATCACTATCAAAAACGACTTTACCAAAAACGCCGCCAGGGCTTGCTGGAAGCCCTTTAGCAATCAAAGTCTTTTCACTTTTTGGATCCAGCGTCGGATGCAAAAGTTGGTCGAGGCTTTCTGGTTCTACGCGCAAGACAGCTTCTTGCTCGTTGATTAAACCTTCATCAATCATGTCCATAGCAATCTTAACCGCTGCACGCGCTGTGCGCTTACCAGTCCGGGTTTGCAACATCCACAGTTGACCCTTTTCAATGGTGAACTCGATATCTTGCATATCGCGATAGTGGTTTTCTAGTTTTTTATAGGTTTCAACCAACTCTTTAAAGGCCTCGGGACACTCTTCCTCGAGAGAAGGAAGGCCGGTGCCTTTCGCCGCTTCTTTGGTGATCGGTTGTGGCGTGCGAATCCCCGCCACCACATCTTCCCCCTGGGCATTCATTAAATACTCACCAAAAAACCTTTGGTCACCCGTAGAAGGATCGCGAGTAAAAGCCACCCCTGTACCGGAGTCTTCACCTAAGTTTCCAAAGACCATGGACTGAACATTCACCGCCGTCCCCCACTCATCAGGGATGGAGTGCAAACGACGATAAGTGATCGCACGATCATTGTTCCAGCTAGAAAACACGGCCTCGATGGCTCCCCACAATTGTTCTTTAGGGTCCATAGGAAAAGATTTTGCTGTGGTGTCTAGAATCTGTTCTTTAAAGCGCTCGACAAGCTGCTTAAGATCATCCGCCGTAAGTTCAGTGTCTTTTTCAAAACCGCGATCAGCCTTCATATCCTCCAAGGTCATTTCCAAAAAAGAGGTATTCATGCCCATGACTACGTTGGAATACATCTGGACAAAACGGCGATAAGAATCCCAGGCAAAGCGCTCATTACCCGAAGAGTCTGCCAAACCTTTCACCGTTTCATCATTAAGTCCTAAATTCAAAATGGTATCCATCATTCCCGGCATGGAAGCGCGTCCACCGGAACGCACGCTCACTAGCAATGGATTTTTAGCATCACCAAATTTTTTACCGATCTTACCTTCCACTCTCGCCAAAGCCTCTTCAACTTGACCAAATAGTTCTTGGGGAAGTTTTTCGCCATTTTTATAAAATAAACTGCAAACGTCGGTGGTGATAGTAAAACCCGGGGGCACTGGGATCCCCAGACTTGTCATCTCGGCAAGGTTAGCCCCCTTGCCGCCTAGGGTGTTCTTCATAGAAGCGTTGCCTTCAGCCTCTCCTTGAGAGAAAAAATAAACTTCTTTTTGATGGCTCATAGTGATTTCCTTACCCTTGCATCCCGTGCAGTGATTTTTTAACGTACGCAACCAATTGATCTTGCCCGACGCGCTCCTGATCCATGCTATCACGATGGCGAACCGTCACCTGTTTATCCTCAAGACTGTCAAAGTCGACCGTCACACAAAGCGGAGTCCCAATTTCATCTTGGCGACGGTAGCGCTTACCAATGCTTTGGGATTCATCATACTGAACTTTGTAACCACTGCCGCGAAGCTCATCGTCGATACGGAAGCAAACTTCTTGGAGTTCAGGCTTTTTTGATAACGGCAGCACCGCTACCTGCACTGGCGCGAGACTCGGATGAAAGCCTAAAACCACCCGCACATCCTCTTTGCCATCTTTGTTGGTAACCTCTTCGCGATAAGCATCACAAAGCACTGTTAATAGCAAACGATCACAACCCACTGCAGTTTCAATCACATAAGGAACATATTTTTTATTTTCGGCCTGATCAAAGTACTCAAGCTTCTTGCCACTGAGATTTTGGTGCTGGGTTAAATCAAAATCAGTTCGGTTATGGATTCCTTCAAGCTCTTGCCACCCAATGGGAAGCTTATATTGAATATCTTCGGCTTGTTTGGCGTAGTGAGCGAGCTCAGTCGGGCCATGAGGATGGAAACGAAGGTTTTCCATGTTTAACCCTAAACTCTTGTAAAAATCCCAACGGGTCTGCTTCCAGTTGTCAAAAAAGTCTGTATCCGTCCCCGGAGTCACAAAATACTGCATCTCCATCTGTTCAAATTCACGGGTGCGAAAAATAAAATTCCCCGGTGTGATCTCGTTACGAAAAGACTTACCAATTTGTGCAATACCAAATGGCACCTTCATGCGCATGCTGGTGGCCACGTTTTCAAAGTTTACAAAAATACCCTGAGCCGTTTCGGGGCGAAGATAGACTTCATTGCCCGCTTCCGCAACCGGCCCCATATAGGTTTTGAACATCAAGTTAAAATCGCGAGGTTCAGTTAAATTTTTAGAACCACAGTTAGGGCAAACCTTTTCTTCAAGATGATCGGCGCGAATGCGAGCTTTGCAATCTTTGCAATCCACCAAAGGGTCTGAAAAGTTGTCAACGTGACCAGAAGCTTTCCAAACGTTGGGGTGCATAAGGATGGAGGCATCCAGACCAACAACATCCCGTCTTTGAGTCATGGACTTCCACCAAGCTTGTTTAATGTTCCATTTTAGCTCAACACCAAGAGGACCGTAGTCCCAACAAGAGTTCAGTCCGCCATAAATCTCGCTACTTTGAAAAACGAAACCCCTGCGCTTGCAAAGGGAGACCAAGGTTTGCAAACTATCCAATCTTTTGATTTCCACCTGAAACCACCTCTTTAATTTATGGAATTTAATTTGAAAACAGACCTACCCCTACACCCTTAAATAGTCAATTTTTTAGGGGAAAAGAGGTCGCCCAAGGATTAGGCTTTCACCTTCTCATGAATGGCTGCATAGGCCATTTCAAGGATCTCTTTAGACTCATCATCGATGCGCATGCGGGCTTTGATATAAGCCATCTCAACATCACTCATGGGGCAGCCCGCTGGGACCCCAAGAACCTCGTAGGCATCCCAAAGGTGACCATTGAAATTAAAGTAGACGTTGAGCTCTTCCTCATCGTTGATATCGATGTCAGTCACCGGCGTGAAATTGCCCTTGCGCAAATTGAGCGAGGTCGGTGTGGCTTTGCTTCGCTTTGAGAGTAAAAACAAGCCCACCAAGATAGTGACAACCACAGCGTTGAGTATTAGGAAGTCATTGGCATCCATGTTTTGATTGTCGCACGGCAATTTGTAATTTTAAAAGGTTTTTAACGCCACGAGTCGGAGGTCGCTATGCCAAACCAAAACCCTTTTGATCAGCAACAGCCCATCCCTGGAGTGAAAAAAATCATTGCCGTGAGCTCTGGCAAAGGGGGCGTCGGCAAAAGCACGGTGGCGACAAATCTTGCTGTCGCTCTGGCTCAACTTGAGAACCGAGTGGGGCTCCTCGATGCTGATATTTATGGCCCCAGTCTTCCGCGCATGATGGGCGCCCTCAACCAGGCCCCTGAAGTCAGCAAAGACAATAAAATCCTACCCATTGAGCGCCACGGGATCAAAATCATGAGCATGGGCCTTCTCACTCCTGAAGACACCGCTGTGGTTTGGCGAGGCCCCATGCTATTTAAGGCTATGAACCAACTGTTTTTCGAAGTGGATTGGGGTGAGCTTGATTACTTGGTGATTGATTTACCTCCTGGAACAGGCGACGTGCAGCTCAGTATGGTGCAAAAAGTCCCGGTGAATGGAGCCATCACAGTATGTACCCCACAGAATATTGCTTTGGCAGATGTGAAAAAATCCATCGACATGTTTGAACGAGTCAATGTTCCCATTCTCGGTGTCGTGGAAAATATGTCGTACATTTGGAACCCTGAAAACCCCGATGAAAAATTACAGATGTTCCCAAAAGGAGATCTTCGCAATTATCTTGCTGAGAAAAATATTGAACTCATCGCTGAAGTTCCCATGGTGGCTGCCATTGCTCTTGCTTGCGAAATGGGAATTCCCTATACCGCACAGAAAAATGAGAATGATGCTGTCGCTGGAGCTTACAAGAGGATGGCAGAGGGCTTGTCGGCACAAATTTAAACCGGAATTGTGTATACGGTTAACTGTATTCGGGATTCAGTATTGTAAAAAAAAGAAGCCCGCCTTTGGGGGGGGGTAAGGCGGGCGAAAAATGGGCGTGATGTCCATGATTACCTCCTTACCTCACCAAATCGGTCTCTCTCTTTGGTAGCTGGCTGACTTAGCATCCTGTGCCTTAGTCCCTTTAGCTTTGCGTATCCAAGTTTCCCTGGAGTTGCCTTTGGCAAAGAAAGCATCATTGAACACTTTCAGTGTACTCGACCTTTGTCGCAACGCCTAAAAAAAAATTCAAAGTGTCTTATTTCTGTCCTTTGAAAAACTTTTAAACAAATTTGATTTTTTTGTTTCAGAAGAAAACAAAAAAGAGGCTTTTGCGTTCTATATTCAGACAGTTTTGCGCCTCAAGATGAGACGCGAGAATTATGTGCGGCTGGGGATTACTAAAACTTTTCCGATACTGAGTAAAGATTTACGCCCAAGTTTATTTCGCTTTTTAATTTGCGCAATCGATACGCCAAAGCGCTTAGCGATCGTGTAGAGGTTATCCCCCCTGCGCACTTTGTAGGTGCGTTCACCAGCCTTAGTCACAATTTTAGTTTTGCTGGAAGATGCTACTCTTCTGCCAGTGGGAATGATTAACTTTTTTCCCGGATAGAGGGTGCTACGCCGACCAAGATCATTGGCCTCACGAAGGGCCGCAATACTCGTTCCAAACTTCTGGGCAATATGGCTAAGAGTGTCCCCACGCTGAATGCGGTAGTTATGCCCTGCTCCCGCAGCGATCACATGCATTTCAGCGTTAGAGTAACTTTTTTGTAGAGCCACAAGGATATCTTTATCTTCAATGCTAGTGGGCACACGCACAATTGCTCCACCCTCTCGCTTCGGGATCACTCCCCGTTTGTAAGCCGGATTGAGCCCCTTAAGAACAGGCAAACTCACGCCAATGTGCTTAGCAAATTTATCGAGGTGGATTCCCTTTTCTAGGGCAACTTCTTTAAAATCCAGGGGCGGTTCATAAACCACGTTATCAAAGCCATATTTTTCTGGGTGCTTTGCAATCAAGCGTGCCGCTAGAAACTTTGGAACATAGTTGGTAGTTTCGTGAGGCAAACGCCCTTTTTGCGCTAACTCCCAAAAGTTGCGGGTGTAATACTTCATGACCAGATTTTTTACCCGATTCTCACCCACATTGTATGAAGCAATGGCTAAATACCAAGAGCCGAAAAGATTATAGAGAGCTTTTAAATATTTGGCCGCAGCTTCTGTGGAATCAATAAAGTCTCTTCTTTCATCCACATAGTAGTTTTGAGTCAAACCATAGCGGCGCCCGGTGCCACCAATGAATTGCCAGTAGCCAACAGCACGGGCTCGACTAAGAGCTTTTGAATTAAAACCGGATTCAATAAGTGCAATGTAGACCAAGTCTTCAGGAAGACCATGCTTGTTCATGATCTCTTTCATCTTAGGTAAATAACGAGAGGAGCGCGACAGGTATCTCTCCATATGTGGTCGACCACGGCCCTGAAAGTATTCAAGCCACTGGGTGACCCTCTCGTTCAGCTCCGAGGGGAGGTTTTGCATGTCCGTTTCATTATCATTCAAGTCGCCGTGATGGCCTTGAGGCTGAGCTTGAGTATTTTCAGCCCCCAAACTTTGCAAAGGCTCAATGGGAGTGACACCAGGAATGAAACTATGGTTACTCACCGACTTTTCCGCACGATGGGAACAAGACACAAAAATGAGAGCAACGCTCAGTAGACTAATAACCCTCATAGAACCCTCCAATCCCTCTATTCTAGCGAATTTTACAGCTTGCAGCAATTTGACGGCTCCATAATCTCACCAAATGGCATTTTCCACGATCAACTTAAGACAGAAGGCTCGCTGAGCCGAATCGTCTTCAGAAAATTTTTTTGGAAAATGACGAAATTTTGAACGCTTAGCCAAAAGTCCAAAGCCAGTCTAGCCGGCCTTATCCGAGGTCACCAGCGATTGCGCATTGCCCCAAGCTGGCTGAGATAAAGTCTTCAAATCACTGTAAAGAATACCATAGAGCAAATAATTTCTAAGGATGGCTTTTACATAAAAGCTGGTTTCCCCCCAGGGAAGCTCATCCATCCACATATCGTCCACGGGATTTTTGCCAAACTCTGCCCAGTTTTTCAAATCTGGCCGCTGATTCAGCCAGCGGTCCAAATTGCCTGGCCCCACATTGTAAGACGCCACAGCTAAGGGAACGACGCCTTTATACTTTTTCATCATTCGCGAAAGAAAGTGGCTACCAAATTTAATGTTGGTCTTTGGATCAAAAATATCATCGGATCGATAGTTTTTGTGCCTGAGCCAGCGAGCCGTTTCTTTAGCGGTGTTCCGCAAAAGCTGCATCAAGCCCATAGCGTTGGAGGGACTAACCGCATCGCGAACAAAAGCGCTTTCCTGGCGGATGATGGCTAAGACTAAGTCTGAATCCATTGAAAATTTCTTTGAAGACCGCTCTACATGGCTTTTGTATTTGAGCGGAAAGGCAAGCTCCATAAACTCTTTAGTTAAAAAGGTGAGATCTTTATCCACGGCCTCGGAGTAATCCATCATAGCTCGACGATAAAGACCAATATGATCCCAAAGCCTTGCTCGCAAAAAGAAGTCCACCCCTAATTGGGGGGCTGGCAACTGGTCGACTTCTCTTTCCACCTCTTCGAACCAACCAAAGCCAACTAATTTTCTGATGCGCTTCCAACGTTGTAGAGAATGATCCGACCACCAATATTCGCTCGTTAGCTTTTTGACTTTTTTACCAAAAAGTTGCTGCATATCCCCTTTGGTCTCCATCAAAACCAAAAGGCCATAATACGTGAGGGGAAAACTTTTCAAAATAGCATCCGCTTGCTCGCTAGCACGACTCAGCTTTTCTATTTTGAGAGCTCGCCACAGCCAGTAGCGCACCTGTAGCTCCCACAAATCAGACCCAGAGCTTTGCAAAAACTTTTCGTAGTGGGTAATCACCTTTTTGTACGACTGATTTCGATAAAACAGGAGACCCAAAAGATAGTGAGCTTCGTTGGCAGCCTCAGTTCCAGAAAACCTATCCATCAATTGATTGAGGGCTTCTTCTGCCACCGACCAGTCAGCCTGATAATAGGCCGATCTCCCGGCAATAATCAAAGCTCCAGCGGCATCTTTGTCGTCCTTCCATTTTTTTGCTGCCTTTTGTGCTAAAGGAAGGCTCGAGTCATAATAACCACGTTGGAAGGCCACATCGGCCCAAAAATAAATATAACTGGGGGGAGCTTCTTCAAGCTCGCCGATAAACTCCTTTTTTAAGGACACATATTTTTGGCCGCGACGATAAAGAAGCCTTTTAAAAGTGCGGCTGATTTTATCTTCCACATCACTGGCGCGCCCCGAACCAGGAAAATTTTCTAGAAAATCAATTCCGTAGCGAGCAATATTGATGGTTTGACCTTTTTTTGATGCGGACTGAAATTTCCCCCAAGCCTTTTCCTCGGCTTCAGTATGAAGTTCTTCTTGCTTGTACTTGTCTAGTTTCAAAAGCCCTAAAGCATTGAGTTCTTTTAATTTTTTATAGACCCCAGGGTCCTTAAAAAAAGAATAGCTTCGCACATAGTTTTTTGTGGCCAACTCATTTTTTTGTCTCAGCCACGCGAGCTCTCCAAGAATTTCATAATAACGCCCTCTCTCCTCTTCCTGCATGCGATCCACCAAATCGTGGTTGCGGTTAAGAAAGACATCCAGCTGAGATCGATCTTTGCTCAGAGCAAAATTGGCAATGTCGAGAAAAGTTTCTTGGAGTAACTCATGAAATTCATCATAGGGAGAACTGAGGATAATATCTTTAGCCCCTTCAATCATACGAAATGAGCTAATAAGTCGATTGACTGGAGTTTTATCTCGGCTTTGAAACCACGACCGCAAGCATTTGAGATGAACCACATTCACCCAAAGAGCAATATCCGAGTTATGCTTGGCTTTCTCAATGTTATCCACACACTGTCGCCATTGAGATTTTTTTTGAAACCATTTGATCTTGGCCATTAGACTCAAATTTTTTGGGTTTTTTACAGCACTGAGATCCGGAGCTTTAGGTAAATTGTCAGCTAACTTAAACTCTTTGATATCCAGCTTGGACCAAGCTGAGGGGTAGAAAGATAGAATAGCAAGAACAACAACAAGAGATCTAAGATTCATCCTGCTCCCCACGATTGAGACGAATGGCTTTAAATAATAGCTTTTCGAGTTCTTTTACTTTGCCCTGGGCTTCTTTGCTATTATTAAATTTCTCGACGTAGGATTTCGGTCCAAAACCAAGCATTCCAAAATAATCCAAAAGTTTACGCAAGGGGGCTTCGATCTCACGGCGCACACTGGGCGCCACTTTAGCTAAGATCTTTTCAAACTCTTCATTGGCTCCGCCCTCACCGCTGAGATCTCCAAGGACCTGATAAGTCGCGTTAGTCACCTCAATACCCAGCTGCCTAAAATCCCCTGCCGCAAGTAGCTTGTCGACTTTATTAAAGCGCTGGCGGATGAGATCTTTCAAATCTGGATTCTTTTCAAAGTAACCAAGCTCATAAAAACTTCTGACCACGAATACAATCAACATCAAAGCAAAGGCTAAAATCCAAAAATTGGCCTTAGGTTTTGAGGCTTTAAAGCCTGGGGTCCAAGTTCCAGCCAAAGAAGGCAAAGCTCTGGCTTCTGCTTTCAGCCTTTCCTCACCAATGGAGGCTTGTTTACTTCCCTGCAAAACCTGTAAATGAATGGCTTCCGATTGCAAAGAAACATACTTCTGTTTTTTAGGGTCAAAAAAACTTGATACTAATGGAGGGATTGTTAGGTCTCCCGCTTCTCTAGGAATAAGCAAAACTTCAAACTCCTTAAAACTCTGACCATTTTTAAAAAACTGAGACTCATTTTTAATGTCATAAACTTCAAGTTTTTCACTAATAGGGAGTTTCGGTAGCTCGATTAATTTAGCGTTTCCTTTGCCTTCAAAGCGAACTTTTAGGGAAAAGGGCTGATGAGTGACCAAAGATTTGTTAGGCACTTCGACCAACATCTGAAACTCTCCCACTGCTCCTGTAAAATCCTCTGGTTTTCCCTCCGTGGGCAAAGGCTTTATCAGAATTGGTATATTATCACTGGCCTTGGTGGCGCTAAAGCCTTTACCAAAACCAAAGCCACCCACAATGGTGGCTTTCGCTTTATAAGGGTCAATGGTTGCTTTACCCTCTTCAATAGGGAAAAGCGCATACGAGGCCAGTAAAGCTCGGTTATAGGCAATCCCATTGATCACATCTTGTTCAAAGTTTAAATGGGTGGCGATCTGGATGTCTTCTTTCCAAAATCCTTTGAGTGTCGGGTATTTTAAAGTATCAATATCCCGAACCCGGCCGCGAGTATAGAGATACCAAGAGGCTAAAATTTGCTCTCCTTTATAGGCTTCGGTTTTATCCACTTCTGCTAAAATAAAAAAGGCCTCTTTGGCATTGCGGGGTTCCGTCATGAAGCCACCACTAATGCCACCACCCGCACCACCACCAAAATGACGTTGCAGAAGCTGATTGAATCGTTCTTCAATAGAGTCCACCGGATCATCAGGAAAATCAAAAGGCTGAGAGGGCTCTGCTTGCGGAGGCTTTTGGCGAGGGCGAGGCTGTTGCGCAACCTGGGCGCCAGATTTGGCTACTTCTAGCGCAATCTCTTTGGTGATGTATTCAGAGCCACCCACTTGCACGGAAATCGGGTCAATGCGAATCTCCCCATCGCGACTGACCGCAAATTGATAGTTAAAAACTTTGGTTTGCACAGTTTTGAAGTCAATACCTTGGGGTGTCGATACCACTTGGGATTGAGTCTGATTGCTCACCCACTTGTGGATCAATTGTACGCCTGAGATGACAGGAAGACTAGGTTCATTAACAGGTACAGCTTGATCTGAACTGACCTTCACTTGCAAGGTAAAAGTGTCGCCCACAGCCATCTGATTGCGGTCAACAGTGCTTTGCACTGTCACATCAGCAAAACTGATATTAGGCAGGAACATTAGGGCGAGAAACAACCAAAAATTACCAGTTTTTATCACGAGGGCCCTCCTTTTTTCCTTTGCGTTCATGTTTAGCGCGAATGCGCTGCTCTTGTTTTTTTAACTCTTCTAGGATTTTCTTTACGTCACTTTTAGACATCTCTTTGCTATTGAATTGCTTCGGTTGATTCTGGAACTGCTGGGGCTCTTTTTGTTCTTGATCCTCCCCTTCTGATTCATCCTCATTTTTGTCCTTATTTTTATCTTTGCCGTCGCCCTTACCCTTGCCTTGCTGTTGCTGGAAGAGTAGTTCTATATTGGTCTTGATCTCTTTGGACTCCGGCTGAAAAGCAAGTCCCTTTTGATAATTATCCAGAGCCGGATCCACTTCACCTTTAGCAGCATACAAAACTCCAAGGTTATAGTGGGCTGCAAACTTAACAACATCTGGAGCTGTTGAGTTCCTGAGAAGCTCTTCGTACATCTTAATGGCCTTGTCAGGCTCCTCGGAGACGATAAAAGCCACCCCCATATTGAATTGGTAAAGAGGATGGAATGGCTTTTCACTGAGGATTCTAGAAAACTCTTCATAGGCCTCTAGTTTTTTACCCTGGTTGAGTAAGCCAGCGGCCTGATTGTTCTCCCAAATTTCTACCAAGTTTTGAGTGGCTTGGGCTGGAAAACTTACAAAAAGAAGAAGGGCAAGGGCTTTAAGCATGATTAGCAAACCTCCCCTTCCACTCAGGATCTTTTCGTTTACGGGTTCCGATAAAAAGATCTAGCAATCCAAATAAAAAGGCAAAAAACAATGGCAGTTGATATTTCTCATCAACATTTTCTGAACTTAAGGTGTCAAACTCTGTTTTTTCCAACTTATCAAGATCTTCTTTAAGACGCTTCATTTGGCTGCCATTGACGGTGACATGGTAGAAACTTCCTTGCCCAGCCCTGGCAATCTGCTTGAGTGCCTCGCCATTCACTTTAGAAATCACCTCTTTGCCGCCTTTGTCTTTTTGATAACCTCGCAAAACACCACGCGGATCCCGTTGTGGAATCTTTCCTCCCTGATCGGAACCAAAAGCCATAGTGAATACACGAATGCCATCATCGGCAAGCTCCTTCGCGGCCTTCAAAGCTCCTTCTTCATGGTCTTCACCATCAGAAATCAAAATCACCACTCGAGTCATGCGCTCGTTGGGACCAACCTCTTCTCCGCCTCTTTTAAAAGCGTCCCTGGCCTCAAATAAAGCTTTGGCAAGCTCTGTCCCCTGAGTCTCCACTGAATTTGGTGAAAGGGTTTCCAAGAACATCTTTAGAGCCGACTTATCCGTCGTCATTGGAGAAAGTAAAACGGCTGAACCAGCAAAAGCTAAAAGTCCTACTTTATCTCCGCCTAGGATATTCAGCAGGTGGGAGATTTCTTTTTTAGCATGGTCCAATCGACTCGGTTTGACATCTTCAGCAAGCATACTTCTGGATACATCAACAGCTACCATCAATTCCACGCCTTCACTTGTGATCCGCTGTTTCCCTTTACCCAGCTGTGGCCTCGCCAGAGCCACAATCATCAAAACCATACAGAAACATGTCAAAATGAGTTTAATCAACTTTTTGCCACGGGAAATATTAGCCACAAAAAATGGGGCCATAATTTTCCCAAAGGTTTTTTGCAGTTTACGATCAATTGCTCTTTGGGTGAACCAATACAATAGGATTAAGAGAACAACGGCCAATAACCAAGAGAAGGCTGCGGGATTAGCAAAGCGAAACATCTAGACTCCCCTCCTCAAAATCGTGGTCTGTAAAAATATTCCTAAAATATAAAAAATAAATCCCCAAAACAAAAAGCTATAAAAAAGTTCGGTGTACTTAGTGTACTTATTCTCTTCGATTTTTGTTTTCTCCAATTGATCAATGTCGGTAAATACGCCCTCGAGGGAGTTGGTATTGGTGGCACGATAAAACTTTCCGCCAGTTTCTTTCGCTAACTGTTCAAGTAAATCAACATTCACCTTACTGTGAATAGGCTGATAGCGTTTGACCTTGCGGCCAAAAACATCGGTAGAATAAATAGGCAACTGCGCTTGTCCATCGCGACCAACTCCAATCGTGTAGATACGAACTCCGTAACCTTTTGCAATTTTTAAAGCTGTTTGTGGGTCAATGAGTCCGGTATTATTTTCACCATCAGTAAGTAAAATCACCACACGCGACTTTGCAGTGGACTCATTCAATCGAGACACAGCATTGCCGAGGGCAACCCCAATCGCCGTTCCCATCTTAATATTAGTGGAAGTTTCTACCTCTTTCAGATTTTGCTTAAGAATTTTGTAATCCAAGGTCAGCGGAACTCGAGTGTAAGACTCTCCTGAGAAAACCACAAGCCCAATACGATCAGAAATCCTTTTTTCAATAAACTCGCGGATGGTTTTTTTCGCCGACTCCAGCCGGTTTTCGGGCTTCATATCTTCAATGAGCATGGAGTGAGAGATATCCAGCGCCATCATAATATCAATCCCTTCTACATTCCGCTGAATCTTTTCGTCTGTTTTTTGTGGGCGCGCCAACGCAAGAACGGCCAGAATTAACCCTATATACTTTAATATTTCAGGAAGTGATTTCAGGTAGGTGCGCGGCGACCGGCTCACTTCTTTGGCAATGGAAAGGGTTGATAGTGGCAAAGCTCCATAGCGCTGCTTTCGACGAATCACATGAAGAATGGCTGCGGCAAGGAGAAAAACTAAAAAACTGAGAAACCACCACGACTGCCAGATCATCTAGTTCCTCCTCTGTTGCCAGATGGTCTGGGTGGTTCGTCTGGCCATCTGAGTGAGTTGCTGACAGTCATTCACCTTAACTTTTTCAATATCATCTTTAGCGTGATCGAGCTCTTTTAAAAAACCTCTGAGATCTTCGCCGTACTTGGCAAAACCCTTTTTGTCATTTTTACTCACCTCTTTCAACACCAATTTTGAATTCCACTCTAGGGCCGGAATATAAAATTCACGTAGTAGATACATACGAAAAATTTCATCTAAATTCGTGACGTACCTTTCTTTTTGCATTTCATTCCACGACCCAGACTTACCAAAGATATTTTTCCGACTGAGGGTGCGTAAATCTTTATTAAACTGATTGTAAGCACCAAGAGCTGTGTTGTGCTGCTTAAGCTCATCGATCACTCGCTTCATTTGCGCTTTTCGCTTCCAACGAAAAAGGGCAAAAAAGACGCCACCCACAACAAATGAGGCTAGTACTAACCACAACCACCACGGATAGGAGAGTTTCATAGCCATAATGGGCCCAAAGGGTTTTTGGTCAGGCTTATTTTGCTCCAATACACTTTTTACCTGAACCTGCAAAGGCTCCATTTTAAATTTTGGGACTCCATCCTCGGCAATGACAGCACCAGTAAAATCATGTTGACCCGTATTGTAGCTGGTCGCTTGTACGACAATTTTGTGTTCTTTTTGTTCCAAGACCTTTAAAATTTTTAAAGAATAGCTGGCTGGCTCAGGAATTTGAGTTTGCAGCTGACTCGAAGAAAACACTACCGAGGGACCTTCACACTCCACTTCAAAAACTTCACCGACGGTCCATTGACTACTTTTGGGTGCACCCTGCACACGGCAGTTCCAACTGGGAAGATCAGGAGCTTGAGTCTCTGCTTTTACCTGCTCTTCAGCCACTACTTATTCCTTTTCTTAAAATAGTTAGCAAGGGGTTGTACAAAATCTTCTCCGTTTTCCACTTCAATCAAATCCACACGGGCCTTGCGAAGCTCTTGCTCAATGCTCCGACTGTACTGTTCAAAATATTTTTTATAATGTTTGCTAAAACCAATAGAGGACGTGTCTAAGGTCATGACCTCACCCGACTCAGGGTCAATAAAGTCCACCATGCCAATAGATGGAAATTGCTCTTCAATGGGATCTTTGATCCGAACCGCAATGGTATCGTGCCGACGGGAAAGCCTTTTTAAAGACGTGGCAAAGGGTTTGGGATCCATAAAATCACTAAAAATAAAAACCGTGGATCGCTTTTTTAACACTCCCGAAAGAAACTCAACCAGCGAAGGAATGCTCGTTCTGTGACTTTTTGGTTGATGATAGTAAAGGTCGCGTAACAATCTTTGCAAATGGCCCCGCCCTTTTTTGGGTGGCACATAGTGCTCCACTTGATCGCTAAAAAGCAAGAGGCCAACATTGTCATTGTTTTTTGCTGCCGCAAAAGACAGAAGAGCAGACAAATGGGTTAAGACTTCCCCTTTAAAATATTTATCAGACCCAAAGTCCACCGACCCACTGACATCCACCGCGAGAATCAAGGTGAGCTCCCGCTCTTCCTCAAACTTTTTAATATAGGTATTCCCGGATCGAGCGGTAAGAGTCCACGCAATGGAGCGCACATCATCACCGGGAACGTACTCGCGAAAATCTGCGAAGGTCATCCCCTGCCCTTTGAACGCCGAGTGATATTGCCCGGCAAAAATTGTGTTCACAAGTTTCTTGGTATTGACCTCGAGAAGCTTAATTTTTTTTAAAACTTCAGCAGGTATTGTCAATTAAGGTACCTCGATTTCATTGAGAAGGTCTTTGATCACCATATCGCTCTCCATCTCTTCGGCTTCGGCCTCAAAGGTCAGGATCAAACGGTGACGAAGGACATTGTAAGCTACAGCTTTCACATCTTCGGCAGTGACATAGCCTCGGCCGCGAATAAAGGCGTGAGCTTTTGAGGCCCGCATAAGGCTAATCGTCGCTCTTGGTGACCCACCCACCTGAATCATGTTTTCTAAATGGCCCATCCCATATTCGCTTGGGTTACGAGTGGCCATGACGATATCAACAATGTAGGTTTTTACATTTTCATCCACATAAATTTGATCTGTCATCTCTCGGGCTTTTAAAAGATTTTCTTTGGTGATGACTTCCATAACCTCTGGAGTATTATCTGTGGCCATACGATTCATAATCTCGAGCTCTTCGCCTTTGCTGGGATAGCCCACTAAAATTTTAAACATAAAGCGATCCATTTGCGCTTCAGGAAGAGGATAAGTCCCTTCTTGCTCTAGCGGATTTTGCGTGGCGAGGACAAGAAAAGGTTTCTCCAGACCGTAGGTGGTATCACCAATCGTCACCTGCTTTTCCGCCATAGCCTCAAGCAAGGCACTTTGCACTTTTGCTGGGGCCCGGTTGATTTCATCAGCCAGAAGAATGTTGGTAAAGATCGGCCCTTTTTTAGGTGAGAACTCCCCCGTTTTAGGATTAAAAATCATGGTACCAATTAAATCCGAAGGCAGCAGATCAGGAGTGAACTGCACTCTTTGGAACTGCAAGGAGATCGCCTGCGAAACTGAAGAGATCGTCAAAGTTTTTGCCAGACCAGGAACCCCCTCAAGGAGAACGTGACCACCGGTGAGCAGGCCCATAACAATGCCCTCAACCATCTCTGTTTGACCAACCACGACCTTGCTCACCTCTTTGAACATGAGGTCCACAAAGGCACTTTCTTTTTTGACGGCGGCATTGAGCGCCATTACATCAACTTCCACATATCCCCCTGACGTGATTATATAGATCTCCCTATTTTTCTAGGAGCCCACTTCTTAATCAATCATTTTAACTATTTGCGCCCCGCAAAAGGCCTCTGAGCCGGGACTCACAGTTGACGCTCCAGGATCCTGAGAATAGAGTCTGTCGCCATGAACTCCCCATGGCTTGTGAAGCCCTACACTCTTTTGTCTTGGATCCGCTGGTTCTTTTTTGGGCTCATGTTCCTCGTCACTCTGTTTGTTCACCGCTGGTTAGGCTTTTTGCTTTTGGTCGCCCTTTTCATCTGGGAGGTCTTGTCTCGCTATATGGCCCCACAAATCTTGCTCAAAAGATATGCAGGATTGCGACTCAAGGCCCATCCCCTGCAAAAAATTATGGATGATTTTTCTAAAAATGAAAAACCCTTCCGCGCTCAACTGTTGGAATTGGCAACAGATTGGCCTCTCAGTTTAGCTATACCGGGAAGTCGCCACCAGTGGCTCATTTCACCACTCCTCGTAAAAAAATTAAACTCCGAAGAACAGCAAATGCTCTTGGATTGGCATCGACGCCTCACTCTCGCCCAAGCTCACCAGCTAGGACTGCAGATCGCGCTCTTAGTCTTTCCAATCAGTTTACTGACCTATGGCCTTGACCGCCTGAGAGGTGTAAAAAAGGGAAAAAGGTCCCTACAACGGGCCTTTCACTCAGCTATCTCCCCCTTGTTCTTTCCCCTGAATAGGGAGTTTGCACAAATCAAAGAGGAGATGGAAAAAACTTACGGAGAGATTCTCGTGCGTAGACTGAGAGATAAAATTCAACAACTTCTTAAAGCCCATGATCAGTGGCCACCAGCGCCCCTAGCTTATTTGACCATAGATCCAGACCTTATCCTCAAAAGAAAAAGCCAGTATTACTTTATGACAAGGCCTGGTGAGACAGCCCCACAAATTTAAAGTATGGGTGATGCACAAGGAGTTTTTTATGGAACAGCAAAAATTAGAAGCCAGCTTTTCAACCTTGGTTCTTTCTGTTGCCTCTTCGGCCGCGATGAGCCTGGGCTTAGCCCCCAACCCCTCCACCGGCAACACTGAGATTGATAAAGAAATGGCAAAATTTAATATAGATCTTTTAGAAGTCCTACAGACAAAAACAGAAAACAATTTAACCGATGAAGAAGAGAAATTTTTAAAACAACTCTTATCTGATCTCAAAATGAAGTATGTGGCGGTGAAATGATTCGTTGGATTCTCCCTCTTTTTTTTAGCATAAGCGCATGGGCTGCCCCCATCGACAAAGCCAATCTGAAAGAGCCTCTCCCTAGTAACCTGTGGATTGAAATGGCCAAGCTCACCCGCCCTGGCGTGGTTGGCGTCTATTTTGAACCTCCTAAAATCAGACAATCCTCTCGACGGTTTCGCGATCCAATGTTTGATTTTATGGAAGAGTTTTTTGGCCATGGCTTTGAATACGAAATGCCCGGGGAGCCACAAAATTCATCACCCATCGGAACGGGCTTTGTCATTCGCGCCGATGGACTCATTGTAACTAACTACCATGTTGTTGAACCCGCTATTGTCACCCGCACCCCCAACGCCCTAAAAGTTCAGGTCAACGGGGAAAAGCAGCTGCATGCCGTAGACATTGTCGGCACAGACAAGCGCGGTGACCTTGCCCTTTTAAAATTAAAAGATAAAGTGAAAGTCACCCCTCTTGAATTTGGTGACAGCGATAAGCTTGAAGTCGGCGAATACGTTGCCGCCTTTGGCAACCCTTTTGGGCACAGTGATTCGATGACAGTCGGAATTATTTCTGCCAAAGGTCGGGCCATTCGTGAACTCAATCGCTTTCCATTTTTACAAACGGATGCCAGCATCAATCCAGGAAACTCCGGCGGCCCCCTTTTAAATACCAAAGGTTATGTCATTGGCGTGAATAGTGCCATTGATGCGAGAGCGCAGGGCATTGGCTTTGCCATTCCGTCAAATTACGTAAAACAAATCATTCGCGATCTTGAAGAGCATGGTTACGTAAAACGAGGTTTTCTCGGAGTGCAGATGGCCACCCTTCACCCCATGGCAGCAAGCCGTTTTGGCCTTCCCACCAGTGGTGTTCTCGTTCGCCAAGTGATCAACAACACACCGGCTGATCAGGCAGGAATACAAAAGGATGATGTGATTGTGGAGTTTAATAAAGCCCCTGTCCATCACGTGGAGTCTTTGACCACGAGCATTCAAGATGCGGAAATTGGCAAATCCTACCCCATTAAAGTTTTACGCCAAACTCCGCAAGGACCATTTAAAGAAGTGAGCCTCAATGTCGTGATTAGCGAGTATCCCGAAGCTGGGCGCGCCAATCGCGTTCGCAAAAAAATCTATGTGGGACAAAATGCGCCCTATGATTTTGGTTTTTCAGTCAGTGACAGCTCTAGCGGCGCCCGCAAGGCATTTAGTATCCCTCTCAAAACTCCATTTGGCCCTATCATTAATAACGTTCGATTTGGCAGCCCTGCTTCAAGGTCAGGACTCCTTGAAGGGGATGTTTTATTAAGCATCAATGGTGAAGAGGTGAATAATGCCACAGAAGCCATTAAAGCTCTGAAGGAGGGTGAGAACAAACTCAAAATTGCCCGAGGCAAAGAACGTATCGAAGTCATTTTGAAAAATGACTAACCTTCAGCCAAGGGCTGACTCAAAATAAAAAATAATCATTCCCCAATCCTTTTTTCATCTCATCTTGAGACGAACTCTAAACTTTTTCCTGGACCTTCCGATAGTTTTTTCAACTGACAGAGAATCTGTCTGCGAACGACACCAAGGAGTCCAACATGAATATGGAAATCACTGAAATCAAAGTCTTTCCAGTCAACGAAGATCGCCTCAAAGCTTATGTCACCATCACCCTTAATGATTGCTTTGTGATTCGCGACCTGAAGATCATTCAGGGGCACAGCGGCCTATTTGTCGCCATGCCCAGCAAGAAGCGTAAAGACGGACAATTCCGCGATATCGCCCACCCCCTCAACCAGGAAACCCGGGAAGAGGTGGAAAAGGCCGTATTTCAAGCCTATGAGGACGAACTCAAGAACCTTGGGGAATCATTGGGCGAAGTGTCTAAAAAACTGAATTCTTAAATTTACAAATACCTATAGATTGACTAAAAATCGTGCATCTTCGGGGTCCCTGCTCCGTTGGTGGTGGCCCCCGCAAGGGGGTTACTTTTTTCTGCTTGATTCGAGGCCCCATTGTGGCTAATTTGGGACCTCAAATTTTAATGGGGTATCGCCAAGTTGGTAAGGCAACGGATTTTGATTCCGTTATTCGCAGGTTCGAGTCCTGCTACCCCATCCATTTATCTTCTAACCCCCTTATTTTATTATAGAAATTTTTTTGAAGCCCTCACTTGTGGGACACTGTGGGACAGCTCCGTTTTGTATGGGGGATTTTCCCCCATCCCTTTCTACATTTTTAAAAGTATCGTTCAATGCCGATGCCGCTCGTCCACGCTGCTTGCGTGTATTTGCAATATACATTTCAGTAATTCTCGACGATGAGTGACCCAATGCTTTTTGAGTGACACTTAGATCGCCCGTTACATCCTGAATGGCTGTTGCCGATTGACGCCTTATAAAGTGAGTTCCAGATACATAACGATCATAGCCCAATCTTTTTAAAACTCGATTATAGACCGTTGCAATCGTTTTACGGTTTAATGGTGTTCCATCTCTCCTACGAAAAAGCAAACCTCCATCTTCACACAAATTCATTAACCTTAACAGAGTCGGAACAAGCGGCTCTGGTATTTCCACAATCCTGTGCTCCGTATTCTTTGGATAATTTTTGATCGAAGCCTTCCAAGTCTTCAGGTCCCAATGGACCGTTCTACTAATCATCACTTCCATTCTTGATAAATCAATCTGGTCAGGATGAAGTCCACAAGTCTCTCCAATTCTTGAACTTAAATAATACTGGCATTCTGCCACGTCTCTATATTGAGGATTTTTTTCCTTCCCCAACTCATCCAAAAATATTAACAGCTCGCGGTCCTCCAAAACTCTCGGAACAAATTTAGAAGGATCAAAGGTTGTCATTTTCCGAGCTTTCTTAAAACTCGGCACCGAATAATCTGCACCTTCTTCAACTTCTTCTCTGTAGAAGTTCAATAAACAGCTCAACAATTGCCATTCTTTTTCATACGACTTTCTGTTAAACCGTCTTGGGGCATTTATCCAATGCTTCGCCAGGCTCTTAATCACAGTAGAGTTGATTTCATCCACTCTTTGAGAGTGTAAAAACTCAAGATGCGGCATCATCTTTTCATAGTTTTGCTTTGTGCTTTTTTCGATAACGCAATAATGCTCATCTTTAAAACGCTTAATCAAATCAGAAAACAACATTCTTGAATCTTCTTCAACTATCTGCTTGTGATTATCAAGAGTTTGATCTTCACCCTTTTCTAGATCACCTTTTCGATAGGC
>JAGQZY010000026.1 GCA_020435205.1 Bdellovibrionales bacterium | reverse complement strand
ATTTTATAAAGAACTTGGCCCAGCCTTAGCCAACTATGTCGAACAAAAGGACTTGCAACTTCTGCAAAATGACCACCGAGAAAAATCAGCCGACTATGTGAGCTTGCGAGCAGAATCTGCGGAGCAAAAAAAGGTCTTGAGTGGCGTTATCACCACCAGTCGATTTTTTAGTCGCTTTCAAACCACCAAAATCAATAAGAATCGCAGACGTGCGGCCCAGATTTTCCGTATTTTTTTATGTGATGCCATGAAACCCATTGTCTTATCTAGTGAAAAAGAGGATAGAGAACTTTTAGAAAAATCCCTACAATTAAAGATGGCTCATGGTGGGACCATTGATTTGCCTAATGAAAAACGTCATGCTAGCGATCAGCAATGCCAATCCTGTCATTACAAGTTAGACCCGATGGCTAATCTTTTTGCTGGCTCTAGTGTTTACCTCAACCCCTTTTCGCCAAAAGGTGCTTTGGTCTATAATAAAGACATGAATCCCATCGAGGTCACAGGTCTCTATGAAATGTCACAAAACCTCGTTCAACAAGAGCAATATGCCAAATGTCAAACTCAGCATTTCTGGAATTGGATCATTGGTGAAGATGTGCCCTTGGAACCTGAGATTCATCAAGAAATTACCGAACAATTTAATAGCCTCGACCGTAAACCTAAAGACTTCATTACCTATCTTGCTAAAAGAAAAGAATTTTCCAGCCCTCCACTACTTAAGGAAGACGACATTCGCTATTCCCATGTGAAGCCCATATTCAAAAGATGTGATAGTTGCCATGCAGACGAACCCTTAGCGCCGGAACTTTCTTCTGGATATCCCTTCCCAAGCTTTATGAGTTCGAATGTCGACATCCTAAAGTCTCTGGTAAAGGCTACTGACATCAACAATCGAGGTCAAAAATCGAGTATGCCCCCTAAAAAGGCGAACTGGAAACTCACTCCCCATGAAAGGGATTTGATCTTTGCGTGGCTCAAAGGTGGTGCCAAGGACGACAAAGGGGAAACCACTGTTGATTCCCCTGATAGTATCGGGTTAGAGGACAGTCGATCCTATGAAAAAGGGTTTAAAGACAAGCTTGAACCCACATTCTACAACACTTACCGCCGCCTTGTCTCTGGTCACGAACTCCCCGATAGTCTTCTCACTATATTTGGGTCCACTCCAGATTACAATTGCGATCCCCAGTTTTTCGATGGTGATGGCAACAATATGGGTTATTCGGTGGTTGCCACAGGCTTGCCCCTGTTTAAATACGTCAACCCCAACTACCTGCGTTGGTGGATGAAATGTTTAACTAGTTATCAATACTCCTTAAGCACCTTTGGAAAAAACTTTGAACAAAATCAAGCGGAGCCAAAGATCAGCTTCACCCGCGAAGATGGTTTGCGCAAATCGTGGAAAGATCTCAACGAATCTGAAAGAACACAGATATTTAATGGTGTTGCGGAAATAATTTTGGGGCCTGGGATTTTGTCAGACTCTAGACAACAATTAGCAAAGAAACGAGCCTTTGAGAAAATTAACAAAAATCCAGATGAATTTCTCGATGACGTTATAGCAAAAATGGCCATGGTTCTACTAATTACAGAAGAGTACTTAACCTACTGAGGATGTCATGAATAGCAAGCTTACCCTACATAGAAGAAACTTTTTAAAAGCAGCAGGGCTTTTGTGTCTTTACTCATCAGGCCTTCTCCCTATTTTAAATTTTAAGCAAGCTATGGCCCAAAGTGGTGACTTCCCTCACTTTTTTGTTTTGATTCAAATGGAAGACGGCTGGGATGTGACTTTGAGCTTAGATCCTAAAGACCATAGCGATGGCAGCAGTCAAGAAGACATTTTTATCGAGTACCAGAAGGACCAAATTTTAAAGAATGGCCAACTCTCTCTAGGCCCCGCCGCCAGCGCACTCACCCCTCATAGCCAGGACATCCTGGTGATTAATGGGATTGAAATGAGGCGAGACGCCGGCCATGAAACCAATCGCGACATTATGTCTTCTGGCTATGGCGATGGCAAAACCGCGGTCTTTCCTGTGGAACTGGCTGCGACCTATGATGCTGGTCCCATGGGAATTTTGATTGAAAGGTCGATCAGTCTTGGGGAGCGCACGGCTATTGTCACAGATCTTTCCTCATTAACGACCTCAGACTCCTCTGGGCAAAACCCCTTTTCTGACCTCCTCAACGTGGACGATGGCTCCTCCTTTGCTCAAGCTCAAGCCGACCTTATTGAAGCTGATAAATTAATGCCACAGTTTTTAAAGGCTGTAGCTACCGCTCAACAGGCTGGAATTACTGACAATAAACACCTTAAACTAGCGGCAGCATTTATGTCTGGTTCTGCCCAACAAGCAGCCCTTACTTTCAACAGCTTGAACTTAGATACCCATTCCAATCATGAGGGCGTGCACATGAGTGGCCAAAGTAGTGGCTGGGCTAGTGTTGCTGAGCTCTTTTCAGGCTTTAAAAAGTTAGAATACGCTGACGGCCTAAGCCTATTTGACTTAACTACGTTTTATGTGGTTTCCGAATTTTCGCGCACACCTTTCTTAAATGGCGGTCGCGGCAAAGATCACAACCCTCATGCTAACTCGGTCCTTCTTGCTGGCCGCGGCATTCAAGGTGGCAAAAACATCGGGAAAAGCTTCGTGATCAAAAGAAAAGAATCCAATACTGGAATCGCCCAACATGTCTCAAGGCCTATTGATTTCAAAACGGGTCAGGTGGTCAATAAAGCGCCAGACTCTTTTGATCATGTGAAGCTCATTTTCCCTGAAGATTTGGCAGCAACCATAGGTGCTTTATTTAAAAGTCCCAAGGGGTTTTACGAGGAAAAGAAAAAAGGACTCGTCATTCCAGGAGTCCTTTCTTAAAAAACTATTGGCCTTGCCCGCCAATAGCTATCCCTTTGAAGATTTCAACGATAACCTCGCCAATTGCAGTCAAAAAGCTTTTGTAAATAGGTGTGGTGTAAACCTCATGGGTCACCATGGGAGCAGCCACCTCTTCTAAAAGAAACTGGGTTTTTTCCTCAGAGGTTCCCTTCCCAGCTACAGATTTAAAATGAATATAACGAGCAGCGGTTTCAAGTTTTCTGAGGGCTTCAATTTTGGCTTCTGTAGAGCTGTCAGAAAATTCCTTAACTTTAGGATTAGCAAAGACTGATAGAATATCGGCTCCACCCTCCTCATTATTGGCATCGTCTTCAGACACCAAATCAAGTACAAGAACCGCCTCAACATTCAAGGTGCCTTCCATAAGCTTGTGGCCTTTCCAGCGTAGACTGAAAAAGATGGGGATCTCAATTTTTTTATTTTCAAGATCAAGATATTCAGCAGGGATTTCATCACCACTGATCTGAGGGGCAGCTATATTCCGTATACTCAGTTCACGATAATTGGCGACGATGTAAGCCAATTTTTCTGGACCTAAAAGTGATGAGGAGAAAATTCCACCGAGCATATCCTCAAGAGTGAGTTCTTCTTTGGACGTTTTGTCCTGAATGGCGATCACTCTTTTTGCACTGGCCAGAACATCGAGGCTTGGTACCAATTGAGTATTCTCTCCTTCCGATCCGTAATAGGTCGCCTTAGGTAAGCAACTCACTACTTTTTTATCTTGGACTTTGCATATTTGATTATCTTTACTTTCCACCAAGTCGAAACCACTTGCGAAGGCTGTCGACAGACTCACAAAGGACGCAAATAGGACTACAAAAAAACTCTTAGGCATGGGGGACCTCTTTATGTTTGGGTTATGGTAACCATATAGCAAAAATCTGCCCGATCTTCGAGCAAGTCAGGTTATCCTGTAAAAAGGAAAGGTTTGCGGCTGCCAATTTGGCTTTTTGTCTGACAGGCTTGCCATCCATAGAGACTCAGACCTAGCCTCTCGCATAACTACTTGTTTTTACTAGATGAATAAGGTCTTCCCTAAGAGTTTTTTTGCATAAGGCACAAAATCAGGAAAAGTATCTGCAAAGAAGCTCCTGGAGCTGAGCCTTTTTAAAGGGTTTAAAAAGGTAGTCATCACAGGTGGATGCCGCCGAACCTTCCCGCTTAAATTCGGGCTCTATTGAGATTCCCCCGGTCATTAGAAAAAGCTTGGCTTTGTTTTGAGGGAACCGCTTTCGAATTTCTTGAAAAAACTCATTACCATTCATATGGGGCATTTTTAAATCCGACAACACTACATCAACCTCTATTTCCTTGAGGATGGAAAGGGCCATTTTTGCGTTAGTGGCTGTGGTCACGGTATGCCCTAGGCTTTCAATTAAGTTGGCCAGCAATTCTCCAATATCCGGTTCGTCATCAACCAACAGAATCTGCAAAGGTCGGCAATGGACATTTTTCTTGCAAGCCACTTTTTCAGCAACGGAGCAAGCCATTTCAGTGAGTGGGAAAAGCAGCTGGAATGTTGTTTTTTTACCTGGCCGACTACGAAAAGAGATCTTACCTCCATGACTTTCAACGATCGAATGAACTATAGAAAGCCCAATTCCCGTGCCTTCATTCACATCTTTAGTGGTAAAAAAAGCATCGAAGACACGGTTTTGAATCTCCTGAGGAATCCCTTTGCCATTGTCAGATATTTTTAGCCATGCACAGTTATTCCTTCTTTTTAAGGTGATATGAATATTGGGTTCTGCAACCTCCCTGCAGGCATCCCTAGCATTGGTCAGCAGGTTAATAAGAACCTGTTGTATCTGCTGTGCAGATCCTTCAATATACATATCTGCTACAAGGTCTGCGCTTATAGAAACACCCTCTTTTTCGAAAATTTCGCGCAACATAGAAATCGTCTTCCGAATCAAACCATACAAGTCTATACATTCATTATTGCTGTCATTGAGCCGACCAAAACTCCTTAAACCCTCCACGATATTTTTAATACGAACCGATGCCGCCTCGACTTTTTCACACAAAAGGCTCATGCTTGGATCTTCACGAACACTTGGGTTCACAGACTCTATGGCGTTAAAAATAATCATCAGTGGATTGTTGATCTCATGACCAACCCCTGCCGCCAACTCTCCGATGGAAGCCAGTCTCGCTGAGTGTAAGGCGATCTCCTGCTGTTTTTTAAGAGCACTGGCAATTCGTAAACTTTCTGTTTGGTCTTCGACAATTAGCCAATAGCCTCCATCCTCTAAGAATTCGTCAACCCCAAACAAAGTAACGTTGACTGATATTTCCACTCCCTGATTGTCTTTAATAAATCCTTCGAAATGGGTGCAATCAGAGTTCTTCAGGGAACTGTTATTGAGTTTTAAAGGGCTTCGATCCCAATTAAAAACGATATCCTCCACCAAACAGGTATTTGTGGGTAGAGCATTGTTTTCAAAAAATGAGAGAAAAGCTTTATTGGTCTGCCGAATGAGTCCATTCTTGTCGCAGAATAAAAACCCCATGGGACTGTTGTCAAAAAGCACAGACAGCATTTTTCTATTTTTTTCAAAAATACTAATATCAAAGTGCGTGCCGGTAAAACGTACTGGACTCCCATCCTCTGCTCTTTCTGCTATTTTCCCTCGATCCAATATATAGACCCAATGCCCATTAGCATGCTTCATCCTGTGAATATTCTCATAAAAAGGGGTTAACCCATTAAGATAAGCTTTGATGTCATCATAACATTTCTTAAGATCTTCAGGATGAACTCGGTCTTCCCAAGTTTTTAATTCCATTGGCGTGGACTCAAAATCCAAACCAATCATTTCACACCATCTTCGATCAAACCGCACGGAGTTATCGACGGGATTCCAATCCCACATTCCCAAACAAGCGCCTTCGAGCGCTCGCTCGTAGTGAGCACGCAACTCTTTTTCATTAAGGCCTTCATTTTTGTCAGCTTTCCAATGTTGTAGATTTTGAGCTGAATTGAGAGGAATTTTTTTTGCACTAGACATATAGGCGCAGATAATTGAGAAGTTTCGGCAGATCGACAGGTTTGCTTAGAACCTCAAGAGGATTGACCTCCCCTAGTTTCTTATGAGACTCCTGGGTAAATCCCGATAAAAATATTGTGTTAGGTTCATAGCCCAATTTTTCTGCCATTTTTTTGAGCATATCAATCCCATTGGCCCCAGGCATACAAATGTCGGAGATGACGAGTTTGGTATTCTTATCCACTAAGTGGATCGCCTCTGCAGCAGAAAGAGCAATGCTTGGCGAATAGCCATTCAAATGAAGATAAAACGAAAGCGAATCAGCAAGATCCTTTTCATCATCCACAATTAAAATTTCTGACTTTTCCACTCTAAAACTCCTCAATGCTTATTATTCGTATCTGATGGCAGAATCACTGCGAGCTCTATTCCGTCTTCACTCTTTAAGGGCATTTGTATCCCCTTGGCCATAAAGAGATCATTTTCCTCTTTGCCAGATAAAACCCATATTTGGGCTCCAGAAAACTGGCTATCAATATTAAGCCTTTTGATCATTCGCTTAATTAAGACTCGACAAGCTGCCATTGCGATATTTTCTGGCTTGAACTCAATTTCAAACTTCTCGGCTAGTTTTTCTAAAAAGACTCTTGGAAATCCAATATATACTGTTAGATTTTTTGATCCCGTTATTGATATTGTGACCTTGCCCACTTGGTCAAAATCAATAGCTTCTCTTTTTTTCTTGAGGCTAGCACCTCCGGTTGCCAACTCAACACCAATCACACTGCTTGAAAAATCAATAATGGATTGCAAAATATTGTTAACTAAATCAGCGGCAATTCTATTGTTGGCTTTACCAAGTTTGATCTGGGACTCAACTAAAGGGATGATTTCATTCTGATTGAATGGCTTATCCAACCTGTATGTAAAACTATGCTCATGGTCAGCTTGCGGGTCTCGAGGTAAACCAGAAATTATGATCACGGGGCACTCCGCGTTTAGATTACTTCGCCTTACATAGGATATAAAGGCGTGCCCTTCTTTGTTCGGCATAGCTAAGTCCGTGATAATGCAATCAAAGGCCTGAAAATTGACCTTGCGAGTGGCATCCGCTCCATCGACGGCTGTCACAATTTTTAGTTCATTTTCAAAGTGTAGGTTTAAATAGGTTTTTACCAGTTCCGCAAATTCGACATCATCTTCAACGACCAGAATCCATTTTCTAAATCCTAGACTTCCTTTGCTTACTAACATATTAAAAAACCTTTAAAAAAAGGGAGCTTCTCACTCGAGCAGCCCGACCACTGAATGGGAAGCCCCTAAGGTATACTCAAATCAACCTTTTCACTCTGTTCGGAAACAAATCTTAATTATTGCTTAATTTCTTAAATATTTTTTACTCCAGGGAATAACCCTTCCCTCTTAAAGTCCTAATTGTTGTATCCGCGTTTAATAATTTTTTCCGCAAAGAGTTGATGTGGACATCCAGAGACCGACTAAGATCCACTCCCCAGGCCATTGAATTGGCGACCAAACGCCTGCGGCTCACCATAGATCCATTGGCTGAAACCAGTTCAAATAAAATCTTAAATTCTGTGTTGGTCAGTCGAATCGCTTGACCTTCCGTAACAAACTCAAGTTTATTCTTGTTCAATTGCATATTTCCAAAAGTAAAAATGCCATCAATTTTTGCATAGCTATTCGCTCTACGCAAATTGGCTAATATTCTTGCTCGTAGTTCCTCCAAAGAAAATGGTTTTTGAACGATATCGTCAGCACCCATCTTCAATAATTCAACTCGTTCCGGCTCTGAGGCAAAACCCGTGACAACGATGACAGGAATTTTTTCACACTCTGGCCGTTTTCGAATTTCCTGTAAAACAACACTGCCCTTGGTATCTCCTAAATTAAAGTCGAGGAGAACAATGCCTGGAATTCTTTCCTGCAGAGCATTGAAAAAGCTTGGCAAGTCCTCTGCAAGGTCTACCTGATAGCCTGCAGCGATCAGGTAGACGGATAGTTGGCTTCTGATTTCTTTATCGTCATCTACGATTAAAATTCGATTGCTCATCTCAACAAAAAATGTTTATATATTCGTTCAATGAGGTCAACCCTTTTTAAACCTTGATTAGCCCGACTTGTGGCGGAGTGCGACATGATTAGACGTGAGGATCTTCTCGCCAACTTTAGCCATATTGGCAGTTCCATTTGGTCCTTTGACGGCCGCCCCTTAATACTGAACACTTCATTCAGACGGTTTTTCATCAAAGATTTTGCCAGAATTGAAGATGTTCACCTGAATGACCTTATGGCCATTTTTGCCGATCAAGACGAAAACTCAGTCTCAATCCCTCTCAACGAAGACAGTCGGCCCGTGGACATTTTGGTTTGCAAAAAAGATGAGAAGGATAAGCAGTTCATCTTACATCATGAACCGTTAACCTTTCCTAAAAGCATTGGTAAAGGCATTCTCGTCGAGCTGGTATCCGTGAATGAGGGCTTGGCGCCTATTGATTATATTTTTGATGCCGGCGTTGTTGCTGGTAGCTTATCCCATGATTTTTCTAACCCAATAGCTATTGCTAAAATGCAATTAGAGAACCTGACCTTCAAAGAAAGATTTAATAGTAAAGATATCAAAGTTTCCTTAGAAGATCTCGGAAAGTTGAATCGACAGATGGATCGCTTGAACGATACCAACAAAAAACTAAAAGGGTTGGCGAAAACTTTAATTTCAAAGGATAAGAGTGCCATCATTCAGTTTCTCGACACCTATAAGTTAAAAGATTTTGACTAAGCCACAACCCTCGGATTTTCTATAAAATCACGCAATGTTACATAGTTAAAATAGTGGGAACGATTAGCCCAAATTTCTTTATAAACATCTTCCTTATTGAGCGGCCGACCTTTACTTATGTTTTGTCGATATAATACCATTTGATCGCAGTGGTACCCTCTAAAGTCACTATCATCCAGAAGACTGAGGTAGCCATGAACCTTAGCCAGCTTACTAACGCCTACGTCATTGCGCGCAGCGCAGATTACAGCATCTGCTGGGGACATCTGAAAAACGTGGGTCACGATTGAGGCAATGATGTCTGCATAGAGAATACCTTTCTTCCCTTTACGATACTCAGGGTTAATCGCTAAATACTCAGTGGACATTACCGATCGAATGTCTTTGCTTTTTAGTTCGTCAAAAAAGGATGGCGAGTAGGTTTTGATATACTTCATTTGTTGAGTGGCTACATCGAGAAGATCAAAAAAAGAATGAAAAGAGGTGCCGATCACTTTTTTTGTCGATTTTTCTACCAAAGCAATAATGACATCGTACCTATTAAAGGTATCGCTCAAAACTTCATTATTAAGACCGAGCTCCCGGTTCACTTTTATCCAAAGTTCTTTCCAGAAATTATAGATATTCGACCGTATGGGGAGAGCTTCAGAATTAAAATAGTTGTGCCCTTCGAACACGACAAGACCTAAGTCACTCACCATTCCCTACCTCCATCCAGTATTTCCAAAAAAATCAGATTTGCATAGCTCACAATACATAAACAAAATATATTTATTTCAAGAAAAGTAAAGATAACTCTCGGAGGCCACGATGAATATATACCAAAGTTTTGAAAATGAAATGAAGCGGTATGAGCAAATTTTAGACTTACCTTGGAATGAGAAAAACTTTTATATGAACTGGCTTGCGCAATCTTACTATTACATTTGTCAATCAACTCGCATTCTAACACTTGCAGCGGCACATTTTGGAATCGCTCAAGACAAACATCACCAAAGATTTGTTCAGCACACCCGCGAAGAAAAGGGCCATGAAAAATTGGTCTACGCTGATTTACAAAAAATGGGATATAACATTAGCAATTTCTCACAAGGCTCTGAAGTGACTGCATTTTATGCCACACAATTTTATAAAATCCAGCATGTAAACCCAATCTCTGTTTATGGATGGATTTTATCTTTGGAAGGCTTGGCTATTACCCACGGCAAAGCCATTCACGACAAAGTGCAGAGTAGCGCTGCGGATTTACCCACAAAATTTATCGCTTTGCATGTCGAGGAAGACGTTTCCCATATGGAAAAAGCACTCGCCATGGTAACAGACCTAGATCCCGATAGCCTAAAACTCATTGAGGAGAATATGATTCTTTCAACAGATCTTTATATGGCTTTCACGAACTCTTGCTTGTCTAAAAATTATTATTTTGGCAAAGATCTAGCTGCTTAATTTAAAGACCTAATATTTGCCCCCATCTCAAGGGGATAAAGGTAACGCTTTAAATAGGCCTCTTCTTCCTCGGC
This sequence comes from Bdellovibrionales bacterium, assembly GCA_020435205.1. GTDB lineage: Bacteria > Bdellovibrionota > Bdellovibrionia > Bdellovibrionales > JAGQZY01 > JAGQZY01. The sequence continues at coordinate 22,469 of JAGQZY010000026.1, read as the reverse complement.
AGTGAGGGCTCCACCCGTGACCTCGCTGCCTTCAACAACAATGAACCCAACCAAGTCTCCTTGGATGTTTTTCACAGGGGCGGCAGCCTTTAATTCATAGTCAATTTCGTATTGGAATGGTGAACTCATTTCTTTGACTTTATGGCGGTTACTTAAAAAAATAGGTTTTTGTTCTTCCGATAAAACAGCGGCAATCTCAAAAAGATCTTCAATATCTTTTGGCCGACGTTCCCACAGTTGAGTCCAAGGTAGGCAGGTTAGCTGCTCGATGGAGTAGCTACAAATCTCAAAAAAACGTAGGTTGCAAAATTGTTGGATAAATTGAGTGTCATAAATTTCAACAATATCATCGTCATCAATGCTACCCATGATTTCGTTGGGGATCTGCATTTTTAGTTTTTTAAGGGCCCGCCATACCAGTGCCTGGTTCGAATAAATTTGACTGATTGATGATGAGTAGACTTTAACTAAAAAATTAATTTTGCTTAAAATGGACTCCTTCTCTTCTCTCGATAGACTGGAAAAGTAAGGTAAAGAATCTGAGAAATAAGGGACGATCTTGATATTAGACTTTCTCAATAGGGCTACTAAACTCTCGGCGGCTTCCTTAAACTCCACTAAGAAATCAGAAACTTGCCCAGAATCCCGCTGAGGATCAAAAAATGAGTAACGCATAGATTCACGCCTTTCGTTGTGAGTAAAATTCGTCCTCTATAGATTGAACAACAAAAGTGAGATAGGTATCTAAAAGAGTCGCGTCTTTTACGTTATATAGTTTTGCCAATTTACGTAGTATTTTAACTGGAGGGGCTGAGATTCCTCGCTCCCAGTTAGAGATAAATTGTGCCGATGAATAGCCCAACTTTGTTGCTACCTCTTTTTGCGATAAACCGGCGGCTTCGCGTTGCTCTCGTAAGAATTCATTAAACATAAGACGTTAAGTACCCCATTCAACCCTCTATAAACAAGAATTATTGATATTTCGCAATCGCGTCGCGTCAATAAGTGCTGACTGACAATAGGTGGGTTGAAACCAATGGCGTTTAGAGGAGAAAAATGGTGGTCTCTACTGGGCTCGAACCAGTGACCTCCTCCATGTCAAGGAGACGCGCTACCAACTGCGCCAAGAGACCACGTTAAGAGCTCCAATTTATCCCTCGGTGCCCCAAAAAAGTCAAAATAAAAGGGGGGGCAACACCTAGCTAGAGGCCTCATCACTTCCAAAGACATACTGGAAATAAAAACCTATGTTGTCGCCTTTAAGATCCTGAGCCGGGAAGCTGGGGGCTTTAAAAGTGTACTTAATGGACTCAAAGCGTAGACCTATAGCCATGTTCTCTAAAAAGCCAAGTAGGTAATCACCCTGCAATACGAAGCCTAGGGCATTGTCCACATCGGCCGTATAATTGGAGACCACTCCAGTCCCAGAGAACTTATTACCGAGATGATAAGTGATTCCGACTCCACCTCGAAACTTATATTGCTTATGGCGGTAAAGCCCTAAAATATCCACTGGAACTTTGGAAAAGCTGAACTCCCCGTTAGTTGCCGCCTTTGTACTTTTAAATTTATAGCCAAGGGTGGCCTGCAAATCGATGAGGTGCTCACTTTGTTGCCAAAGTCTGGTGACCGCCCCACCGTAAAAGCTGACCCCGTCACCCGCTTTAATCTCTGACTCCGTACCGTTTTGGTAGTAAGCTTTGACTACAGAATCCCCGCCAAAGCCAAGGCCCAAACCAAGGAGCGGGCGAATGGGAGCAGCAAAAACAGAAGTGGGCAAAAAAATAATAGCGAAGAGGTTTAAAAATAACTTCATTCCTTACCTCCTCTTTTTTGCCGATTTTCGCTCAAGTTTCCCGCAGTAATTTTTCTCATATTTGGGGACATTAAAGATTTTATTTTTTTTGATCTCATTCAGAGCAAAAGACTCCTTCACAAAAATAAAGCCGGGGTCGTCGTTGTTTTTTTGCGCACGGGTGTCCAAGCTAGCAAGAATCGCCTTTTTTTCCTCATCACTATTGGCAAGCATAGAGTCCATAACCAGACCGGTCCCCGTCCCTTTTTTAGAGGCCGTGGTTTCCATACGCAAGTAATAGGTTTGCCCAGCGCGCGCCTGGAAAGGTGTTTTTACTAGCTCCTCGCCAAGACTCTTTAAGGAGACCTGGTGTTGGCCGGGTTGAATTTCAACAGGAAAATAACCGCCATCAGGGATCTCACCAACCACCTGATCGTTGATGCAGACGTAGGGGCTACCCGCACTGCCAGTGAAGCGATGAACCCGATAAACATAAAGCAGAGCTTTATCAGAATTCGTTTTGGCAACAGGCTTAAACTTGTCACCAAGGCTGGCGCAGGACGTGGTGAGCAAAAGCATGGATAAGAAAAAAAGCCGCATCATGAATGACCTCCAAATTTTCAATTTAAGGCCTTTTATATAAGAGTTTTCCCGATGTCTACACTCCCTGGGAAAGACCCTTCAGAGGGAAATTGGAGGCCATAAAAGTCACTTTTTTCGCAACGAGCCAACCTTTTATCGGTCTATACCTAGGTCTGGATTCAGAGGTTTTCAGTGCAGTCTCCCCGACCTTCGTTGGATGATGGAGTGCAAAGGGGGTCCTATGAAAACCATGCTCATGATCTTTTTACTTTCTTCATTCACCTTGTTTGGCGCTGAAATGGTCGCACCCATTCAAGCCGTCAGCAAAGAGGGAATTTTAGCCGCGGCTCTCCCCAAAAACCTTATTATCCATGAGGCCCGTAGCCATTGGATTGTGAAAACACCTCTGGCGAACATGGAAAAGAGGGACTTCTATTTTGCGAGCCTCGCCCCCAACGTGACCGACCTTAGCCACTTTGATCAATTCGGCAAAGTGCTCGCCTCACAAACTGGGGAATTTATCGTTATTGAGCCTAAAAATAGAACAGCCATGTTAGAGCTGGCCCAAGACCTTCATGAACTTGGTCACCAATGTGGAAGTTTGCAAAAGCTTTCCAGCACCGCCATTGTCACCGAAGTTTTGGACAGTAAGCCTTTAATCAGCAACAAAGATCAAAGAGTGGCTGACATTTTAGATAAAGCCAATCGAGACCACATCGTGAGGACAGTCGAGTTGATGAGCTCGTGGGGAACCCGTTTCGAGTCTTCACCAGAAGGTCACGCCACCTCCCGAAAACTCAAAGAGATTTTTGAAAACCTCACCCCAGCAGATCGCAAAGACATCGAAATGGAACTAGTTTCCCATCGCGGCAGCGACCAGTCCTCTCTTGTTATTCGCATTTTAGGGAGCCAGACGCCTGATGAATTAGTGATCCTAGGAAGCCACCTTGATTCCATCAACTCGAATAACAATAGCAACGCGCCGGGCGCTGACGATGATGCTTCTGGGACTGCCGCGAACATTGAAGTGTACCGTTTACTCATGGAAAACCAGGTGCGACCGCTTAAGACGATTGAGATTCATGCCTATGCCGCTGAAGAAATTGGCTTGGTTGGGTCGGCGGAAATTGCCGAGCAATATCGCGCCCAAGGGCGACAAGTGGCGGCTATGGTCCAATTTGATCTGACTGGATATTCAAAAGATGGGAAGAAACATTTTTACTTTGTTTCTAACAACACAAATCAAAACCTCACTCGCGAGGTTGCGTCTCTGGTCGACACCTATCTGAACACCACCTGGAGCACTCAAATGCTTTTATTTGGCAGCAGCGACCATGCCTCTTGGCACAAACGCGGCTTTCCGGTGGCTTTTCCAACAGAGAACCCTTTTAGTTACAATCGCAAGATCCACTCCGCTGGGGATACGATCGACGGAATCAACCAAACTGAACAAATGGAAGATTTTGCAAAACTGGGCGTGGCTTATTTAATGCATTTTGCTGGCTACGAATCTCTCTAGGAGACTTTGCCCATGAATTGGTTGTTCATCATTACCCTGGCGATCCCCCACTCTTTGGTGGGGCCTCATTTTCATTATTCACCTCTTAGTAAATATGACAATGGCTACCAAGAAAGTCGATACGAATGGATCCTTGATCAAATTGAAAACATATACGGACCTTTCATTGAACAACGTGGCGGCCGTTTTTTTATCCAAAGAGATTGGAGTGATGGCGCAGTCAATATGTGGGCATGGCGCATGGGAGATGAGTACTGGCTTGAGGTCCCTGGCGGGATGTCACGTTATTATCTGATCAATGAGGAGGGCTTTCTTCATTCCATTTGCCATGAAATTGGCCATCTTCTAGGGGGAGCTCCTGGCAACGCACCCATTAGTTTTGAAGGGCAGTCCGATTACTTTTCTTCCTTAAAATGCATGAAAAGAATTCTATCACAAATTGACCCCGAAAAGATTCTCACTCCCACAGATGAGGTGATTCATACCTGTGAAAACCTCGATCATCTTGCCCCTGATATATGTGCACGCAGCCTATTGGGCGCACTGAGCCTGACCTCTTATTATGCCGAACTTGAAAAAGTAAGCTTTCCAAAAATCTCTACACCTAGCACTGTTATCGTCAACACAACCCTCATCCACCATCCCCCAGCCCAATGCCGTTTGGATACCATGGTGGCAGGCCTTATTTGCAATGCGGATATTGATGAGGATTTGAGCTTTACGAATCCCTTGCAAGGGGCCTGCGCAGCGAACCCTGGGGCTCGTCCCACCTGCTGGTATCGAAATTAGTACATTCAGTGTCTTTTATTGACGATCCAATTTTAATTTTTAAAGATAGTCTCACTAACTTTACGAGGAGACTTTATGAAAGCCTTTTTGATAACCTTGGCCTTAATACTCGCCATCCCTTCCGCGACTTTCGCCCGAGACATTTTTAAAATTCAAGTCGGGAGAGATTATGATCGCTACTCAAACAAAGAGCTTCGTCGCCGCGTTTGGGAGCTTGAACGGGCCGTCGCTCAATTGCAAGATCAAGTTTTTCAGCTCGCCATGGACAAAGGCCACTCTAGCACCGCCGATTGGACCTGCCATATTCAAAGTTTTAGTAAAACCCATGTGGCTTCAGGCCGAACCAAAGCCAGTGCCATAGCTCAAGTTCTTAAAAAGTGTTCGGATGCGACGTCGTCAGTACACTGTGCCGAGCGTGATGTCGTCTGTAGCAATGAATAATTTAAGATAGAGAACCATTCATCGAAAAGCTCATGCAAAGGAGCTTGGCAAGAATGATTGCGCAAGGAGTCCATAGCCTGGCCTTGGGCTCCGCAAACTTGGATATTTTTAAACGGGCTCAATTCATTATAAACATTGATGGCAAGCCCATGCAGACTCACTCCCCGGGAGATTTGCACACCAAAGGCAACAATTTTTCCAGAATCCGTGTAAAGCCCAGGCTCCCCTTTTTCAAAACTCTCAACACCTAAACCTTTTAAAAAAGTTTTAGTGGCTTTTGTTAACAGGCAAACATAATCCCTAGCCCCCAAACCCCATTCACGCAAAGGCAAAACTGGATAAATCACCAATTGCCCCGGGTTGTGAATGGTGGCTTGACCTCCGCGGCGAATTTTTACAATTTCAAAATTTTCTGGGGTCTGAATAAGGTCCAGGTCTTCACGTCCTCTCACACCGAGGGTGATCACATTGGGGTGTTCAAGGCCAAGCACAACTCCCTCGTGATCACTTTTCACATACTCAAGAGCCCTCTCCTGTTGCTTTAAGCCCTCTTGGTAAGGGGTCAAACCCAGCCATTTTTTTTGCAAAGAAAAATCCATGACTCACCCATACCCAAGGATCCAAGTCCTTGCAAAAAGAAATTTTTCCCATAGCTTCATCCATGATAAATTGCCTAAAAAGGACTAAATTATGCGCATTGGAATACTGACTGGCGGCGGAGACGCCCCCGGACTCAACGGGATTATTGAAGCCGCGACTCGCACCCTCATTAACCTTGGCCACGAGGCTCTTGGCATTCGCGATGGCTTTGAAGGCATCTACAACAGAGACGTTGTCCCTTTAACGATTGATGCCGTTCGCGGCGTACATGCTTTTGCTGGCACCTTTGTCGGAACCTCCAATCGCTCGGGCACTGAAGGCCGTGAGGAAGAATTTATTAAGGCCTATAAAGAGCTCGGCATTGACGGACTGATTGTTGCCGGCGGTGATGGAACCTTTCGCTGCCTGAAGGGATTGGACCATGACGTAAAGTTAATTGGTGTTCCTAAAACTATCGATAATGATCTTCCTGGGACCGACGCCACCTTTGGCTATGACACGGCTTGCTCGGTGGTCTCCGAAGCCGTGGACGATTTAAGAACCACAGCGACAGCCCATAAGCGCATTATTGTTGTTGAGACCATGGGGCGCACAGCAGGCTGGATCGCCTTAGGTGGTGGCATGGCCTCCATGGCCGATGCTATTTTAATCCCTGAGAGACCCGTGAATTTAAATCAATTCAAAACTTTCCTAAAAGAAAAACACAAAAGTCAAAGGGGCATTATTGTCGTCACTTCTGAAGGAGTGACCCTTGAAGAGGGTGTCGAGCGAGATATGGACAAAAGTGGCAAGTCCGTCATGGTTCATGATTACGGGATAGGGCAAAGACTCGCACAATGGGTTGAAAAAGAAATCGATTGGGAAGCCAGGCATATTGTTTTAGGACATTTGCAAAGATCCCACCCACCAACCACGACCGATCGTTTTTTGACAACAGCTATGGGTATTGTTGCTGCGAGGCTCGCTGATCAAAATCAGTGGGGCCAAGCAGCGGTCTATAAAAACGGACAAATCCATCCCGTAGCCTTGGAATCCATCACAGGTGAACCTCGCAATGTGGACCCTGAACATCGTTGGGTGAAAATGGTGCAAGCCTTAGGAATTTTTATATAGAAAAGCCGCCAGAAAGTGTCTGGCGGCTTGGTTTCCACAATATTGTGAAAACTTATTTGTTTGCTAAATCACCAATGATGTTAATGATGTCGATAAATGTATCTAAGTTGTCATTGCCATGAGGTCCGTGACCAGGACGACGAGCTTGGCGACAACGAATGATCCGACAGGTTCCAGGACGCATGCTAGCGTTGCGACACTTTCTCATGGCACGACGTTGTGCCATAGGAACTCGTGGTGCTTCACCAATAAAACGAATGCCTCTGCGATTTCGGGCAACACATTTCACAGGACGGCGGTGTCCGTGGTTATTGATCCCCATTTCCGCTTCCATGAGAGTGTCTTCAAGATCACTGAAATCAAGCATTTCTTCAGTTGTGAAGTTCTCAAAACTTTGGACCTTATCCAGATCCTGAAGTTCGATGGCCTGAGCCGCAGGAACCATCAATAGTGATGCCAACGCTACAAGAATAGCATTTTTCATAATATCTCCCCTTTATGAAAGGACACCCTAGGGTGTCGGTTTATTGGGGGATAACATGGCGCAGCCCAATTCATCAGCTGTTATCATTGGACAAAAACTTATATTTTCTGTCAAAGATGAGAATGTTAAAAATATTAGTTATTTAGAGTTCGTCAGGTTTTCAATTGTTTTTCATTTATCAATTTTAGTAGAACTCAACAATGTCGTTTTCGTTAAATCCAGAGCCTGAATGGACAATGGTTACAGCCCCATCTTTACCAAAATAGCTAACCACTTCCAGTGTTCCCTTCATGCGACCGCGAATATTACCGAGATAAGACCCCGTCTCTGGATCAAAAACTTCCTCTTTAGCTTCCGTCACGCGCAATAGATCTCCGACTTGCAATCCAGACAGTCTTCCGGCATTCAAGTAAACTTTTTCTCCGCGCACGAGAGCCACTCGTCCTTCCCAGTTGAGTTTTCTTAAAGCGCGCACAATAGAAGGAACCATTTTCGCAAAGGCCGCATTCACCACGGATCTGATGAGAACAGGGTTGTCTCGTAACTCGTCGTCCATATAGGATTGCTTCGCCACTCGAGTCACGTCTTCTTCGATGGTGGCTGAACGCACTTCACTAGCAAGAATGCTTCCACTTTTTACCGAGTACATCTCAATATCCACTAAAGTTTTGACCTGGGCTTTGACCTTTCTAAATACGCCAACACTGTCTCCAATTTTTTTGGTTTTGATCTCTTTGATTCGGCCAACCACAATGCCATGGGCTCCCACTTTACGAATCACTGGTAAAAGTTTTTTAATATTATAGCCGTCCTCTTCCTGGTAAGAAGTGATGTCCGTTGCTAAATCGTTTACGTCCAAAACTAAGACTTCACCCGTCTGGTTGAGGTAGCTCACTAAGGAGTTTCTAGCAATATTGGCGGCATTGTCTGAAGGATAAGGAGAGAGATTTAAAAAGGGCAACACGATCACCCGGCGCCGCAAGCCCACATTGTCTTCACGGGCCTGGCGAGGCAGATCGCGCACCTCAGGAGCCGTTCTACGCCTGCGCACATCTTCAAAATTCATACATTGAACACAAAACAAACTAACGATGGATAGTAAAAAGAGACTTCTCATATCCATATTATGCAAGCGGACTCCAGCAGGGTCCACAGGACTGGACCGAGCTCAAGTCAAAGGTCGGGGTTTACTTACTCTTCACATCGAGAGTGATTTGTTCGGCATTCACAGAAACCACCTGACTCATAAAACCTTCAATTTGAGTTTTTTCTAGTTGGCTTTTGAGAAGTTCAACGCCACCCTCATAATCAAGTTCAAACGTCACCCGTCCTGGCTCAAAAAGTCTTTCACGAAGACCTTGGATACCATTCACGGACTCACTCAGGGATTTTTTAAAGTGATCGAGCTGATTGTTGTCCAAATTCCCTGTCACTGCTAGCTGCACCGTTTGCGACTCTAGCACCCCTCTTTGCCAAAGGTCATAAACTTGCCCTGCAATGTCTTTACCAATCTCTTGAGCGAGACGCTTAACGTCGTTGGTGAGTTGATTCATCTGAATTCCACTAGCTGCATCAAAAGTTCTCACCACTTCAGCAACACTTTTGCCGTTCCCTGACTGGCGGCAACTCATTTGCACCCGAATCCGGTAAGCATTTTCTCTGAGAGGGCTAGAAATAATATCAACTTTACCATCTAGGTAAAGCTGTCCGTTTTGCAACCCCGTCAACTGAACCATTTCGGTTTGAGTTAAAAAAGTCTTTCGCAAAACATCGGGAACCATATTCACCATGGAAAAAGCCTGGGGCCTTAACAAAAACAATCCCTTATCTAAAAAACCTTGAAAAAGCTCACTCTCAAACTTTAACGACAGGGATTCCAATTCATTTTGGGTAGTGAAACTGGGCGCCCACCAACGATAGGATTCTCCACTGATACGGTTATTAAACTCTACAAAAGGGAGAGTAATCCCTGTCTTGGTGCTACTCGCAAAGAGCCCCTTTTGTTGGAGAACTTGACGAAGATCAGTGGTGGAAACTTTCACCTCAATATCAAATTCAAAGGTCTCGCCCACTTGCTTGTATTTTAAGATTTTAAAAAACGGAATAAAACGGTTCTGTAAGCTTAAAATTTCGCTATCAATTTTACTTTTATTTTCTTTAAACCGTTGCTCGCCAATCATCTTTTTAATCTGCTCTAGGGTCGTCTCTTTGGTAGCTTTGTCAATAGCTTCGCGACGGGCCTTGCGTTCAACTTTCTCCTCAATAATTTGCTTACTCACAAAGGCTTCATACTTTGCCAGCGCTGGCAAAGTAGTCAGAATCGATAAAATTAGGATGATTATTTTCATCAATGCCCCCACATTCGATCTTTAGCGAGATATTTCTACAAATTCTACATCACCAAAGTCTTGTTGCAAACCCTCTAAAAACTCATTGGAAAGATGAATCCCCTTAGGATCGCGCACATCATAGATCACTCGTTTTTTTAAGTTATCTAAATTCAATTCAATTTTGACTCGGGTCTCCCCCGGGTTGCTGTCGATTCTTTCACGCAGCATCTTAAGCTTAGGCTCCATACTATTATTAATCTTGAACAAAATACCCTTAGCCTGGTGAATACTATCGGCAAGAGTGCTCACCTTGTCCACAATCACCTTAGCTTCACCCTCTTTATTTTCTAGGATTCCTGTCAGCAAGAGCGGAACCTCACTTTTTACCAAAGTTTCACACTCCGCATAGGTGTTTGGAAAGACTATGGCTTCTACTGAAGAGCTCATATCTTCAAATTGCACAAAAGCCATACGGGTTCCCTTTTTGGTAATAATCTCCTTAAAGGTGGTTACCATCCCTGCCAGAGTCACTTTGGATTTATTCTCAAGATTCGTCAGATGATCCACGGTGGTATTGGCCCAAACCTTACAAATATTTTCAAGGCCATTGAGGGGATGATCACTTAAGTAAAACCCCAACACCTCTTTTTCGTAAGTTAGGCGGGTCATGCGAGGCCAGGGTTTGCCTTCAGGTAGAGTGACCTTCTCTTGCTCACTTTCATCCACCAAAGAAAATAAGGATTCCTGCCCAACTTCGGCATCCTGTCTTTTGCTCTCTGCAGCGTCTAAGAATTTATCGTAACCTGAAAACATTTGCGACCGATGATATCCAAAGCCATCAAAGGCTCCCGCTTTAATTAAACATTCAATCACCTTTTTATTCACTCTTCTGAGATCCACGACTTCAAAGAATTCTTCGAGATCAGTAAAGCTTTTTGATGGCAATGAATCACGGGCTTCTATAATAGCTTCAACGGCCGATGTTCCAACGCCCTTAATGGCAGCAAGGCTATAATAAATGGAGTCGCCCTTCACTTGGAATTTACTACTCGAGTGATTGATATGAGGCGCCTTCACATCAATACCCCGACGGCGACAAAGCTTAACGTATTTAACCACTTTGTCGGTATCATTCATATCCGTGGTTAACAAGGCCGCATAAAACTCGACGGGGTAGTAGGCTTTAAGCCATGCCGTTTGCGCAGCGATCACACAATAGGCTGCCGAGTGGGATTTGTTAAAGCCGTACTCAGCAAATTTAGCCATTAAATCAAAAAGTTTTTCCGAGCGTTCTTTATCATGCTGGTTTTCTTCGGCTCCTTTTAAGAAGCGTTTGCGTTGCTGAGCCATCTCTTCGGCAATTTTTTTACCCATAGCTCGGCGGAGAAGATCGGCTTCACCCAATGAGTAAGAGGCAATCTTCGCTGCAATCAACTGCACTTGCTCCTGGTAAATAATAACTCCATAGGTTTCTTTTAAAACTTCTTCCAACTCTGGAAAAATATAATCCACCTTGGATTGGCCGTGCTTACGCTTAGTGTACTCAGGAATCATGTCCATAGGACCAGGTCGATAAAGGGCGTTGATCGCCATAATATCTTCAAAGCAAGTGGGCTTAATCTTTCTGAGAGCATCGGTGATGCCATCACCTTCAAACTGAAACACCCCAGCTGAGTCGCCTGAGGACATAAGCTCATAAATTTTAGGATCATTAATGGGAATTTGATAGGGCTCTAACTTTCGCCCTCGGTTTTCAGCAATTAAGTCCAAAGCATACTGAATGTGGGTGAGCGTTTTTAAACCCAAAAAGTCAAATTTGATCAACCCAATCTTCTCGGCGTGCTTCATGTCGTATTGAACGACATTCTCGCCATCCACCCCTTTGTAAAGAGGGGCGTGGTTGACTAGCTTGCCATCGGCAATGATCACGCCGGCCGCATGAATCCCAGCATGGCGAACGAGACCCTCTACTTTTAAAGCGATATCAATCATGTTATGAACTTGCGGATTCATTTCCATTTGCTCTTTAAGACGAGGTTCCATCTCAAGGGCTTCTTTTAGGGTGATTCCTAATTTTTCTGGAATAAGCTTGGCGATCACATCCACTTCATTGTAGGTCATCCCTAAAACTCGGCCCACATCACGGAGAGCCGCCCGTGCCTGTAGTTTTCCGTAAGTGATGATTTGCGAAACACTGTCTTTACCGTATTTTTCGGTCACATATTCAATCACCCGCGGACGCTTTTCCTGGCAAAAATCGATATCAAAGTCAGGCATGCTTACGCGTTCAGGATTCAAAAATCGTTCAAAGATCAAGCTGTAGCGAACGGGATCCAAATCGGTAATCTTCAAACAGTAGGCCACCAAGGAACCAGCTCCCGATCCTCGACCCGGACCAACCGGCACATTGTTTTCTTTGGCCCAATTGATAAAGTCTTGAACGATTAAAAAATAACCGATGAAACCCATGTTTTTAATAACGCTCATCTCGTAATCGAGGCGTTCAAAGTACTCAGGTTTTTTTTCCGCGGCCACCGCCTCACCCTTTTCCTCAGCCTCTTGAAAACGATCTTCCATGCCTTCATAAGAAAGTCTGCGCAATTCATCTTCAATACTTCGTCCGTCTTGAGTAGGGAAACTAGGGAGGTGATAAATGGTTTTTCCACTCTCATCTTCTAAGCGAAATTCGAGGTTGCACTGTTCAGCAATTTCAACCGTGCGCTCGCACAGATCGGGGCGATCTTTAAAAAGATCATACATTTGATCGGAAGACTTAAAGTAAAACTCTTCTGAACCTAAGCGCCAGCGCGATTCATCGTGGAGGGTTTTGTTACTACCAATACAGATCAACACCTCTTGGGCCAGCTGATCTTCTTTTTTCAAATAATAAACATCATTAGCGGCCACTAAAGGCACACCTTCTTTTTGCGAAAGCTCAAATAAGAAAGGTTCAACCTCATCCCATTCGGGCACGCCGGTGCGATTAACTTCTAAGTAAAGGTTTTCACCAAAAATGTCTCTAAGCTTTAAAAGCTTTTCCCTGGCAGCGTCTTCGCCATGCCGTCGAAAATGAGAGATGACTTCTCCAGAAAGGCCACCCGTAAGTACAATCAAGTCACTAGAAAACTCTTTTAACGCTTGGTAATCAATGCGTGGTTTATAGTAAAAACCTTCCTGATAGCCAATGGAGCTTAATTGGCAGAGATTTTGGTAGCCCTTGTAGTTTTTTGCCAAAAGTACCAGCCGTGTGTTGGGCTGATAATTGATATCCTTTTTTTCGTTTTTAGTAAAACGATCTACAGGGGCCAGATAAGCATCAAGCCCAATGATGGGTTTGACTCCCTCTTTGAGGGCGGTGAGATAGAACTCCACAGCACCAAACATATTGCCGGCATCAGTAAGGGCCGCCGCGGGCATATCAAAGCTTTTTGCTTTTTTTAAAAGATTTTTTGCCCGACAGCTGGCTTCAAGCAAAGAGTACTGACTATGCACATGCAAATGAACGAATGGTTTCAAGCTTTACTCCCACTCAATGGTGCCAGGAGGTTTGCTCGTCACATCGTAGACAACGCGGTTCACTCCTTCGACCTCGTTAGTGATTCGGTTAGAGACTCTTTGTAAAAAGTCGTGGGGAAATTGGTACCAGTCCGCCGTCATAGCATCGCTGGAAACCACTGCACGCAAAGCCAGAACTTTATTGTAGGTTCTTGCATCCCCTTGCACACCCACTGTCTGCACAGGTAACAATACGGCAAAAGCTTGCCAAATTTTTTCGTAATGGCCGGACTCTTTAAGCTCTTCAATAAAAATCGCATCCCCTTCGCGCAAACAATCGAGGCTTTCCTTATCCACCGCACCCAAAACGCGAATGGCAAGTCCCGGCCCCGGGAAGGGATGACGCCACAATGAATCATCAGGAATGCTGAGTTCGCGACCAATGGCGCGCACTTCATCTTTAAAAAGTTCGCGCAAAGGTTCTAGTAACTTTAAATTCATTTTTTCAGGCAAACCACCCACATTGTGGTGGGTTTTAATGGTGACTGATTCCCCTCGCGGAGACACACTTTCAATGACGTCGGGATATAAAGTGCCTTGGGCAAGCCACTTCGGTCTTGGATCCATTTTGCTCACGCAATGATCAAAAACTTTAATAAAGGCGTGGCCAATTTTTTTGCGTTTCTTTTCAGGATCACTCACTCCTTTAAGTTCTTTTAAAAAGGCTTTTTCTGCATCAACACCAGTAACATTCAGGCCCAGCTTGCGATAACGATTGAGCACTTCCTCGTACTCACCTTTTCGCAAAAGTCCGTTATTGATAAACACACAATGAACGCGTTCATGCCCTAAAGCTTTAGTACAAAGCCTTGCCGCCACTGTAGAGTCCACACCACCGCTTAAACCCACAAGAACATGTTCATCTTCAGGAACTTGCTCGCGGATTCGGGTCATAAGATCTTCGGCAATATTGGGCGCTTTCCAATCCGCTTCAATGTTGCAGACATCAAAAACAAAGTATTTTAAAACCTCAAGACCATATTCAGTATGACTCACTTCCGGATGAAATTGCACTGCAAATAGGTCATCGCCGATCATAGCCGCCGGGTGATCTTCATCAGAGACTGCGAGAACCTTAAATCCTGGAGGGGGCACTTTCACCACATCACCATGACTCATCCAAACTTTTTGCTCTCCAGGGATATCGCGCAACCGATCGGTCCAGTTCACATACTGCTTGCCGTACTCACGCACCTTAGCCTTTTCCACAATACCGCCGTATTGCTGAGCCATAAGTTGCATCCCATAGCAAATACCCATCACGGGAGCAATTTCGCGAAGCTCTTGAATATCCCTTTTGGGCGAGCTCTCTTCATTCACTGACAAGGGGCCCCCACTCAGAATGATGGCGGCCGGTTTCATTTTTTTAATGTCTTCCAGTGGAAAATTAAAAGGATGCAGTTCTGAATACACTTCCATCTCTCTTAATCGACGGGCAATCAATTGAGTCACTTGTGATCCAAAATCTAAAACGAGAACGCCCCCAATCATTTCTACTCCAATCGATAGTTCGGTGCTTCTTTAGTGATGGTTACATCATGCACGTGAGATTCTTTTAAGCTTTGGTTACTAATGCGAACAAAGCGAGCCTTTTCTTGAAGGTCAGCAATATCTAGAGCGCCCACATAACCCATTCCCGAGCGCACTCCACCAATGAGCTGATGGACAACACCACTGGCCGAGCCCCGGTAAGGCACTTTACCTTCAATACCTTCGGGCACAAGCTTGTCTGAGTCTTTAACATCGCCCTGAAAGTAGCGATCTTTTGAACCCTTCTTCATGGCACCAAGGCTTCCCATACCGCGATAAAGCTTATAGGTGCGACCTTGATATAAAATGGTCTCGCCCGGGCTTTCTTCAGCACCCGCCAAAAGATTGCCAACCATGACCGTGTTGGCTCCCATAGCGAGTGCTTTAACCATATCGCCAGAGTATTTAATTCCACCATCAGCAATAATCGTTTTTCCATGTTTTTTAGCGACACTGGCGCAATCCTGAATAGCCGCGATCTGTGGCATCCCTACACCAGCCACAATACGGGTGGTGCAAATACTGCCTGGGCCAACCCCGACCTTAACGACATCAGCGCCCTTACTAAAAAGAGCTTCGCAAGCTTCACCAGTAACAACGTTACCAGCGACAATCACCACATCGGGGAATTGGCTGCGCACCCACTCGACCATGCTCAATACATTTTTAGAATGGCCATGGGCTGTGTCGACCACCAAAACATCGGCTTGCTTGCTCAGCAAAGCTTGGGCGCGGTCGCGAGAAGTCTCATCAATACCAATGGCGGCACCGACAATTAAGCGGCCACCTTTGTCTTTAGATGCTTTTGGGAAGTTGATCGACTTTTCAATGTCCTTAATGGTGATCAAACCACTGAGATTCCCATGCGAATCCACCACCAAAAGCTTTTCAATGCGGTGTTTTTGCAAAATTTGTTTCGCTTCATCCAAGGTCGTGCCTTCACCGGTGGTGATCAAACGATCTTTGGTCATGATGTTAGAAACAGGCTGCTCGGTATTGGTTTCAAAACGCAAATCCCGATTAGTAAGAATCCCTACTAATTTTTTGTTCACTGTGATCGGAACCCCACTAATGGAGTATTTAGCCATAAGATCCAAGGCTTGCTGAACGGTCGCCTCTGGCGGCAAAGTGATAGGGTCAGTGATCATGCCACTTTCATATTTTTTTACTTTTTCCACTTCAAAAGCTTGGGACTCGATGGAAAGATTTTTGTGGATGATGCCAAGCCCACCCAGCTGAGCCAAGACCCTCGCCATACGATTTTCCGTGACCGTATCCATCGCCGCTGAAATGAGAGGAATATTGAGATAAATATCTTTAGCAAAAAAACTCCGGGTGGAAATCTCAGAGGGAAGAATCTCAGAGTACTGAGGGACTAATAAAATGTCATCGAATGTGAGGGCCGTTCTTTCTAGACTCATGAATTCTCCAAAGAGTGATCGTACCAACTTTTATACAATAAATAATTGTTTGCTGACTGGCGCAAAAAATTTAATTCCTCTGCCTTGAGTTCGCGCACCGGCTTGGCCGGACGCCCCATATGCATCCAACCCGATTGAGCTCGCGAACCCTCAGTAAGAAGGGATCCAGCCGCCAAGAAACTGCGAGGCTCCATAACACTACCATCAAGCAAAATAGAGCCCATGCCCACAAAGGCCTCATCTCCAATTTCACAGCCGTGGAGCATGGCTTTATGACCCACCGTGACGTTGTCGCCGATCTTCGTACCCCAAACCCTATGGGTTCCGTGGATCACGGTGCCATCTTGAATGTTTGTATTGTCGCCAATTTCAATGGGCATCACGTCTCCGCGCAAAACACATTGAAACCAAATCGAGGAGCCTTCACCAATGGTGACCTCTCCGATAATATCCGCCGAGGGCGCAACAAAAGTATTGGCACCGATTTTTGGGGTTTTCCCATCTAACTCTTGAATCATTTAATGCTCCACCATCAGACCTTGCAAAAGAGAAGGTCGGGCTTTTTCGATTTTGACCATGGCAAAATCACCAGGATTTTTACCCATAGCCGGGAATTTGGTTTTGCGGTTTTGAGTGTTGCGTCCAAAGGCCATCCCCTCTGCATCAATCTCTTCAACCAAAACTTCAAAGGTGCCGCCTAAGTTCTCTTGGGCAAGCTCCAATGCCAGGGGTCTCTGCAATGCAAAGACTCGATCCAAACGAATGGATTTTTCAGCATCCGTCAGCTGATCTTCCCAACGGGCGGCTTTGGTGAAAGGTCTTGGGCTGTATTTGAAGGCATAAATCCCGTCGTAGCGGACCTCTTCAATGAGGCTTAAGGTCTCTTCAAACTGAGCTTCCGTCTCACCTGGGAATCCGACGATAATGTCGGTGGACAAAGCCACGCCAGGTATCGCTTGCTTGATCATTTTCACCTTATCCAAATACTCTTCGCGGGTGTAGCCACGGTTCATGCGCTCAAGCACTTCACTATTTCCACACTGCACAGGAAGGTGAATATAATCACAAATTTTTTCCCTGTATTTTTGACTGATGTCCACCAGCTCTTGATTAAAGTCTTTTGGGTGGCTGGTGGTGTAGCGAATGCGGCTGACATCTGTATCTTCAGCCACGGCTTTAAGAAGTCCGCCGAAATCGGTTCCACACTCTGACCTATAAGAGTTCACATTTTGGCCTAACAAAGTGACCTCTTTCACTCCCCTTTTCACCAAGGCTTGAATGTCCGTTATCAGCTCCGAAAGCTTGCGGCTGCGCTCCCGCCCCCGAGTGAAGGGCACTACACAGAAGGTGCAAAAATTATCGCAACCTTTGGTGATATTCACAAAAGTCGACACCCCTGGGTTGGTGATCAGAGTTTCCACCTGGTAGGGCTGGCCATGGCTAAACCGTGTCTTGTTGAGCTTGGCCTCCCCTTTTTCAAGGCCTGAGACGATCCCAGGAAGCTCGTCGATGGCATCTGTTCCAAACACGAAATCAAGGAGTGGGATATCCCCAAGCAGTTTATTTTTCTCCTGCTGGGCTACACAGCCACCCACGCCGATTTTGAGGGCTGGGTTTTTACTTTTTAGATCTTTGTAACGTCCAACTTCAGAGTGAACTTTGTGCACGGGCTTCTCGCGCACACTGCAGGAGTTAATGATGATAAGGGAGGCTTGCTCAGGACTCGGGACGGGATGGTAATCGAGCATCTCAAGGAGGCTATACATTCGCTCGCTGTCATTGACGTTCATCTGGCACCCGTAAGTGGAGATGTAGACACCCCTTTGAAACTGGCTCACCAACCCTCCTATCTGCGCGAATATTCAGGAAAAACCTTATGACTTGCAGCGTTTAAATTCGTAGGTTATAACACCAAAAAATTTCAAGTCAACGGGGATATTCCCCTAGGATGTACCATGGAGCCAAGACTCAAAAATTCCAATCAGTGGACCCCTTTCCCAGAGGAGTTGTGCGATCAAATTAAAGGCGTTCTACAAGAGCGCTTTAACGACGAGTACGGTCTAGAAGACAGTCTCTTTATCGTTGAGGGGCGAATTTATCAGCAGGAGATCCTGGCCCGCTTTGGACTGAATGTCCCCAACCAGCTCAAACAGTATAACTTTGAGCTTTCTTTTGAATTCGATCCACAAAAAGAAAACACCCTGGAATCGATCCAGAATTCTATGGACATCATTGAATATCTTTTTTCTGAATTTTTGGAAGAAGACATGGATGACAGTGACCTTCCCCGCAAATGGCGCATCCTTACCCACAATAAGAACAATTACTTTTTTCAGTACAGCACTGTAAATTCTATTTTAGAAAAGCAAGCGGACCAACTGCTTGAGCAATACGAAAAGAAATTGGTTTACGATGCAGAAGAGGCGCCTGAAGAGGTTGATGTCAAGGGGCCCGAAACCCCACTGCATTAGCGCCTTTTAATATTCGTTTTCGTCGCGGTCGTTGTCGCCACGATCAGAGACTCCGCGCACTTCTTCAATGAAGCTTTGGTCGTCATCGTACTCGTCAGACTCGTTACTGCTAGAGCCATCAATTTCAAGCTCCTGAATGGCATGCATGAAATCAGCTTCCGTACTCAAGTCCCTTTTGATCAGTTCTAAGTATTTGTTGGGATAACGAGAGGTGAGCTCTTCAATGAACTTCTCAAGCTTTCCTTCCGAAAGGATCTTCTTACGAATTTGGATTTTCTTCCAATAGAGCAAATAGTGATAACGACAATAAGCTTCCACCACAGATGGCTGGTCGCAATCTCGCACACGGCACAGGACGCGCCCCTCAGCATCGGTCAAAACCACATCACGCTGAATCTGAATCCGTTTGGCTGCCGCTGGCTTTTCTTGAGCTTGGGGCTTCTTAGCCGTTTCTTTGGCTTTCGTTGTTTCCGCTTTTGGAGCCTCAGCTTTTTTTGCCGGAACTTTGCCAGAAGCCTTTGGCTTTTCTACTTTTTTAGCGGCTTTTTTCGCAACTTTCTTTGTTGCCTTCTTGACCACTTTTTTAGCGGCTTTTTTCGCAACTTTCTTTTTCGTTGGGCTCGCCGTCTTCTTTTTAGCCGCTTTTTTTGCAACTTTCTTTGTTGCCTTCTTGGCTTTACTGGCCGTCTTCTTTTTAGCTGCCTTTTTAGGAGCGGATTTCTTGCTCACCTTTTTTGCGACTTTCTTCTTCGCTGGGCTCGCCGTCTTCTTTTTGGTGGTTTTTTTCTTTTTTGCCATGGGTCCTCTTCCGATGATTCAGCGAATAAGTCAATAAAATTGGCCTATTTAAGCACAATATCACCGTACTTGGAAACGATTTTAATTTGACCTTGATCATCCCCTTTAAGCCGCCCCTTATACTCTGTCCAGCGGCCTTTGCTGATCTTTCGCAGTTGAGGAGGCACCCGCAAATGCCCTTTTTCAGAGCGAATAGTGACCATAGCGCCTGATTTTCGATCCACATCTAAAATGACTGGCGCTGAGTCCGTATTGAGGACAAAGTTCTGCAGAGATTTTGCTTTTACATCGAGGCTCCCTTTTTGAAAGTCTCCAATCAGGCTCCCCTCCAAGTCTTTAATCTTAAATATTCCATTAATATTGTTGAGGCTCATGTGCCCCACAGCTTCACTGAGCACAATGGTGCCGCTATGATTTTTGAACTCACTCGGCCCTTTGAGCTGAGTGATTTTGTAATTGGCGGATCGATTGAAAACCTTGAGGGCACCTTCAATTCCAGTCAGTGTCACATCTCCCTTGTAAGTCTGAATTTCAACATTCCCTTTCTGTTGACTTACAGACATTTTGGCATTGATCACTTGAGCCTTCACTTCACCTGTGCCTTTACTCAGAGTGACGTCACCATCTGTCATTTGTAAAACTAAAGATGAAGGCCAATTTTGACTTTCAACACTCCCGCTGGCCCAAAAAATTTCCACGGGTCGCGAAGGCATGGAAACTTTTAACTCAAAACTAGGTATACTTCCCTGACGAATTTTTTCCCAGTCTTCAGTGTCTGATGGGCCCCTCACCACGACTTCAAGACTATTTCCTTTTTTACGCACCTGAAACTTCCATTGATCGTAGGACCCAGCGCCAACTTTACGACCCTCAATGCGCAACATATCAAGCTTGTGTTCTTCAAGGGTGATTTTACCTTTATACCCGCGGATGATGACCTTTTCGACCACGTCCATAGGCACTGTGATGGGTTGAAAACTTTGGGCCCAAAGGGGCTGATTAAAAATAAATAAACTGAGAGCAAATAGAATCTTCATGGGTGTTCCTGTCATCCTCATGATCATGGCATCCCTTTTCCCTGGACTCAACCTTGGCGGCCTATTTATGGACGGGTGAGCCATTGACTTTAGGGGGCATTTTTCCTTAAGTGTTCCCGTATTTTAACAATTTATGCAAACGAGGTCATTCATGGAAAATGCTTACATTTTAAGCGCTAAAAGAACCCCCATCGGATCCTTTCAAGGAGCTTTTGCTAACACTCCAGCCCCCCAGTTAGGAGCCACTGCCATCCAAAGTGCTGTCGATGCTGCCGGTATCGATAAATCAGAGGTAGACGAACTCATTTTTGGTGAAGTTCTTACCGCAGGCGTTGGCCAAGCTCCCGCAAGACAGGCAGCTATTTACGCAGGCCTTCCTACTTCCGTTGCCTGCATGACAATCAATAAGGTTTGTGGTTCCGGATTAAAATCTGTCATGTTAGCTAGCGACAGCATTCGCCTCGGTGAAAGTCAGCTCGTTGTGGCTGGCGGCCAAGAGAACATGACCCTGGCCCCTCACCTCCTGGAAAAATCACGGGCTGGCTACCGCATGGGCCATGTCACCACAACGGACTCCATGATTAAAGACGGCCTTTGGGATCCTTATAATAATTTCCACATGGGAATGGCTGCCGAACTTTGTGTAAAAGAGCACAACTTCACTCGCGAAGAGCAAGATGAGTTCGCAAAAACCAGTTATGAGTGGGCCCTAGAAGCGCAAAAAAAGGGTTGTTTTAAAAATGAGATTGCTCCGGTCGAAATCAAAGATAGAAAATCCACCACCACTGTGGATTCTGATGAAGAGCCTGGCCGCGTGATGTTTGACAAAATACCTGGTCTTCGCCCCGCTTTTGATAAAGAAGGTAGCATCACTGCCGCCAATGCATCAAAAATTAACGATGGTGCTGCAGCCTTAGTTTTAGCCAGCGAAAGTTATTGTAAAAGTAAAAATCTAAAGCCCATGGCAAAAATTGTGGGCCACGCCACCTTTGCCCAAGATCCAAAATGGTTTACCACTGCACCTGTGGGTGCGATGAAAAAGGCTTGCGAAAAAACAGGAATTTCCATTCAAGATATCGACCTTTTTGAAATTAATGAGGCTTTTGCCGTGGTCACTCTTGCTGCAATGAAGGAGCTCTCTATCCCTCGGGAAAAAGTGAACATTCACGGTGGGGCTGTCGCTCTCGGTCACCCTATCGGCGGTAGTGGCGCCAGAATTTTTACGACTTTGTTACACGCACTAAAAACCCACAATAAAAAATACGGCATGGCCTCTCTTTGTATTGGCGGTGGTGAAGCTGTCGCTGTCATTGTGGAGAGCCTATGATCAATAAGGTCTACGACTCTGCGGCCAAAGCCCTCGAGGGAGTCCAAGATAATATGACCCTTCTCGTGGGTGGCTTTGGTTTATGCGGAATCCCAGAAAACTTAATTACAGCTCTCAGAGACACTGGGGTCAAAGGTCTCACCTGCGTCTCCAACAATGCCGGTGTTGATGATTTTGGTCTTGGCCTGCTTTTGCAAACTAAACAGATTAAAAAAATGATTTCCAGTTACGTCGGTGAGAACAAAGAGTTTGAAAGACAGTTTCTATCTGGTGAACTCGAGGTTGAACTCACTCCCCAGGGCACATTAGCCGAGCGCCTGCGCGCCGGTGGCGCAGGCATTCCCGCTTTTTTCACACCCACTGGTGTCGGTACAGTCGTTGCTGAAGGCAAAGAAGTGCGTGAATTTGATGGCAGACCCTATGTGATGGAACGGGGAATACAGGGCGATTTTGCTTTGGTAAAAGCTTGGAAGGCCGACCCTTTTGGCAATTTGGTTTTTCGAAAAACGGCACGCAATTTTAATCCGATGATGGCTACTGCTGGTCGCATCACTGTTGCTGAGGTGGAAGAGATCGTGGACTATGGAGACCTGGATCCCGATCAAATCCACACCCCTGGAATTTTCGTACAGCGCCTTATCAAAGGTCCAAGCTATGTCAAACGCATCGAACAGCGA
>JAGQZY010000025.1 GCA_020435205.1 Bdellovibrionales bacterium | reverse complement strand
TAATCATATTATGCTCAACCCCGTTCATAGCGAAAATGGAAAGAGAATAGGTAATAAAAAAGAGCATCTTTATTTTTTGAGATATGAGAATGACAGACTTGCAAGGGAAAATAATCTATCTGTAATTGTTAATCACTCAAGAGAGAGATGGGATAAAATGTCAGATCAAGTAAAAGGTATTCAAAACCGTATTGGCTTCTCTCGCTTTAATGACTTAAAAGAAAAACTTAAATTTGCAATGTCCATTTCAACAAGTTTTGATGAATATTCGGCTTATTTGAATCGAGGCTTTGGAATAAAGACTAAGATTCGCGGCACTACAATTTCCTATGTTTACCCAGGTATGTCTAGGGGGCGTAAAGCATCAAAACTTGGTGCTCGCTACGGTTTTGAAAAGCTTGCCGAAAGATTTAAAGCTAACGATTGGAAACTTCACTCTCTTGGTTATAGAGAATTGAGTGACATTAGAAGTAAAGATTATAGAAAATTTCATAATTTTCCTAGAGGAGAAGAAAATTACATTGTGCCAGAATCAAAACTAAAAAGTAGTTTAATTGATTTAAAAGACTTGGACAGTCTAAGAAAGCAAAGTATAGAAAAGTATTGTGGTGAGCATCATATCACAATTCTTGATAGTAAAGATGGGTACAAGAGAATTTCAGGTCGTGAATATATTAGGCTGATGGATGGAGTTTGGGAAAATGAAAAGAATAACACGCAAGGTAGCCTTATAGAGTTTATTGCTAACTATAGGAGAAGTGATTTCTTAACGGCCATTGGTGATGGTGCTAAGAATGAAGGGTATAAGAAAATAGCTGAAGACCTGGAAGTCCCTAGTCCTAGTTTTAGAGCTTATTACGTTCCTGAAAAAAATGAATCAATGGAGAAAAAGAAGACGATTTACAGTCTTTCCAAAATAGATAAGTTTAATCGAGAGCTTTTAACAGAGCTTGCAAAAACTGGACAAGCGACATTTTATGACAAGAATAGATTCAAGTTGTTTCCTGTTTCAACTAGGAGGAGAAGCCTTACTTATTATAGAAACCCTAATAATTCATGGTTCACAAGGCGCACTAAAGGTCTTTCTGACAATTTTGTTAATAAGAAAGGAACAAGTAACGAATTAATTCTTTTTGACTCTGCTGAAACATTTTTAAGGTCTGAGACAATGGATTCTATCTTAAAGGCTAAAGAGATTCCCTACAACGTAATAGTGCCTCTTTCTCCTTTAAGGGATTGGCTTCAGGATAGAGAAGACTTTCTTTCAAGCTTTAAGAAAGTGAGACTTGTAAGAGATCCAAATAAAAATGTTTTTGATGAAATTTTAAGCTTTAAAAATGACAAAGCTAAGTCTCAAGGTCAGTTAATGAGTATTAGTGAATTAGACGAGTTTATTAAACGTAGTTACTTAACTAAAGAACGAGGTTTATCTAGGTAATTTATAAAACAAATAATCATTTAGGAGGTGTCATGGATGACCAAAATAATACTAATAGCAAGGAAGCTAAGAATAGTTACATTAATGGAAAAGCAATTTCTGTTGAGGCTGATAGGAAATTAAAAGATATAAGAAAGAAAATTAATGATGGAAGCTTTAAGCCGAGCTATAGCGAAAGAGAGATTATTTCAGTAGCTCTAATGGAGTTTCCCGTTCACTTAATTGAAGTGCTGAAATCCAAAAGAGTATCTGGCAAAGATTTTGTAATGCTTGAGATTAAAGAGAATTATCAAGAGTATCTTAACGGTGGAGGTACACTTGATTTTAATTCGTATTTAAAAAAAGAAATAGTTCCTATCCTTGAAACGCAAAGAAAGAAAAAGTCCAAGTCAGTCAAGGTAAAGCAGCATTCAAGTAAAAATACAAAACAAGGAGGCCAAAATGACAAAGTCTCTTATGTTTTTTAATATATTCTTTCTTTTGATTGCTTTTAGTGGACTTGTTGGTTGTGCAATGGTTTGTAAAAAAATACGCCACATTAGCAAAGTTACAAGAAATCAAAACAAAGTTCTAATAGCGATTAAAAATGAAAGATCAGAGGATGAAAAGTTAAAAGAACTGATTAATAAGTTCACATACGCTAAGGAAAGAGAGCAAAGACTGATGCTCTCCCTTGATAAGCTAATTGATTCAAACGAAAAAGTTCTAAATGCCATTAAAGGCGAAAGGTAGGTTCGGGATGAGTGAAGAAGAAAAAGCAGACATATTAATGAGGGCTATTGGTTCTCTTGAAGAATCCTCTGAGGAGCTTGAAGAGGTGGCCGAGGAGTGTGAGGAGCAAGAAGAGGCCGCCATAGGCTTTCTGATGTGGCTGGGTCACATCTTAAAGAAAGTAATAGGTTAATAAAAACAAATAGTTATGTGTGTATGAATATAAAACATTGTTATAATAACAATATGGAGGTATAATTATTATGATGATTGATGAAAAGAATATTTTAAAAGTTTTTAAAGAATTAGATCAAATAATGGAGGAGCGTTGTCGTCAAGAAAAGCTGTTTATTTTTGGAAGCGCGGCTCTCATTTCAATGGGTTTTGTAGGTAAAGATCGAATGACAGAAGATGTGGATGTTGTGAAGCCTTTATTTGACAAAGAAATGATTGAGGTTGTTGCACATGTGGGTCAAAAGTTTGGATTAAAAACTCGGTGGCTTAATAGCGATGGAGGTAAAGTTTTTTTGAAAGATATTCCTCTTGGATGGGAAGCAAGAGTGGTTGAGGTCTATAAAGGAACTTCACTGAATATTTTCTCTCTAGGAAGAACTGATTTAATTTGCACAAAACTTGATGCCTTTTGTGATAGGCAGTTAATGACTGACCAGCAAGATTTATTGGCGCTTAAACCCAGTACAGAGGAAATAGAGCATGCCTCTCAGTGGATTCTTTCAAGAGGTCATATAGCGGAAGAAGTCATTAAAGACGTAAAATTAGAAATTGGGAAATTGATAAAAAATAGAGGTCGTGGTTTTGAGCGTTAGAAATTGGGTTGAAGTCATTCCAGGGCTGACGTCCTTGGGAGCAGCTTATTACTACGATGGAAAAATAACGATTGAGGAATCTGATCCTGAATTAGTTATTTTGAAGTCGTTAAAATATTACTGGAATGAAAATGATGTGTTTTTTATGCTCTATGATTTACTTATGTTGAGGATTGCTCCATTAGTTCATGTGGAAAGACTCGTAAAAATGGCAAAGACAGGTTTGCTTAGTCAAGATGAGTTAATTTTGCTTATTGTTGTGGCCGACAAGCTTGTTGCTAAAGGTGAGCATCGTTTCAAGATGGTTAGAAAGAAGCTTTATAAAAAAGGTATGAAGATTCAAAAACTCCCTCGATTACATAGTCGTCCTAGTTTTGTAAAGCATCATGGAGCGGAAGAAGCTTTTCTGGAGTTTGGAGCAAGTGTCAGAAAGTTTTTAGCTCCTAGCGACAAAAAACTTCTAACTTTGAAAGCCATTCTTAAAAGGAATGGCTGGTTAAAGCTCAGGGCTCTGATGGGGCCAAATTATCGAGCAGACGTTATTTATTTGAGAAGTTCTGGTGCAGCTAAGAATGTTTCTGAAGCTGCTAGAATGGCATTATGTGATTATACAGCAACTTATAGGATTCTTAAATATTCAGAAGAGCTTGAGCATTTAGAAAAAGTGCTTGGAGTAAGTTAATTTATTTTTGAAAATTTGAGGAGAAATGATATGAATAATAAAGACTCAGGAGGAGTCTTCGTTGAAAAAAAGAAGGATTCTAGGCTCTTTGATAATCGAATATGGAATATAAAAGATGTATCAAGTTATACAGGGTATGCTGTTGGAACTCTATATAATTTAGCATCTAAAAATTTAATTCCCTATATTAAGAAACGGGGAAAGCTCTATTTCATACCTTGCCAAATCCAAAACTGGATTGAAGAAGGAGATTTATGAAATGAGTAAAAAAAAGTATGTGAATGTACCGAAGCACCCAGGAATTAGAAAAAATCTAATCACTGGGAAGTATTTAGTAGCAAAAAGAATTAAAGGAAAACAGTTTTCAGAGACTTTTGATTCTTTGAGAAAAGCTCAACATTGGAAAAATACATTTGACGGTCAAAAAGTTAAGAGAGTTGAGGCCACTACATCGACTTTAGGAGAAGTGTGGGAAGCTATGAAGCATTTACACTTTCCTGGCCTAGAGAAAAGCACCCAAGACATTTGGGAAAGGCGATGGAAACATCTTTCAGATTTAAAAGACTATCACATGGAAGAAATTACTTCTTCTGTAATCAATGATTGGATTGAGCGCAAGAAGAAGTGGTTTGAGTCAGATGAATATGACTCATTAGGAAGAGGTTATGCGGGTAGGTGTAACCTAAATAATGAGTTAAATTTATTTACGACAATTTTCAATTGGTATAAAGCCGAAGATGAGTTTGAAGCGGAGTCAGCTTTAATTCCGTCGCCAATTCGCAGAAGACACAAGAAAATGTCTTTTTTTCGTGATACACCAAAAAATCCCGAAGATAAGAAAATTCCTGTTGAAGCTGCGTTTGAGTTTTTCTCATATCTTCCTGAGCTATATTCAGATTTAGCAATGACACAATATTTTTGTGCAGGAAGAATTGGCGAAACAGCAGGAATCCAAATATCAAACATTTATCTGGATCAAGATAAATTAGTTATCAAAGATTCCTGCGTATGGGGTGGTCCAAGTAAAATGTTTCAATACTTGAAGCCATATCCTAAAAATAAGGAACCCAGAACTGTTTTTCTTCATCCGTGGCTAAGAAAAATTATAGAAAGGCGTCTGGCTTTAAAAGCGCCTAACTGCGATTTTTTATTCCATGTGAAAGGTCGTCCATTGAACTATTGCACTATCCAAAGTAATTACAGACAGGCCCAGACGAAATCTGGGATTCCTTATACAGGAACCCACTGTTTGAGACATGGAATGGCTACTTTAGCGAGAAGGGTAGGAGGAATGGGACTAGATTCAGTTATTGCTATGACCGGACATAAAGACTTAAAGCTAGCAGATCACTATTCTAAGATTGATAGTGAGGTGCAGAAGGAAACTTCAACTCGAATTGTTGAGCATATAAGTGAAGTTCTAGGTCTTAGTGGGAATGGGTCTGAAAGTAGTTCTGAAAAGGGTAAAATGAGAAGTAATGTAGTGCAATTGAGGAGGGTAAAATGATAAATGTGCTGACCTGTGCTGACCTAGCAAGATGTGCATTAAAAAAAGTTAATAAAATTAATAGGTTAGGTCGATAATGCCAGAACTGCCTGAAGTCGAAACGGTTCGCCGTGGTCTTAACGACATTTTGCCAAAACCAGTGACCATAGTGAAGGTAAAGTTGGGTCACAAAGGTCTGCGTTATCCTTTTCGTCGGTCAGCCATATTGAAAAGTTGCGGTCAAAAAATTCTTGGGGTGGAAAGAAGAGCTAAGTATCTGTTGTTTCGCCT
This sequence comes from Bdellovibrionales bacterium, assembly GCA_020435205.1. Taxonomy (GTDB): domain Bacteria; phylum Bdellovibrionota; class Bdellovibrionia; order Bdellovibrionales; family JAGQZY01; genus JAGQZY01. The sequence goes on along the minus strand of JAGQZY010000025.1, from coordinate 27,756 downwards.
GGAAAAGGCCTATTTGCTCTCCCATTTGGGTATGACAGGGAGTTGGCGTTTAGGTGACGGGAATTCTGATCCCCACGATCATGTAGTTTTAACACTTTCTGATGGTCGGCAATTGATTTATCGCGATCCCAGGCGCTTCGGGCAGTTTGACTACATTAGTGAATTGAATTTCGATGGTGACCCTCGCTTTTCTCATTTGGGACCAGATCCCCTTGAGGAAGACGCTTTTTCCTACCCCTATTTCAAAGAAAAATTAAAAGGACGATCGTCCTCCATCAAAAGTTTAATTATGAATCAAGGGATTGTTGTCGGGGTGGGAAATATTTATGCCAGTGAGAGTCTCTATTTGGCGGGCATCCATCCTTTGCGTTCAGGATCCCATTTGCAGAATTCAGAAATTAAAATCTTACGCGAAGCGATTGCGCACACACTGTGGGATGCTATTGCTTGCGGGGGTACGACCATCAGTGACTTTCGTCAGGCAGGCGGGTCTTCGGGTTACTTCCAAAACCTTCTTTTCGTCTATGGTCGAGCTGGAGAGCCTTGCCCACTCTGTAATACGACTATCGAAAGTCAAGTGATAGTCGGGCGGAACAGTTTTTGGTGTCCTCAATGCCAACCTTTGTCTTAAAATAAAAGCTAGTCTGCTGAGGAGTTTCTGCTGTGTACAAGGTGCTGGAAAAGCGTCTTCCTGAACTGATTGAATTAGAATCCTTGATTGAAAAAGTGAGCAATCGAGCCCGGGTGCGAGTGCTGACCGAAGTCAGCCACGATGATCATATTTTTCCGGTTTACTCTATAGAAATTGGAAGCGAAGACCCTACCTCTCCTTGTTTTATGATGGTGGGTGGTGTGCACGGATTGGAGCGCATTGGTTCTTTAGTGTGTTTATCAACCTTGCGGACAGTGATCGAGCTTCTCGCTTGGGATCACACTCATAAGGCGAGACTTAATGAATCTCGACTGATTTTTGTGCCACTGCTCAATCCGGTGGGTATGTTCCGTCGCTCCCGCTCCAATGGGAACAACGTAGATCTCATGCGAAACGCTCCGGTGTACTCTGAAGAAGCTACTCGTTTTTTATATGGTGGTCATCGCATATCTCCCAAAATTCCATTTTACCGAGGAGCCCTTGCTGATGGCCTAGAAAAGGAAAATAAAGCGCTGTGCGATTTTATCGAAGAAAGAGTGTTCCCTGCAAAAACCGCGATTTGTCTTGATGTTCACTCTGGTTTTGGTGCAACCGATAGGTTGTGGTTTCCTTATGCGCGAACAAAAAAGCCCTTTCCTTATTTTGTGGAAGCTTATGCTTTTCGTGAATTGCTAAACAATGCATACCCTCACCATCTCTACTCCGTTGAGCCTCAGTCCATTCAATACACGACCCATGGAGATTTATGGGACTACCTGTTTGACATGCATTATCGCGATAAAAAAGATCAATTCTTTTTGCCGCTGACTTTGGAGTTGGGTTCCTGGAAATGGGTCAGGAAAAACCCCAAACAGATTTTTGATTTGCTAGGAGTTTGGAACCCTATCCTGCCCCATAGAAGAGCACGAGTGTTGAGAGATCATAAAACCTTTGTGGACTTTTTGCATCGAGCCGTACTCTCTAGAGATTGGATCGATCTTCCCGAGGACAAACGGCAAATTTGGCGATTCGAAGCCTTGAACCTTTGGTATGGTGGCGATGATGGAACAAATTGATTTTGTTCTGTTGCGAGGGCTCGCACGGGAAGCTGGGCATTGGGGAAACTTCGTTGATCGCGTAGAGTCCCAAGATTTTTGTCAAAGTGCCTATGCTCTTGATTTGCCGGGTATGGGCCGCTTTCATAAAATCTCTAGCCCTCTCAGTGTCGGGGAGATGGCCGAGTTTATCATGGCCGAGATTGAGCAACTGCCCCGAAATCCAAGGGCACCTTTGGTCCTTCTTTCAGTTTCATTAGGATCTATGGTGGCCATTGAATTAGCCCATCGCTATCCGCAAAAGTTTAGTAAAATTATTCTAATGAATGTCAGCGTGGCGAGTCTCTCGCCGATTCATCATCGACTGATGCTTTCGGCTTGGAAATCCATGGTTAAAATTATGGCGCAGAAATCCCCACGAGCCAGGGAACAGGCCGTGTTACAGATGGTGAGTAACAATGCAGAGGCGCAAGGGCGAGTGCTCTCGCAGTGGGAGGAGATCGCTAAAAAGCGTTCGCCAAAGCCAGCCAATGTCCTTCGCCAATTGATTGCGGCAGCAGCCTTTCGTTTGCCGAAGCAACGCCCTCTGTGCCCCATGGTCATTTTTGCTTCGGAGTCTGACCGCATGGTCGATGTGAGGTGTTCTAAAAAGTTAGCCCAACATTGGCAAATCCCCATTCATACCCACCCTTCGGCGGGACATGAGTTGGCTCTAGATGCCCCGGAATGGGTGATCGAAAAAGTCGCGGAGAGCCTTTCTCTTTGAGTTGAAGTCGATTTTTCTGCAATGGTCCCTATAGAAATTACAGGCTTAAGGAAAAGCCTTAATTCTCCTCCTATATCAATATTATCGTCTCAACACTTCAGAGAAGGGGGTTTTTCTGAGGCTGTTTTTAGGTGTATTTATCATAGGTTGGTTGTTGGGATGTTCGTCCTCGCAGCCCACTGATCCAAACTCTGCCGTCGGCAACAAGTCGGACTGTTTTTTTCGATTTTTCGATGAACAGTTTGCCTATTTTCTGAAGGCCGAGAACCAAGATCATGCTCTGCAGAGCAGTCAATGCGTGGCTCAGGGTTTGGCGCTGGCTGAAGCGAGCTTGCAAGAGCAACCTTCGCTAGGGTCCTCAGAAAATTTTTTGAGTTGGCTCAATCAAAATTTTTTACAAAAAGATCCGCTCAGTCTTGAGCATCTCAGTTTGTGGTTGAACCTCAAAGTTTGGCTTGTGGGTGGGGATCCGCAAAAACTCACAGCACAAGAATTGCGATCCTTGCGCACGATGATTTCTGCCTGGCAAATATTTTTACAATCCTCCCGGGAACATTTATCAAGTCTGCTCGTGACAGATAGGGCTACCTCCAGCCAGAATTTAAAACGGGCTTACCAAAACTTGAAACCACAAGTGGCCCGCTTGCTACAATCTTATCCTCATCTCATTAATAACTTTGATTTTAAAGCCTTTGTAAATCTTAATTACCAAAATAAATCGTATCATAATATTTCGAACGAAGCTTTTGATACCTCTCTGATGGGCGCACTGGTTTGGTTTGCCAACGGTAACTCTGAGACTTTGATATTTAAGAAAACCACAGAATTTATGTTGGACTCAATATACCAATATAAAAAATTTCAAGTGGAGGTAGGAACAAGCTTACCGGAAGTTCTTTTTTCTGGTCATCGACTTTTTGCATACTTTGATGAGCTTGCTGAAATGGTGGATCCTTGGATGGAGGAATTGGGTGTTTTGCCCCTGACAGGATTTGATTATCTTGCCGATTATATTTCTCAAAATTATTTTTCTGGAGAAGTGGATCCAGATGACATTCATCGCTTTATGGAAACCATGGTGACCACTTACCTGAGTGAACCCGGTGACCCCTATGTGGAAGGGATCGGTATTAACCAATGGCTACTCGTAAAAAAACAGATGTCCATTCTTTCCACTCAAATGTCTCGCCTGCAATCCGTGGCCTTGCCAATATCCTCTTTAGATCCGGATCTATCTTGGCTTGAATCCATGATGAGTCCATTCAGTTTATTTCGTATTGATTTGCAGTCCAATTTGCAAATTAGCCTACTTGAAGAGGGGCCATCCTCGGTTGAGGCTTACAAAGCGATGTTACTGCTCACTTACCCTGTACGTTTAGCCATCCAGGTGCGCGGTCGCCATTTTTTAAATCAGTTAACTCGTGAAGAATTTGATCAAGTCCTTAGTGACTTTTCTTTGTTTCAACGGTTTTGGCAGATGGATGTAGTAGCAGAAGGTGTTGCTGTAGATAATTTTGCCCGAGCCAAAACAACAATTAGTATTAGCCCTTATGTTGATGAAGTTCAGCTTTTTTATTTTATGACCTATCAACTGCAGGGTAAAAATTTAAAGAATAGGCTACTGGGGATTGCGCCCCATCCATAAATGTTACATAACAGTTTGTGTTTTAAAAGACGACAGAATATTTCACTAAAAATTATGCTAAGAATTAGAGACAATAATAAACATGAAAAAGTTTATCTTTGTCCTTTCCGTTTTGTGTATAGCCTGCCATCCCAGTGCCCACGATAATTTGGATCCTTCCAACCCAAAAGAGGTGGTTGATGATCAACGAGAACTCAGCTCACCTCAAACCATACTTATGCTTGGGGATTCTTTAGCCTCTGAGACTCGTTTTGCTTACAAGATGGTTGAATATTTAACTCAAGCTAAGGATTTTTGTGGGCAAGCAGTATCTTATGACAATCTTGTCCATTTTTACGCAAGACCGAGTGCTTCCCCTCGACATTTTGTGGATAGTTCTGGCACAAACAAGGATTGGCTTTGCCGGCAAAAAACAATTTATCGCAATGGAACGGCTGCTAACACCACTGGGCCGATTTTGTGTCAAAACACCCAAGGTGTTTCAGTTTTTACTAAGCTTTTGAACAAACATGAGCCCACTATTGTCATTGTCGAGTTGATTAGTAATAGTATTGGTTTTTCTGAGGCATTTATTAAAAGCAAAGTGAAGCAAACTTTAGATCAGATACCCGACGGTAAGCTGTGCTATTGGATTGGGCCTACTGCGGTTTCTAATAAGTATCTGGCCAAGGTCAGGAAAGCGGAGCGAGCCTTGGAAGAGGCTTTACTAGAATATGAAAGGCTATCCTGTCCTCTGATCAAGTCGGTCGATGCGATGTTGGCGCAAACTCAGTGTGAAAAATTTAATGTTAGTGATGGGCTTCATCACACAAATTGCGGTTCTGAGCTGTGGGCTGAATATGTATTTAACAACCTTTGCCAATTGCTGGATGGAAATGGCCCTCTTTAGTTATTGGTGTTGTCCGCCCATCAATTCGTCGAGGCTCAATTGGGTCATTTTGGCTAGGCTGCGGATACAATAATAAAAAAGACTTGTGGTGATCACCATAAGGGGTAGGGCGATCACCAAATAACCCTTCCAGGTCATGGCCGCAATTTGACCATTGAGAATGTTTGCTGTTTCATTTTCATTGAGGCCCGTAGGGATGTCTTTAAAAATTTGAATAGCTAGGATGAAATTCATTAAAGCACTTAGAAAAAAAGTTCCAGAAAAGAAAAATGTACAGCGGCGAATCAGCTGAGAGTACTGTGCTCTGCGATCCCCTTCGTCCAGTCGTTCTTCGATGAGCTCGGTTGCAAAAATTCCAGGTTGATTAAGAAAAAAAGAAAATAGAGGCTTTTTACTAAAAGCCGATCCAAACACAAAAATGCCAATAAGTCCGGGAAAACTGGCTTCTTTGATTGCAAACCAAATACCATTGAGTCGCAACAGGGCAAAGCCTCCTGTGAGGAGCACATTAAGAAGGCCAAGTAGAGAAATCCAATTGATTTTTTTGTCTTTAACGAGATCGTAAAGGCCGTGCCCGAGGGGAAGACTGATTGCAAGCAAAAGAGCAATAAGGGGCCCATTATCTCCGAGATGTTTTGCTAACTTATTCAGAATCATCACTGGTAGAACGATGTCGAGAACAAGGTTTAACCAAACTTTATTTGGGGATTGAGCTGGTCGTTGGTCCATGGCGCTCCTAAGAGTCAAAGATCAGTCTTCACTTTAATCGGCCTTAGCAAAAACTGCAAAACTCTAGGTCGAGGATATGACGTTGAGCGCTACAATGGGCTGGTGTAGACTGAATTCATGTGCCGAATTTTTGGATTTCGATCGGTTTTGCAAAGTGGAGTTCATCAGAGTCTGTTGGATGCGGACAATGCAATCATCCAGCAGAGTCAACGCCACCCTGATGGGTGGGGCGTGGCGTATTACAAAATGGGTTCGCCTCACCTCATTAAAATGGACAACCAGGCCCACAATTGTCGCATTTTTCAAAAAATATCTGGAGTGGTTTCCTCAGATACAGTCATTGCCCACATTCGCAAATCGACCGTTGGTGAGATTGGCCCCCTCAACACTCACCCTTTCCAATTTGGACGTTGGGTATTTGCTCATAATGGAAACATAAGTCACTTTGTAAAACTAAAAGATGAATTTCTAAGTGCCGTGGATCCCGAGTTAAGGTCATTTATATTAGGAGATACCGATAGCGAAGTTTTATTTTATGTTCTATTAACTCTGATCAAGCAGAAAGGAGATTTGGCAGAAAAAGTGAAATGGGATTTTCAAGATCTGCTACAAACATTTGTTGATAAGGTACAATCCATTGCTGGCCCCTTACAAATGTCCAATGGGGATTATGATCGAAACTATTTAACTTTTTTGTTAACTAACGGCCGATTCATGCTGGGCTTGCAGGGTGGGCAGGGGCTTTTTTATAGTACACATAAGGCGAAATGCCCAGAGCGAGGGCAATGTTCTTTTTTTGCCGAGAAATGTGAAAAGCCATCCCAGGCTGGTGATATTGTTCAGCACTTACTCATTACCTCCGAGCAGATTCGAGGTGACAATGTTTGGAACCTGATGAAATTTGGCGAATTTGTGGGTGTCGACGATCAGCTTCAGCTTTTTAGCGGTCAATTGGCTATGAGTTTTCTAAGTGAAAGTGGTGAGTGAAGTTCACCCGTTGCTTTTTGTCGATGGATTGGATGATCAGGTCAAGTCTCTCACGTTCCCATTGGCACTGAACGAGAACAAAATTGCTGCCTGTTGCGGACACGATTCGATTCTTATTGGAGTACAGCCAGGGAAGTCCTGGCAGCATAAAACTATGCATGCAACTGGAAGTGATTTCTAAAGATGGGTAACCCAGGTGCTCCGTGGAAATTTGAGTGAGTTCGCTAAAATGAATGTCGCCACTAACAAATAAAAGCCGAGCGGGCTTTGTTTGCCACTGTTTTTTTAGATGGATCAAATTTTCTTTGTGGTCACCAGACATGGATTCCTTAATGCTTCCCCCTGGGAACATTTGGCTGCCGCTAATCACCCAGTGAAAGCCTCCTTGGTCAAGGCAGTCCAGGTGCCATTGCTGTTGATCCTTTCCCCAGTGGGCAGCAATGTCGGTGGAGCCCTTTTCTTGGCGAAAGCTACGATTGTCCATCAAATGAAATTTCTGTTGAAACAGGCTCAGTTGTTGGGCAATGCCTGGGCCAGAGGTGAGCACGTCACAATAAGCCTCATCAAAAGGAAAGAAGACCTGGAAATTAGTTTGTGATTCTTCGACATGGGGGTACTCCATCCCCTTGTCGTTGGCGCCAAAGTCATGGTCATCCCAAATAGCAAAAATGGGAATAAGATGGGGCCAGTAGGAGTAGGGGAGGCGAGTGCGGGCTTGGCAAAAACGTCGCCACAAGACCGCAGGTGTTGCATCGGGCCCCTCAGAGTCGGCATAAACGCTATCGCCGACAAAAAAGATAACATCGGGTTTTTGTTCATAGAGAGATTGCCAAATTTTAGTATCGAGTTTTTCATCATGCATACAAGAAGCAAAAGCCATGCGGGCCTTATTTTTTTCAACATCGAGGGTTTGAAAAAAACGAGATTCAACAACTTCTTGCTCGGAGTTTTTAATGACAAACTGATAGTCCTGATTGAGCTGGAGGTTTTGAAAGTAGATATGAACAACAGCCGTTTCACTCTCCTTGCGTTCAAATTGGCGAACGCGCGTAGGCAGAATCGAGGTTCCTGTTTGCGGGATCAGGGCTAAAAATTCGAAAGATTTATGCTTATCAATTAGGCAAACAATTTGAGTTTGGCTGGCCGATGTTGCACCCTGCATTATTGGAAGAGAATGATTTTTGGCTTCCGTCTTTTTTGCCATCGCTGAGTTTGGGTAAAGACTTTGCAGAACCATTTGGCTGATTCCCGCCTTAAGAAGGCCTCTGCGACTGGTTTTGAATTCCATTTCCCCACTCCTGTAGCTGACAAAAGTCTAGATGAAAAATGACAACCTGACCAGAGCACACCCTAAAAATCCGACGAGGTCCAGTTGGGATTCCGTGAAGATTTCGATGACCTTTGTTTGTCAGCGCAATGTTTTGTTAAACTCTACAAATAAGGAGAGAATTCGTGGGGTCCTATTATCTCGTGCTCATTCCATTTATTCTTATTTTTGTCTGGCTCATTTATATCCTTCTTATTTTTCCTATCTTTGTAATGTATAAATGCTCGAAGAATTACAATCTCAGTCGATCGTGGAGAAACGCATGGTTGGTCGTTGTTGCAATCCTGTGGACGCCTGGTGCTTGCTTGTATCAACTTCTGCACGACCACTCCTTGCGTGCAAAAATAAGTGCGATCAGTATTGCCTTTACCTTCACTTCGCTTGTAGGGGCTTTTGTATGGAGTGTTAAAAATTTAAATCAAGAGACTATCAGTCAATGGGCTGTTGATTATATGCTCAAGAACCAACTCACCCACGAATTGCCCCCAGATCAACAAGAGGTTTTAAAAGACCAACTGAATAACATTCAGAATGATTTGAAAAAGCTTTCCGCTAAAGACCTGCTTGGCGGCGATTTAAATGAAAAAATTAAGGGAATTGTTGAACAAAATATGATGGCTGCTGAGGACCTGGATGCTCAAGAGACACCGAGCCAGGCGATGCTCCAATTGAAAAAGGCTCTGGACGACAAGGCCCCACAGGATGCTGCCGAGTCGCCCTCAATCGAAGAGGTGGCTCCTCATCAGGAGCCCTTTGCAGGGATCTCAGCGATGCAACTTTCTATGCGCTGCCAAGAGGCTCAGGGGAGGACTCAGGCTTTTTATTATTGCCAGGACGTAGCCCGTCAGCTTTGGGTCAAGGACCCTGGGGCGGCCTACGATTTACTATGGAAGGCCTGCCAAAAGGGATTAGAAAGCAGTTGTTTAATTTTGGCGTGGCGGTATTTGCGCGCCAATGATCGAAAAAGCGCCAATCGGGCTTTGTATTGGCCATGCAATCGAAATTCAAAACCCCGCTCCTTTTGCCAAGACCTGGAAAAGCAAGTGCAAGCCAATCTCAATTCGGATCCTTGGGAACGCTCCATCTGGAAGCGCTCGCCCAAAGTGAGGTAAAATGATAAAAGAGCAAGTGTCTCCTACGCCTTTTGTTGAAGTTTTTGTGTCTGATCCTATATCGAGTTGTTTGGACTTGATGTTGGAAAAGGGACTGCATTTTTTATTGGTCTATGATGATCAGCACAGTTTAACGGGCATTTTCACTCTTCACGATCTCTTGAAAAACTTTGCAAGCCTAAAGGAAGAGCAAAACAGCAATAAACCCATGCGGCTTTTTATGTCGCAACCTGTATATACTCTGGCTGCCGATGACACTCATGATGCAGCAAAGGTGATGCTTGAGCGAGGGATTCATCATCTTCCTATTACAACGACAAATGCAGAAGGCAAAGAAAAGGTGATCGGTGTCATAGACTCCAATTATTTGTTAAAGAACTTTATCGATTTTGGCAGTGCCTCGCGATTGAAAAAAAGGCTGCGCATGTCGGTCTATTCGCCAGATGGGGCCTTGCTAAAACTTTTTACGATCAGTTTTCATCCTTATGACAAAATTGATGTGGATAAGATTTGGCTGTCAAGAATTCAGGACCAACCTCAGTTGGATTCCTTGCTCCACAATAATGATTTACTCATTTTTGATTTAGAGGAGTCGGGACATTATGACAAAATATATGAAATTTTTGAGTTTCTCAATAAGCACAAAATCAAAGTGCTTGGTTTTATTCCTTTACCAAAAAAGCAAAACAAGGACTTGATTCAGTTTATTGGCAAGACAAAGTCTATGACTAATGTCTCATTTTTCGAAAAGCCCTTTCATGTCGAAGAAGTCATTGGGTTTTGCCTGGAAATTCAAGGGGAAGAGTAGGGGAGAAGATGATCACAATTATCAAAGACCGAATCGAGTGGGACCATAGTTTATTTTCAGTGGGTATAGAAAAAATAGATGACCAGCACAAGGTTTTGGTTCAGTTGATTAATTCTATTCAGCTCAAAAAAAATAGTAAAGATAAAGATTTTATTGAAAAGATCGTCAATACCCTTGTCGTCTATGTAGAAAAGCATTTTCATGATGAAGAGCAAATTATGCAAAACATGGGCTTTCCAGGGTTAGGAAAACACAAAGAAAAACACGGAAAATTTGATCAAATTGCTCGTGAGTTTGCGCAAAAATTTTCCCAACCAGGGGATCAGGCTGTGGTGTTGGAGCAATTGGTGGCTTACTTAAAAAAGTGGTTGATATCTCATATTTTGGTCGAAGATAAAGCTTATAAGGACTATTTGTTTCGAAAGCTCGATTGATCGCGCAAAAAGAGGTTCTCGCCACTACGGGAGAACCTGAATCCGCCCTACATTCCTGACATGTCCATGTTGATAGTGACACTCACATTCGAGCCGTCGAAAGTATTGTTGTCTGAACAACCGAAAGGTTCGCCATTGTCAGGACTGGTATCGCCATCCATATCAATAAAGGCAAAATAGCTCAAAGTGCCCGCTGTTGAAGTGGCTGGCGCATCCGTATCAGGAGTTTTTAAGTTATCAGTTCCTGAACCTGAGCAGGTTCCGCCTGAACAACTCACACCTGAAATAATAACGTATCCCTGCATTTCGTTGGAGTCTCCACCAAATGTAGCACAGGTTTCTCCACTGACGAGAACGGCAGCGAGAAAGCTCTTGCCATCGGCGGAATTGTTGGCACAGTTGGTAGCACCATTGGTGCAGTTCATGGTGACAGTGATAGCCGTACCTAATTCGGCTGGATCTTTATTTTCTTCTGAACAACTACCTAATGAAAAAACAAATCCAGTGAGAGCCATAATTGAAATTATGGCTTTTGATATTTTCATGGTCATGGAAACATCTCCTTTGAGGTTTTCTTTAATGACAAAAGAAATCCGAGGAAAAGGCAAGTTCAACTGGCCATAAATAGACCTTCAAGTGTAATGAGCTAAATCTAAAGATTCAGTTGTTTCAACAAGATACATGCTTAAAGAAACATAATATAAATTATCAGCAAAGCGGATATTGACATAAAGCCAAGCGATCTGCATGAATACGATATGAAGTTTCCTCTCTTGCAGCTAAGCCTCTTTTTGTGTTTACACCTCACGGCCCGTGCGGAGCCAATAGATCAGGTGATCGAGTTGGCTGGGGTTTCTCATTTTTTACCAGTGGGGCCATGGAAAATCCATTACCTAGAGTTTAATCATCCTGGTCAACCCATTGTGATCTTTCCTGGAATGACCGAGCCAGCGGTCAAATACTGGCATTTAGCTAAATATTTTCAAAGGCAAGGTTTTCCTGTTTATGTACTTGATCATATTGGCCAGGGCTTTTCTTCTAGTGAATTAAACCAAGATAAGGACAATCGATTTAAAGTTCATATTCACAAATTTGAAGACTATGTAAAGGCGGCCACAGAGTTTTTAAAATTTGTAAAAAAACGTCACAAAAAAAAGCCCTTTGTCCTTGCCCATTCTATGGGGGGACAAATTGCCATTCGCACTATAGAAGCTCATCCCGATCTTGTGGATCGGTTGGTCACAACGGCTCCGATGCTAAAGATGGAACTGGGTTGGATGCCAAGCTGGCTTGTTTCAACTGTCCTGAGTCTATTTGATAAGGAAAGATGGATTCCTGGCCGCCCTCCTCGTGATAATCCCACGGCTGTGAAAAATAGCCGGGTCACCCACTCCCAGGAACAACTGGATTTTGTGCACGAGCTTTTTCAAAAATTCCCAGAGGCGCAAAGAAAGGGCCCCACGGTGGGTTGGTTACAACAATCCCTTCAGCAAACCCAAATACCAATCCAATATCAAAGGATTCAAATTCCTGTTTTATTGATGACCGCTGGCCAAGATTTTTTTGTTAAAATTCCACCACAGAGAAGTTTTTGTAAAAACCTTTCCCAGTGCCAATGGGTTTTTATCAAAGAGGCTCGGCACGAGATTTTTTTTGAAAAGGAAGATATCCGCAAGCTAGCCTTGCAAAAGACCCTGAAATTTTTTAACAGGAACTGACAGCAAGTTCAGCATAACATGGGACGATAGTCCTGAAAACTAGTCTTTAGGTAGGCAGTCTCCCCTCCTCAGTGTTTAAATGAGGCCATAGAGGGGGACACCTATGCTTCGATTTTTATCTGTCATTTTTTTAGCGACCGTTATCACTCTTCCGGCTCAAGCCGATTTGCTGTGTGGAGGTGACACTATTTTTGAGGGCCATGCTTCGGTGCAAATGGAAGATAAATCGATCCGCTCTCTTATCTTAAATGGAGTTGGCAAAAAGCGATATTTGTTTTTTGATGTGCTTTTTGCTGCCCTCTACGTTGAGACACCCAGTGAAGATGGTCCGGCAATTATTGAGGCTGTGGATGAGGTTAAGATTATGGTGATTCACGCTTTGGTGAAGGCCAAAAAAAATCAATTGGTGGATGCCTGGAATTCAGAATTTGATAGACTTTGCGAAGATCAATGTGATGAGCTCAGGCCCTTCCATGAGCAGTTTATTAGTTATGCTGACGATGTGAATAAAAAGGAGCGTCTCATTGTCACTTTTAAATCCGACCGGGTGGAGCTAGAAACCAGTCGTGGCGATGTCTTTGACCCCGTGATGAGCGGCGAATATGGGCGTCTGATGCTTCGCTCCTCAATTGGTGAAGAGCCTAATGACGATGTTGTCAAAAAGGGCATGCTTGGGGATTACGATAAATACTGCGATGAGTACTAAAATTTAACAGGATTGCTGCGGAGTGGGCATGACCCCCACTCCCCTGTGCGGTAGGAATGGGCTTCAAAATAGGAGCCCCTATGAAATTTTTCTTACCTTTTTTATTCATCCTTGCTGCCTGTGCCCACACCTCAAAAATGGAATCCTCCGGGCCCACCGGTGACTTTACTGATCGCTCAGGTTGGGTTTCTGTTTTTCAAACGGCAACCTCAAAGAATGAAACAACCATCAATATTTTGCGACCCCATCTCACAGAAATGAAATACGTGGTGGAGGGCCTGGGTGAACAAAAAATTATAAAAACCATTGGTTCTTCCCCTATTCACTGGAAAATTGATCGCATTCATATCAAGGGTTTGAAACCGGGACAGGCCTATAAGTTATTGGTTCAACAAAAGCGCAGCGGTAAAACCATTGATTGGCGTGAGTTTTCGTCCTTAAATCTCGATAAAAAGAAAGCTCAATTTATTGTGGGTTCTTGTATGTCAGACTCCCATGCCTTTGAACATGTTCGAGGCCGCATTTGGCAACAAATGATGGATCAACAGGCTGATTTTATGGTTCTGCTCGGCGATCAAGTTTATGTAGATGATTTTGATTTTGTAAAACGAGGGAAAGCCACTGAGTTTGACATTTGGACCCGTTATATCGATAGTTTTCGTAAAATTCCTTTGTTCCAAATGCGCAAGTTGATCCCCATCTACGCCATTTGGGACGACCATGACTTTGGCACCAATAACTCCGATCGAACCTTTCCAGGGAAAAAGGCTGCTGAAAAAGTTTTCAGAGGCTTTTTTGGTAGTGAGAATATTCCTGGAATCTATGGAGCCTCCCCGAAGGGAGTTTTTGCCTATTTCAATGGCTTTGGGCAAAAATTTATTTTTATGGATGACCGTTACTTTAGAAACCCAGCCTCACAGGATCCTTATGGGCAATGGGGTGAATTGCAGCATAAATGGTTTCTCAAGGCTGCTCAAAGCAGCCAAGTTCCTATTTGGCTTGCTAACGGAAACCAGTTTTTTGCTGATGGCACTTTTGTGGAACAAAAAAATGGAAAAAAGAAAAAAATCAATGAATCCATTAAAAGCGATCATCCTAAGCATTACGAAAAGATCATGGATGACATAAAAAAGCTTAAAGTTCCTGTGGCCTTTCTGGCTGGAGACGTTCACTACTCAGAAATTTCGAAGCTACCAAAGGATATCCTTGGCTATGAAACTTACGAGATTACGTCGAGCCCCATCCATAGTTATATTTTTCGCACGGCACCTGGCGAGCAAGAGTTTTTAAACAATAAGTATCGCTGGGTGGCTGCTAAAGATCATAATTTTATGCTGGTAGCATCAGAGGTTGTGGATGGTGGGCTGAAAGTTTCAGCCAAGGCCTACGGTATCAAGCAAAGCCAACCTATTATTGATAAAACGTTTGAGATTCAAAAAGCGCCTTAGGAGACGTTCTTAAGGTTTATTTTTTTTGCATCCTCTTTCGATTCAATAGCCTTGATAGAGCTATAAAGATGCTCATCTTGAATACCATTGCGTCGAAGGATTTCATTGGTGCGGGCGAGTTTCATCACAAGTCCGCGGGTGAGTGCCAGTAGCCACTTGGGGGCATCTTTGAGTTGGTGATCAATCGCCTCACTAGAAATCCAGAGACATTTGACGTCGGTTAAAGCGACGGCATTGGCAGAGTGAGGCTTATCAGAAATCAAAGACATTTCGCCCAGATACTCACCAGATTGAACTAAACCCAGAATGACCTTCTCCCCGCGGGCGTTCTTGCGAAAGACTTCAATTTGCCCAGATTTGACAACAATGAGTGAGTCGCACATGGCCCCTTCACGTAGAATATAGTCGCCAGATTTGTATGACATTTCTTTGATTTTTTCTGGGTTTATAGACATTCGCGCCCCCATTTTCCAGTGAATACAAATGGGTATCGGTCTATGGAGGTCATTTTTTAATAGTTTAAAAGGATAGATTTTAGTGAAAAGATATTAATTTTCTGTGGAATTGCCCGAGCTGTTGCCCTTTGAGCCAGCGCCATTTTTATGAGATGAGGCCTCAAATGCATTTTCCACTTTATCAGGATTAAAGCTGTCGGCAGCGTTCTGAATGCCTGCTGTTTTCGCTTCAGGCACTTGGCCGGTGATTTGGTCAGGCGCTTCCAGCCCCTTGCACTTATTGGGATCAGACCCTTTTGAAAGGGCTTGCTTGCGGCAGGCCTCTACGTCTTTAACGGAAAGGCCTGCAAAAGCTGAGGAGCTTAGTAATGTTGGAATGAAAAACCACAAAATGATTTTATTCATAATCCCCTTTTCGGCAAATCCCATTTTTCATTGAGCTTTCTTATGAAAACCTCAACTCAAGACCAGGTTATCAAAGAGCCTAAGGGATATCTATCACAAATTATGTTTCATGAAAAAAATGACCCATGGTCTAGGAATCTCTTTAATATTTCAATGAGTTATCTCAATTTGAGACGGCGACTCCTTGGATGGAATCCGACTTGAAATCTTTTCTGGAAAGTGTTGCTGTAAATGGGTGAGTTTACACGAAAAAAGAGAGAGGGTTTTTATCGCCCTCAGTGCCCTATTTTTTTGTTCAATGACCTTGTTGAATGTGGTTGGAATCACCCGCTTTGTACAATTTGGCCCCTTGTCGGTGGCCATCGGCGTTCTTCCTTACCCGCTCACTTTCTTGGTTACAGATTTGATCAGCGAGCTCTATGGGCGCTCTCGCGCTAATTTTGTGGTTTGGGTCGGTTTGGGGCTCAATGTGTTTGTTATCGCTCTTTTAGTCATCGGGCACTGGCTCCCATCCGTGGAAATCGACTCACAACCCCCCTGGCAGACCTTGTTTCTGGCGAAACCTATCCTGTTAGCGACGGGCGAAGAGGTGGTTGGTCAGGTGGATCTTTTTTACATTCTCTATTCCTGCTCTGTGGGCTCCGTATTTGCTTCCATGTTGGCTTATATCACCGCCCAGTTTTGTGATGTGCAGCTGTTCCACTTTTTCAAACGCTGGACCCATGGGAAGCATCTTTGGCTGCGCAATAACTTCAGTACGCTGACCTCACAGTTAGTGGATTCGATAGTGGTGATCTCTGTCACTTTTGGCACGACTCTGCTCGCCGGGAAAATGAGTTTAGATAGCTTTTTTTTACTATTGGGCAGCAACTATTTATTTAAAGTCATCGCCGCTCTGGGGGACACCCTGCCTTTTTACTTTTTCACCTTTCGCTTGCGCAATTACCTAGAGATCCCTGAAGAGGGTCTCGAGCCTTAGGTCCAGGCTTTGTTTGATCCATTGAAAGACCTCAATGATAATGGGATCTTATAAAGAGATGCCGATCTTTCAGCAAGGGGTTCAACAATGGTTCGATGGGTAGTTTTAATGAGTCTACTTTCACTAGTGTCCTGTTCAAGTCGTCCGCCAGTGGCTGAGCAAAGCTCTGCCGATCTTGAAAAAAAAGAAGAAGCCCCAGTCTCGGAAGATAAGCAAAGTGAGATGTGGGAGTGGGCCTATGAAGGGGAAAAGGGCCCCAACAACTGGGCCAATTTAAATGCTCAGTATGCTATGTGCAGAGATGGAAGAAGTCAGTCACCTGTGGACTTGGTTTGGCAGAAACCCACTGGGAAGAAGCCCCTCACCGTCTCTTACCGTGAGGGGGATGCGGTGATTACTAATACGGGATACACTTACCGAATTGAACTCACTCCGCAAAGCCAAATTCACTTTGATGGCCAAGACTACTTGTTAGAAAAAATTGAAATTAGAACCCCAAGCGAGCATCAATTATCGGGTCATGCTATGCCCATGGAGTTTCAATTCTACCATCGCAGCCCCAATGGGCTTAAGCAGGCCATACTTTCCTTATTTGCTGTTAGCGGAAAGGAAGGGCCCTGGTTTGATCAAGTTTGGCAGGCGGCCTCATCAACGCCACTCTATAAATCTTCACCGAAGTTTCGCTTTGATCCTGGGCAACTCATTCCACCAAAACACACCTTTTATCAGTACCAAGGCTCACTCACCCACCCGCCTTGTCTTGAGGGGGTAAACTGGTTTGTTTTCAACACGCCTCTACAGTTAAGTACAGCTCAGATAAAAACATTTCGCATGACCTATAATAATAACAATCGACCTGTTCAACCTTTGAATGGTCGTAGCATCACTAATCACTAGCGACTGATTGAGGTTGTTGCGTTTTGTGATGGGTGTTCTTTAGTCAATCGGACTCTTTGCTCAGCCAAGCCCATAGAGATTAAAAAGGGGTCTGTTTTTTGTTGGTGGGAAAACATTTCTTTGCTTTCAATAAAACGCCATTGATTTTCGATGAGGATTTGGCCAATGGATCCGCCTAATGAATTCCCCGGTCCTAATAAGACCAAATGGTCTGGGGAAAATTCTTTCAAAGCCACTCGCACAGAGGCTGAAAAATCGTAGGGAGCAACGACCTGGTGACCTAAGGTGTAATTGCGTAAAAGTGCAGGATCGCTACTGTAGGGTTGCCAAATCATTCCACGTCCATCCACGAGTGGGATTTTTGGTTTTTGAAACAAGTCGGGTTCTAAAGATACAAAAGCCTTTTCTGAAACCGATTGCAGCATAGGCGTATGGAAGGCTCCGTGGTTAATCAATTGAAAGGGATAGTGTTCAATGGGTGGCAGTTCTTTCAAGAGTCTTTGCAGGCCCTGACTGTTGCCAGCTAAGACCATGTAGCCACCCAGATAAATAGAGACATAGGCCTCGCAGCCTGTGTCGTTATTTATTTCATCGACCTTGCGGTGGACGAAATCCACCCTCTCTTTTTGTTTGATCCAATGTTTATCGACAACGGGGTAAATGATTTGGCCGCCAATCAGGGAGTCTTTCATCATAGATCCCATGGTCTGGATTAGGCGAAAGGAATCCTTTAAGTTAAGAGCTCCAGAAAAAGCTAAAGCCAAGTACCAACCCATAGAATTACCAGTGATGGCGACAATTTCATATTGGTCGGGATCAATGGATAAAAAATCAGCTAAGGCGCAACAAAAAATTAAGGGTGATGCGTGCTCCCCTTTCGTGTGCACAGACACTTTAAAAGTCTTGGCGCTATCCAAATCACTGATGGTCGGCTCTCCAAGATCAGTTCGCATTTGATCCACAATCTTTAGGGGTTCCTGGATTTCTTTTCGGTTCTGTAAGTAGCCCAGAGTTTCTTTGGTATAGGAGCCGCGACCCGGGCAAATCACAACAAGACGTTTTTTACTCATGGGAAGCTCCTAGCCATTGTTGGAAGGTTTCAGTAATGGTGTTTTCATTGGGAAGTCCTGCTGTTGCCGCTGGCCCTAACGGGATGTAACAGTCATGGGCGCCATGGATTTTAAGTTTTAAGTGCGGCAGATTTTCGGCCAATTGACTGATCACGCCTTCTGCAAACGAGCCCGTTTGTCGACACTCCTCCACAAAGAGGACGTGGGATTTGGGCCTTAAATGATCAAAGAGCTTTTGCCAATTCACCGGAGCAATCCAGCGCAAATCGATGACCTCGCAGTTTAAGTTCCATTTTTCTTTTAAGATTTTTTGCGCTTTGAGTGAGTAATAAGTGCCATTGCCGTAAGTCAGAATGACTTTATCACTTTGTCCATAGATAGCAAAATCACCTAAGGGCACCTCTTCTTTAGGATCCGGGTAGGCAAAAGTCCATTCTTTGTCCCCTTCTTGATGGAGATCTCGGGTCATATAAAGGGCAATGGGTTCGATAAAAACACAAACTCTTCCTTTTTCATGGGCCTCACGCACACAAGTCCGTAGCATTTTGACGGCATCGTCTCCTCGAGAAGGGATCGCTATGATCACTCCTGGGATGTCACGAAAAACAGCAATAGAATTATCATTGTGAAAGTGGCCGCCAAAACCTTTTTGATAAGCGAGTCCGGCCACTCGCAAAACCATGGGGTTAGTGAACTGGCCTTTTGAGAAAAAAGCTAAAGTGGCCGCTTCGCCCCGCAACTGATCTTCGGCATTGTGGACATAAGCTAAAAATTGAATTTCTGGAATGGGTACAAAACCATTGTGGGCTAAGCCAATGGCTGAGCCGATAATCGATTGCTCATCCAAAGGCGAATTAAAGACTCGCTTGGGTCCAAAGCGTTTTACCAAGCTATCGGTGATGTGATACACCCCACCCTTTTCAGCGACGTCCTCTCCAAAGACAAGAGTGTTTGCATAGCGAAGCATCAGGTCTGTCAGCCCCCAATTAATGAGTTTAGCCATGTGTTGTGGGGCATCGATCTTATTAAACTCTCGACCAAAAACGCTCTCTCTGTCTTCAGTGCTGGGTTGTGGTGGTGATGTGCGCAGTTCCGTGCAAGCCGTTAAGGACTCAACCACTTCTTGCGGGGAGTGAAGGGCCCTCTTTTTGACAGCTTCGCTAGCAATGTGATCGACACGGTTGCGAACAGAACTATAGATACCTAAAATGTCACTGCCACTGAGAATGCCATTTTCAATAAGTATTCGAGCGCTGTGCAGGAGGGGGTCGTTCTTTTCCGTTTCTTCCACATAGCTCAAAGGGTGGTAATTGGTTTCCACGTCTGAGCCGGCGTGCCCCATCAGGCGGACAGTACGCATGTGCAAAAAAACGGGCTTTTTATAAGTGCGCGCATAGTGAGCGGCTTGTCGAGACTTTTCAAAGGTATCGATCAAATTCAAACCATCGCATTGCAAGTAAGCCAATTCCGGGCGAGTCGAATAGGCTTTTTCGATCCAGCCTTGCGGAGTCTTTACAGAAATTCCCAGGCCATTGTCTTCACAGACAAAAACCAAAGGCAGCTTTACATTTTGATAAGCTGTCCAGCAGGCTGTGTTAATAGCACCTACTGCTGTGGAGTGGTTGGCGGAAGCATCGCCAAAACTGCACACTACGACCGAGTTTTTATCCATCACAGAGGGGAGCTTTAAATCAAAAGCTCTACCAATAGAAAGGGCAGCTCCCACGGCTTTTGGTAAATGAGAGGCAATTGTGCTCGTCTGCGGAGGCACAAGAAGCTCTTTGCTGCCAAAAACTTTATGGCGCCCGCCCGCAATAGGTTCATCCATACTGGCAGCAAAAGAAAGTAGCAAATCATAGAGTGGATGGCTTCCCTCCTTTTGTTTGGATCTTTGGATAAAAAAAGCACCACTGCGATAGTGCAAAAAAGCCATATCTTTGATTCCAAAAACTTTGCCAACAGCGGCATTGCCTTCGTGGCCCGAGCTACCAATGGTGTAATAGCATTTATTTTCCGTTTTCAATTCACGGGCTTTTAAATCAAGGATTCGGCTCATCACTTGGGTTTCAAAAAGGTCAACCAGCTCATCAGAAGTCAGGCTAGACCCTCTTAAATTGATATCACTGTGTGATGAAGGAAACTGCCCCTCCTTCACGAACTTTTGAAAGTTTTCATCCACGGCCTGGGCGCGATTGTACATGGTCAACCTCAGTTTTCAATGGGTCTCGGTACGGCCCTCAGGGGGACTGCATGATATGCTGCATAAGCAAAACCCGTCTATTCAACCCCGTCATTTTCGCTTATGATGGGAGCCAACTCAATAGAGAAGTGATTGGGTTTTGCCCTGTGCCCAAAGGAGAAAGAAATGGCTGCCTACGAATCGTTGAATTATATGGATTTTGATAGCTTGCTCAGCGAAGAAGAGCTCATGGTGCGTGACACAGTGAGGAATTTTGCCACTGAGGAGATTATCCCTAAACTTCAACAGGCCAATCGTGATGAAAAGTTCCCAATGGAACTGGTTCCCCGTTTTGCCGAGCTGGGTCTTTTTGGCTCCACAATCAAAGGTTACGACTGCCCAGGGCTTGGCGATGTTTCCTATGGTCTTCTCATGCAAGAACTCGAGCGAGCCGATTCGGGTATTCGCTCGTTCTGTTCGGTGCAAGGTGCACTTGTGATGTATCCTATTTTTGCCTACGGCTCTGAGGAACAGCGACAGAAATATCTCCCTAAATTGGCCAAAGGAGAAATGATTGGCTGTTTTGGCCTGACCGAGCCTGACGCTGGTTCCAATCCAGGGGGAATGTTAACCACGGCGGAAAAAGTCAAAGATGGTTATAAACTGAATGGTAATAAAATGTGGATTACCAATGGTTGCGTCTCTGATCTTGCTGTGGTCTGGGCTAAGCTTGACGGGGAAGTTCGCGGCTTTATCGTTGAAAAGGGGACCCCTGGCTTTAGCACCTCTCTTATGAAAGGAAAGTTTTCTCTTCGAGTGAGCACAACTTCAGAGCTTCATTTGCAAGATTGTGTAGTGCCTGAGGATAGCATTCTCCCCAATGGTAAAGGTTTAAAGGCTCCCTTAGGCTGCCTCACCCAGGCCCGCTACGGGATTGCCTGGGGAGTTCTTGGTGCAGCGAATGCCTGCTACCATGAGGCCTTAAATTACTCGAAAGAGCGCATTATTTTTACCAAGCCTCTTGCTGGTTATCAATTGGCTCAAGCGAAGCTCGTTAAGATGGTGCAAGAGATCACCAAAGGCCAACTGTTAGTCTTGCAATTGGGTCGCTTGAAAGAAAGGGGCGAGATGCAGCACTGGCAAGTGTCGCTTGCAAAAATGAACAACTGTCGCATGGCTCTTGATGTTGCCCGTGACGCCCGCGATATGCTTGGCGGAAATGGTATTATTGATGAGTACCCGGTGATCCGTCACATGATGAATCTTGAAACCGTGAATACCTACGAAGGAACCGAAGATATTCATCGTTTGGTGGTGGGTTATCAGGCGACCGGGATCGAAGCGATCCGCTAGGACTTTTGTCCGTGGACTTCAAAGTATTTAATGATGTGGCTTCGCGCATCTCTATTGATCACTTCAAGATGAATCTTGTGAATCCCGTCTTGGGTAGTGAGGCGAATGTCCGACCCTTGCCTGCGGTAGGGACAAAGCTGTCCCAGCAACTCCACCTCACTTTTGCTTAAATGGTCATCAGAGATATTGATGGTGACTGATGGCCCCCCTTTGCTTGAGTGAATTTCGTAGGACTGCTGCATAAATTGGTGGGTAGGAATAAAGGTTTTGCTGCCACTCTTGGTCTGCACCACAATATTAAAGGCCCCAATTTTTAAAATCCGACCTTCGATAATACCAAGGTGAACATAGTCACCGACTTGCAAATCCCCTCTTAGGCTAATGATAGAGGCTGCAAATAGAGCACGGATGGGATCCACTAAAGAGAAACCTATGACAATACTAAAAATAACAAAGAACAATAGGGAGACAAATAAGGATTCCCGAGAAACGAGAGTCAGGCCGTAAAAAAAGATAAAACTAGGAATAGCAATTGTCGCTATATTTAAAGTTTTAAAAATGGGGCCACGCACTTGAATGAGGCCCGCGTTCTTGACCATTTTAAGTGCTTTACGCAAAAGAAAGTAGACCAAGCTTGCTATGAGAATGAAGGTGCCGATTTCTAAAAAAGAAGCCACCTTAAGTGAAAGCTCGGGTAAGTTCAGGGCAAAAGGATTAATGTCTTGGCTGGTTTGGTTCGGCACGAATAATCCCCTCCTTTTTAAGTTCTTTCCCGACCATATAGGCCAGATGTAATGGAATTTCGACTAATGAGCGATCGATACCACGACTGACGATAAGACCTGCGTGTTCTAAGTATTGAACTTCATTATCCATCACCGAGCGCGAAACGCCTAAGTCATGACTGAGCAAGGACAGGTTGGCGCGATGATAGGAATAGAGTTCCGATAAGATATATTTTTGTAACAAGGAAAGCTCACCAATCATTGGTAAGCCACGATCCATTCCTTTATGCAAGGAAAGCTCAATGGTTTTGCCGTCTGTCTTTTTCATGCTCATGAGCCATAGATAAATCATGTGACGTAAATGTCCACCTGAGCGCTCAAAGAGAACTCTAAAAAACATTTCATCTTCACTAGCAAAGCCAAACTTCAAAGCCCAGTCAGAGACAAAAGTTTTCGGGTAGACGAGTTTTAATCCGCTAAGGCGATGGCGAGATAAAATCACCTCTTTGCAAACCTCAGGGTGGGTGGTGTTGAGATCAATGATTTTATTGAAAATAGAACGCATTTTGAAAGCTCGATCAAAGCCGTCAAAATTTGTGTTGGTCATGGAAAGTAGCCAGTGGCACTGACTGGGTGACTGCTTGACTAGCTCTAGAAATTCGACAAAATTGGCGAGCTTTGATTTACTCAACCATTGATCCACATTATCGACAATAATCGTTGTGGATTGATTTTTCAGCGCATTAATGATCCCCATATGAGTGTTGCGACAACCTAGCATTTTTGACAGTGTAAAAGTGAGGTTGCGATGGGGGGACTCATCAATACGAATCAATCTTTCTGAGTGAATATCCATCTGAGCAATATTCAGTAAAGAAGACTTT
Source organism: Bdellovibrionales bacterium (assembly GCA_020435205.1). Classification (GTDB taxonomy): domain Bacteria; phylum Bdellovibrionota; class Bdellovibrionia; order Bdellovibrionales; family JAGQZY01; genus JAGQZY01. The sequence continues at coordinate 4,554 of JAGQZY010000025.1, read as the reverse complement.
CCAATTCCTCGGTCGCCAAGCACCAACCACTTTTGGCTTTCGCGAAATCCATTTTCTTTGGCAAAATTTTCAAAGTGCTTCCAGCGAGAAAGATGGGCAATAAAAAAGCGTTTGTCTTGAATGGGATCTAAAGTGAACAAGCGAAAATAGACTCGCGGTAAGTTCTCCAGGTCTTTTTCCATGGAATAGCTTTCGTCGATATACTGACGAATAGTGGTCGTGTCTAAAGTCTTTGACTGCATCTTTAGATGCAATAAACGATCTATCTCTCGTTCTCTTTGATTTCGAGTCAGACTTTTTACTTTTTGATAGGCCTGGCGAATTCGAGTCTTCCACGCCTCTTTTTTGTCGACGATGGAATGGCCTATATGCTGCAGTCGCTGGCGAAATTGGTTTTTAGCAGTGGCGACTACAGAAAAGCGTTCAATTCCTTGTTTCACATCGTTTTGGGACTCCTCATTGAGTTTTTCAGCAGTGCTTTTAGCCTGCATGATGTATTCAACCATTCCTGTATAGAGTTCGGAAATCTTTTCCTTTTCAGTTACTAAAATATTGTGAATGCTTTCTGTGAGCTCTTGTGCGTTGTAGCTTTCCTCTAATGTCAGCTGAGACTCAAAGGCGTAATGGAGAATAGAAAAAGCTTGTTCCATCTCCATAAGTAGGGACTCAAGATAGTTAGAAACGCCCTCAATCTTTTCCTCAATGATGGGTAGAAAATTGATCAAAATGCTTTGCTCAAAAAGCTCATAAATATTGATCTTTTTTACCATGATTTCGGTCGGGCTCTTCACCTGATGGGGTGGCGTAAGCTCAGAGGTGATTTGAAAGCTGCCCTCTTCTTTTGGAAGACTTCTTTTTAAATTCATTGTGATATCGCGGTTGAGGAGTCTAAAACTTCCGCGAATGTATTTAGATTTAAGTTCCGCTTGTAGATGGGATTGGGTAAAGTCCGTAGTTTGTCTGTACAAATTTTTAAAGAAGCCAAAGTCAGGGTCAGAAGTCGCCTTCAATTGAGCCTCAATGTCATCAAAATGGCGGTAGACGTCCTGCACTAGCTGGTCAGCATTCTTTTGCGCTTCTTGTATGGGTGTGAAGAACTTTTCTTCAAGCATGGTTTCCATGGCAGAGGTTAAAAGGGCTGTACGCACAACCACTTTTAATCGGTTGCGACAAAAGATAAATTTTTCTTCCCATTCCATGGATGAGCGTTTGGCTTGATCAAAAGCTTCTTTAATCTCAGGCTCCACGTGGCTATATCGAACACGACTTTCAGATAAATAGCTCGTGTTAATATTATTGAGTTGTTCAATCCAGTCTCTGCATACTTTTTTAAATTCAAGGATAAAATCAGAATTTGCTGTCAGAAACCAATGTTCATTGTCTTCAGAGATCTGTTTGAAAATCTCTTCGCTATTGAGGCTATGATTCTCAAGGCCTGTTTGAAAAGTATCAATGTGCCGACCAAGGAGTCGAAACCAAGAATGAATCATTTGCAAAGAAAATTGGGCGGCAAAAGGCTCAAGGTTGTACTTGGCGACCTTTCTCAAAGGAATCGTTCTCTCTGGCTTCCTGATAAAGACCATCACTGGAAGCTTAAGAACTTTAACAATAAGCACGAGCCAGGGATCTTTGCGACGTGGCCATATTGCCCGCTTTTGAAGGGGCAAGGTGTGAGCGATTTGAATTTTATCGATAGCTTCCTGAAAAAGAGGAATAGAGTGATAAATCTCTCGCCCCTTCTCCCCCATCCTGGAAAAATGTTCATCGAGCTCATCAACAATTTCGTTCTCACTCATGCCTTCAAAATTAGAAAGATCATCAGTGAAGCCTTTTAGTATATTTTTTTGTGGGAGGAGTTGGTGCTTTTTAAATATTTGAAAAAACTCTTCACCAATATAGGCAAAATGATCCTTCAGCCAGGGGTCATCAATTTTGTGAGACAGATCCTCGATAAAGTCCTCAGCGAAATGATCTATAGGTTTGCTAGGTTTTTCGGTTTCAAATGTTTGTCGGGTTTCTTCAAAGGAATGGGTCTCGCCACGTTCCTCTTCGGAAAGACCCGAAATTTCTTTGGCATTCTTTAGGGCCCAGCGTAATGTAATAGGACCAATGAGAAGGTTGAGAGTGACCACAGCGATTCCAAGATTGGTGATCAAATCAGCTTGTTCTGGTAAGTCCTTAGCCGCAATGGCGATGAGGCCGAGAGTGACTCCTGCCTGAGGTAGGTAGCCTAGCCAAACATTTTTCTCAATGACGGGCTTTTCACTATGAAACCGACAGGCCATTTTGCTAGAAATGAAAAAACTAAGGCTTCTGGCTGCAAAAAGGGAAAGTGCCACAGGTAAATATTGCCAGGTGGCCTGCAAATTAAGGCCCGCTCCGACATTAGTAAAAAAGACGACGAACACAGGCAGTGAAACTCTTTCTAAAGCCTCGTGGAGCACGTGCTCAGCTTTGGAGAAATTTCGAATGAATATTCCAGCAACAATGAAGACAAGTAAAAGCTCTAAGTGAACAGCCTTACTCACCTCGGCTGTGGCTAAAATCATCACTGAAATAAATAGAAACATTTCTTGTTGAATGAAGCGAATGTAAAAAATGAAAATAGAGCCAAGAATAGCTCCTGCCACTAAAGAGTAACCGAGCTCAACCATTAAGTGAGAGAATTCCTCCCCTCCCCCCTCGTTGGAAAATACGGATTTTGCAAAGGAAAGCACAATAGCTAAAAAGACAACCACGACCACGTCTTTGACGATCGCCGAACCGAGTACCAATTGGCTCAGCCTTCCTTTGGCCTTGCTTTCCGATATGACCGCCAGGGAAATAGCGGGCGAGGTCCCTAAAGACAGGGCTGCGAAAATGAGGGCGGTAGCGCCTAAGGCCATCGGCCCAGCCAAATTAAAGCTCATATAAAACTGATCGATAAGATAAAAGCAGGCTGAAACTGACAGAGCCAAAGTGATGATTTTAAGTGTCGTTGTTGTCAGAATAGGTAAAAAAACTTTCTTAAGGGAGCTAAAATGGAGCTCCAGACCGGCGGTGATGGCTATCAAGCCAATAGCCAAAGTGTTGATCATTTTAATCTCATCAACAACCTTCCCAGAAAGAATATTAAGTGCAAAAGGCCCAAGCAGCAGGCCAGTTAAAATATAGCCCGTCACCCTAGGCAACTTTAGACTATTGCCGATTTCAGAAAGGGTGTAAGCGCACAAAATCACAAAGCCAATGGCAAGGAGAACGTTATCTTGAGTGTTGGTGTAAAAACCAAAGGCTTGCAAGGCAAAACTCATGGAGAATAAAATGGCCAGTATGATCACTTTTCGCATCAGCCTTTTCTCCAGAAAGATGGGGTGAATATGGAAAGGAGAACGAAAATTTCAAGTCGTCCCGCAATCATATAAAAGCAAAGAATCAATTTTCCAACAGGGTGAATAAATTCGTAATTTTGTGTGGGGCCCACCGAGCCAAATCCTGGGCCGACACTAGAAAAACAAGCCACAACACTGCTAGCAGCACCCACCCAATCCATACCAAGGGCAAACATACAGAGCACTCCAAAGAGATAGAGCATCGCGTAGGCACATACAAAAATAAATACGTTGCTCATAATGGCGCGACTGATAGTTTGATCTCCTAATTTTGTGCTGACAACCTCTTGCGGATGCAATGTGAGTCTGAGTTCTTGCAGACATCGTTTAAATACGATGATAACCCGTGAGACTTTCATTCCGCCAGCCGTCGAACCTGCGCAAGCGCCGATGAACATACAAAGAAAAAGTAAATACTTTCCAACCACAGGGTAGAGATCAAAATCGTCAGTCATAAGTCCGGTGGTGGTTGTGACAGCCAGTGTTTGAAAAAGAACCCCTCGAAAATGAGCGATATAATCCACTCCCCCTTTGAGAGTTGTGAGAAAAATGACTAGGCTAACCACAACATTAATCGCAAAAAAGACACGGACCTCTATGTTTTTAAATAAGGTGGTAAACTTTCCTCTGAAAAGTCCATAGTAGAGACTAAAGTTAATGCCCCCAGCAAACATAAAAACAATAATGATCCATTCCGCAGCTCCATTTTTAAAGGCTCCAACGCTAGCGGCTTTCGTGGAAAACCCTCCCGTCGATAGTGTTGAAAAAGCATGGCAAATGGCATCAAATAGTGGGAACCCCACCAGGTAAAGAAGGCCTGTGCAAGTGGCAGTAAAAAATAAGTACACCCACCATAGGCGAATAGCCGTTTGTTTGATTCGCGGCTTGAGGCCCTCATTGATGGGGCCTGCCACTTCGGTGCGAAAAAGGTGTTTTCCACCAAGCCCTAGCTGAGGGAAAATGGCCACGAAAAGCACAACGATCCCCATGCCGCCAATCCAGTGCAAGATCACGCGCCACAAATGAGTCGCTCGAGTTAAACCCTCAATATCGGCGATCACTGTGGCTCCCGTTGTTGTCAGGCCTGAAATAGCTTCAAAGATGGCTGAGCTCAGACGCGGGATGCTGCCTTCCAGATAAAAAGGCAAGCCACTGACGATACCGACCCCCACCCAACCTATGGCGA
>JAGQZY010000024.1 GCA_020435205.1 Bdellovibrionales bacterium | reverse complement strand
GGCATGGTTACTCAAGCGCGTCGAATTGCGGGCGTTGCGGTCGACATAGCTACCAAGATGCCGAATAAAGATCTTCATGGGTTGAGCGTAACCGGCCACCTGTGCAGCATCCATAATACAACGAAAAAAGAACTCATTAAGCTGAGAGGCAAAGTTAGGATGAAAAAAGGCCCTTCCGCATTGGGTATCACTATTGTATCCACCTTGAGACACATAATCCTTTCGGCAACCATCCCAGCGCTGTGCCTTACCGTGGGCCAAACTAAAAAGTTGATCTTCAAGGTAAAAAGTATTGGTCGGATCTACGATTTCAACCACCTCTCCGCTATCTTCAGAGTTAGAACTGTTATCGGGTTCACTATCCTCGGCCGGATCAGAGAAGTCCTCGGGAATTTCAGCATCGGAAAAATTAGAGTATTTCCCAAGTTGATCTAGCCCCAGGGGGCGGTCACTACAGGCCATTAAAAATAGGGGGATGAGTATTAATATTTTGCGCATACCCTCTGTTCGGGGCTGCTATAGCTGAACTTAAGGGACTGGCCTTTCTCCATACCGTCTCAAAGTGCGAGCCACAATAGCGAGGCCGGAAAGTTTCATATTTTGCTTAAGTTTATCGCCATTTTTTTTTGATGTTTAATATTCAACCAAAAATTCTAAGCTTTTTTTGAGCGCGAAAATTGCAGATATATCTTATATATGCAAAGGGCCCTCACTATACTCATCATTATTTTGATGTCAGCCTCCACATATGCCCAAAATTGGCGGTGCGAGCGCCTTTTTGTACAAAGGGCCCAAGCTTATAATAATTCCGCCTTCCAAAAGCTTGAGAATGAAAATGCCCATCTTTACAGTCTCTTCTTGAACAGCCAGGGACTCAGTCGCTACCGATATGGCAAGGCCATTTCTAAAAACTACCGGAATATGGCTAAGCTCTGGCAAGAACAAAACCCCAATGCACCCCTCCCCCTCGTTCTGCAACCCTATTATACGGGTGAAGCCTATTGGAGTTCCACCCCATTAAAGGGGGGTGGGATGCGCCACAATGTTAAATACCTCAATGAGATTGAGCGCCGCCCCCTTCAGGTGGTTTTAAAAAGAGGCCAACTTTTAAAAGCAGAAACTTTAGAACCCTTTGAAAAGGATGTTTCTGGAATTTTTGTCATCTCACTCAGAGGAGACCTTTACATTAAATGGTTCGAACCCAACAAGAAGGGATTCTTCCGACATAGCAGTTTCTTTGCCGGCCTTCCGGTCCTATTCGCGGGCTACATTTCCGTCACCCCCCAGGGAAAGGTCCTACACTTTGACAATCAAAGTGGTCACTACATGACCCCTGGAGAACGAATCGAGTGGGCCAAAGATTATTTATCAAGCAAAGGCTTCGATTTTAGCAATGCCGAAATCCACGCTATCCGCAGCCCGATTCAACAAAACTGGGATAGCATCAAATCCATGTGGAATACCATAAGGGGTAAAGATCCCTTTTAATTGTCTTATATTTTAAATATTGAGTTATTTGCCAGGGCGGTTTTTAGAATCTATTTTTCGTTTAGGGATGATCCAAGTACAACGAAAATCAAATTTATCCTCACCTAGCTGAGCAACATGAAGGGAAAGGTTGTCTTTGACGATTGTCATTTTTTTTGTGAGCGTGCTAACATATTTACCCTGACAGCGGTGCTCACTTTTAAAGGTTAATACAGTCGTATCTCCAACCACTTCTACTTTGTCTTGTGATTTATAAACACAACCCTCTTTTAAGTTGTCCTCAATTTCTTCTGTGCGATTGCGAATATCAAGAACATGAACCCCTAAATTGAGTTGAGGATAACCAAAGTCTTCAGTAATGGAAAAATATCCTTCTCCACCGCACTGGTCATCAGTTCCTGAGTTTCTAATGTACTCCCCAGGAGTAAAGTTTTTTAACTTATAATCAGAGTAAGCCAGGGAGAGGTTAAAAAACACCAAACTAAAAATGAAAAATCTTAAAAACATTTTGGCACCTGCCCTCTTCTTACCGGTCCAAAATAGGATTTGGACTTTGTTGTGCTTTTCATCAAGTCGCGACAGCATAAAATCTGTGCTGAAACATTGCTTGTGCTGGCCTTTCTACAGTTAGGCCCTCTCTTTGCTCTCAGTGCTGCACTGGCTTCAATCGTGCAGAGGCCAAAGCCCGCATTGGGATTATTACCACCATTTTTTTTACGGGCTGCTTCTCGCGTCCCCGAGCGACATGTAGTCTCCTTAAAAAAGAGCTTCATCATACAGTCGGCCTTACTCCCTAATAGCTTTTTTACGGTAGGGTAAATCTTTTTACAACTAGAAGCACAATTCCAACTATTGCAACCGCCAACTTTGATGACATTCTCGTTGGCCTGAGGACCTGTGACCTCAGTGAAGGCTCGACTCCAAGGACCAGCAAAGAGCATTGTTGGAATACAAAATATAAGTAGAAATAATGCGGCTTTAAGCTTCATATCCCCTAGTTTATGCCTGAACTCTTCTGCGGTCCCAATTTTATCAGAAAACCTGGCCCAAATAAGGGCTGAAGGCCGGGTCATAGCCCCCTGCAGCCCCTTCTATGCGGTTCTAGCGATGATCAAGGTAACAACCTGGCCCTCATCAACCCGAGCCACTGTCACAAAACGAGACAGTTGTATTAATCTTGACGAAAATTGTGAGGCATCCCGATCTTCACTACAGTCATGTCCATTTTATCAACTTCTCCATGGCACATTCGTTGCTTTTGAAAATAATAAGCTAGGAGATGTTATGCGCATTTTTATTGCAATCTTTTCTTTGAGTTTCTTATTTTCATTTCAAACTTTTGCCGGCAGCCTTTGTGATAAATATGTTATTGATCCCACCTTAAAGGTTCAGGGATTTAACAATATGGAGGCTAAGCTATCCCCCGGTGACAGAATCATTATACAGTACAATGAAGAAAAATATCTATCACCACATGGAAGTCGAGACTTCTTTAGCCCAGGCCATTTTGGCAAAAGTAGTCTGCGCTACAGCTTGAAATTGCAAGAGGGTGAGCTTTCACAACATCGAGAAATTATTTTTAAAGCCAATAAAGGGTACAGATTTACCGTGGAAGCTGTCGGATTAGAAACAATTCTTCGCTCAGATAGTGGTCGACGATATAAAATGACCGCTAAAATTGGAATATCTGGTTCAGGTGCTTACCAGCATTCAAGTGTATCTCTTATAAATATTGCTCGCGGACGTTTTTCTGAATTGCAGGTGGTTCGAGATGGAAAAGTGTTATCTGCAAATGATATCACTATCGCTCGCGACAATTTATGTGACGAAGATTATATTCACTCTTTAGAAGTGAAAGGCAAAGAACGGGTTGAGCCTTAAGGTAGGCCACCATAAGGTGGCTTTTTTATTTTGGTAGGGGCTGAAGGACTCGAACCTTCGATCCTCCGGTTATGAGCCGGATGCTTTAACCAACTAAGCTAAGCCCCCTCACAGGATTGACGTCCATCTTACCAGCCCTGTGATTTTTACACCACCAAAGCTTGATCCTTTCCATTCCGCAGCAAAGCTTCTATCTTGCCCCCAAGGACAACAGACAAGGGGAATAATCATGAAATCATTATTATGCGTTTTGGTCACCATGGCTGGATTGAATACGGCTTGGGCTGTGGACAAGGTCGAGCTAGAGAAAGCTCTTCGCAAAATCGAACGAGCTGAGCTTCGCATTGGGGAGGCTCGCCAAATCATTGAAGATCAACTTTATGACCAGGCAGCATGGTCTTGTACCTATGGCTATCCTTTTGGTGGCGGCCCTTACAAAGGCGAAGGGGCCACTGAGGAACAGGCCAAGGAGCAAGCTATTCAGGAATGCCACAACACGAAGCCACAAGGGGACTGCCGTTACTATTCTAACAAGAATGGTTATATGTCCTGTATCCAAAACTTCTAAGCTGATAGCAAACGGCTTTAAAAAAAAGGCAAGTCGATCGACTGGCCTTTTTAAAAGATCATTTATGCTTCGAAGAACTACTCAATAAAAGTCTTGAGCTTACCTGACCGCGAAGGATGACGAAGCTTGCGCAGAGCCTTGGCCTCAATCTGACGAATCCGCTCACGAGTCACGTTAAAGTCTTGCCCCACCTCTTCAAGAGTGTGGTCGCTTTCTTCACCGATACCAAAACGCATGCGAAGAACCTTTTCTTCACGTGGAGTCAGCGTGGAAAGGACTTTACGAGTTTGCTCAGCGAGGTTTAGATTCACGATGGCTTCAGAAGGATTGATAACCTTCTTATCCTCGATAAAGTCGCCAAGATGTGAGTCTTCCTCCTCACCCACTGGGGTTTCAAGACTGATGGGCTCTTTGGCAATTTTCAAAACTTTGCGCACCTTATCTACCGGCATGTCCATCTTTACTGCAATCTCTTCAGGTTGTGGTTCACGCCCCAACTCTTGCACGAGATAGCGGGAAGTTCTGACTAGCTTGTTGATCGTTTCAATCATGTGCACAGGAATACGGATCGTACGAGCTTGGTCAGCAATCGCACGAGTGATGGCCTGACGAATCCACCAAGTAGCATAAGTCGAAAACTTATAGCCACGACGATATTCAAACTTATCAACAGCCTTCATCAAGCCAATGTTGCCTTCTTGAATCAAATCTAGAAATTGTAAGCCACGGTTGGTGTATTTCTTTGCAATAGAAACCACAAGACGCAAGTTAGCTTCCACTAATTCAGACTTAGCAAGATCGGCCTCACGCTCCCCTTTCCAGATTTCGGTATGGGTATCGCGGATCCACTCATAGTGCATCTGAGTGTCTTTAACCAATTGCCCGAGGCGCTTTTCAGCATCCACAGCTTGCACGCAGTAAGTGCGAAACTTAGCAAAAGAGAGGCCTGTATCTTGGGTCATTTTCAAGAGTTCTTTTTCAGACTCTTCGACTTTTTTAAGTCTTACCTTCAAATCTTCCATATCTTTGGCAAAGGTTTTTGTAACACCTTCTTTAATACGGCGACGAAGAGTGGTCATGCGACCCACAAGATTTTTAAACTTAATCACAATGCGGTTGATGGTCTTACGATTGAAGTTAATCTTTTCGAAAGTCACCATGAGAATATCGAGATCCTTTTCTAGAACCTCCATGATTTTCTCGCGCTCTTCTTTTTTTAGAGTCGTGCTCGAAAGGGCTTTAAAGTGCTTGCCTACTTTTTTCTCATAAGCTCTTACTTCACCAATGAGTTCATGAATTTTTTCAATATACTCTTGCTCATCGTATTGAGTCTCTTCGTCCTCAAGGCCACGGAAAATTGACTTCACTTTGAGGCGGCCCTGATCCACACGATCACCCAGCTGGATGATTTCGCGAGTTCCAATAGGAGAAGTTAAAATCGCACGAACAATTTGTCTTTCTCCAGATTCAATTCTTTGCGCGATCTGTACTTCACCTTCACGGGTAAGAAGGGAAACGCTTCCCATCTTGCGCAGGTATAGACGAACGGGGTCGTTAGAGCGCGTGTCGCCCTCTGCGGCCTCGTCCTCTTTGTCATCGTCCGCGCTTTCCAAGAAAGACGCAGCATCACTGCCATCTTCGATTTGGTGTTCAACAATGGTGATACCGTGGGCTTCAATGGATTGAAGGACGATATCAAGTGCCTCTGGGGCCACCAGCTCCTTGGGGAGGGCCTCGTCGATCTCCTCGACGGTGAGATCCTCACCACTCTTTTTGGCTGCTTGGATGAGGCGTTCCGCCTCATCTACGGCAATTTTCTGCTGTTGGGCCACGGTCAGTGTTTTATCCGACTTCCCTTTTGCCATCTATGATTCTCCTAAAGGGCTAATTTTTAAATTTTTCAGAGTGATTCGTTCTTTTTGTATATTCATAATTCGTTCCAACTTCTCCGGAGCTGGATCTTTTTTCACTTCGGCAGTTAAGTGCTTAATCTGACGTTGTAGAAATCGATCTTTGACCCGGTAAAGACACTCCTTCATGAGCTTCTCGTCGCTTTCATCGCTATCGGATGCTGACGAAATATTGAACACGTTGACAATTTTTTCAGGGTTTTCCACCCTGGAAACCACTAAGTGGGCCAGCTTATCAAAATTCTCGGGTTGTTGTCTATATTTGGCCACGATCTGGGTAAAGAGTTCCTTAATCTCCGGGGCCTCTAGCGCAGAAAGGCCCTCTTGCCTTACAAAAAAGTCCATAAATTTCGGTGACTTAAGCGATAACCCAAGCACAGCCAGCTCGTCCTTGCCCACATTTTTTAGGGCCATTTTCCCCGATTCGCTGCTCACAGCAGGAACTGAGTCTGCCTGAACGACCCGCTCAGTGCCTTTTGTGGTCTTAATCCAACCCGCGACTCTTTGCATAGGCTCACCAAGGTGACGAGCTAACTCCTCCAGGTAGATCTGCTTGAGACGAGTATCCTGAAGCTGACGCAATAAGGGGGCTGCCTTGTCCACGATTTCAATTTTGTCCTTTGGTTGCCCTTTGTAGTTCTTCATCCAAACTTGCAGCAGGTGAAGAAACAAATCCTGAGAAGAATTGGACTGCTCAATAAAGGCTTCACGACCTTTTTCAGAGATAAAATCGTCAGGGTCCTTGCCCTCTGGTAAAACAAAAATAAGTGGCGACATATCGTGGGCAAAGAAATGAGGCAAGCTTCGCTCGGCAGCCGTTTGCCCCGCAGAATCTCCATCAAAAACCAAAACGACATTTTTGGTCCAACGTTTCAATCGCTTCACATGATTTTCAGTGAGCGCTGTACCCAGGGTCGCTACAACATTATTGACCCCTCTTGAGTATAGGGCCAATAGATCCATATAGCCTTCAACGATAAAAACTTTATCTTCACCACGGATAAATTTAGCCGCCTTATCAAGTCCGTAAAAGGTGTTTCCTTTTTTAAAAATCTCCGACTCATGGCTGTTAATATATTTAGGCTGACCTTGATCGATGATCCGGCCACCAAAACCGACAACCTCACCATCTAGAGAAAAAATGGGGTACATGATTCGATCGCGATAGAGGTCAAAAAAACCACCCTTTTTATTGCGGCGAAGAAGACCCAGCTTTTCGCCAACCGCTATAGGAATTTTTTTGCTTTCAAAGTATTTTAAAAGATCGTCCCAGTTCTCTGAGGCATAACCAATGCGAAACTCTTCAATCATCTCAGTCGACAAATTTCGCTTTTGTAAATACCTATGGGCTTTATGGCTTGCCGGCAGTGACTTTAATTTTTGATGATAAAAAACAGCGGCAAACTTATTGGCTCGAAAAAACTGCGACTTTTGGTCTTTGCTCACCCGCGGCTTTGCACTTTTACTGTCTTCAGGATCTGGCAGAGGAATATGGGCTCGAGCCGCCAGATACTCAATAGCCTCAACAAAAGAAAATCCATTATAAGTTTCCAAGAAACTAAAAATATTCCCACCCTTACCGCAACCAAAGCAGTGATAAAGTTGCTTGCCCTCGCTGACTGAAAAGCTCCCCGTTTTTTCGCTGTGATCGGGAAAGGGGCAAATCCCCATGTACTGATCGCCACGACCTTTAAGCTCAGTGTACTGGCCAATAATCTCTACGAGATTATTGGCGTCGCGAACTTTTTCGATGAAATCCTGATTATACCTCAAGGCACTACCACCTATTGAAGTATGTTTTTGACGATCTGACTGACAAGTTTGTTGTCGGCAGCCCCTTGGGTTTTGGCCAAAACAGCTTGCATCACTTTACCCATGTCTTTCATGGAACTTGCACCTGTCTCTTTGATGGCTTCTTCAACAAAGCCCTTCACTTGATCTTCCGACATTTGCTCTGGGAGATATTCTTCAATCACATGCAACTCCTTTTGCTCTTTCTCCACTAAGTCGGTGCGGCCAGCATTTTGGTATTGTTCTATGGAGTCTTTTCTCTGTTTACACAGCTTTTTTAAGACACCGAGGACGTCCTCATCGGTTAAATCGTTGGGACGCACCTCGATCTCTTTGTTTTTAACCGCCGCTGTCACCATACGAAGAGCCGAGACGCGTTCCATGTCCCGGGCCTTCATTGCAATTTTTACAGCTTCGTTTAAAGTCTCTTTTAATGACATTCTTATTCGTAACCTTTGCGTTGTTTTTTCATGAGGCGCTTACGAGCCGCCAAAGACTTTTTCTTTAGACGTACGCTGGGCTTTTCGAAATGCTCTCTTTTTTTAATTTCTGAGAGGACTCCAGACTTTTCACAGGACTTTTTAAATCGACGAAAGGCCTGCTCAAAACCCTCACCTTCGCGGAGCTTTACAAATGACAAGAAAATCACCTTCCTTTCTGATAAGCTCCTGGGTATAGCAGGGAAAATAGGGGTTTACAACTAGAGGAAACCTTATGGATCAACAAACATTTGATCAAACTTATCTAGCCCAATGCTTGGATCTGGCCCGGAGGGCAGGGAGCAAGAACGAGGTTCCCGTTGGGGCCATGGTGGTCAACAACCAAACCGGCGAGGTGGTGGCAAGCGCCTATAATCTCAGGGAATCTCTGAATACTCCTATTGGACACGCTGAAATTTTGGCCATTCACAAGGCTTGCAAGAAATTGGGAACCTGGCGTTTGACAGGACACACGCTGTATTCCAGCCTGGAGCCATGCGTTATGTGTTCGGGTGCCATTATCCAAAGCCGAATTGATCGGGTCGTCTATTCAGCCACCGATACTAAAGGGGGCGGCCAAAGTCTTTTTCAACTTTTTGATAGTCTCAAATTGAACCACAGGGTGAATTGGCAAAAGGGCTCCTTTGAGGCAGATAACCGCACACTTTTGCAGGACTTTTTTAAAGAAAGACGCAAAAAGCCCGACCAATAGTCCACTGGCCTTGAGACAATTTCTCGCGAAGCGCCTCAATTTGAAATACAATGAAAGCATGACAAATTTACCTTTTCCCATGATGGGAACCGTACTGATAGGGATATTCTTCAACCTTGCTTGGGCTTCGGGATATGAAACCACGTCCGGTGACATTCGCTCTAAAGATCAAATGCAAAGTTTTAGATATATTGGTGTTACCAAGCATGTCGATTTGGATAGTTTCCAGGGAAACATCAAAGGTGTGGAGCTGGAATGCAGCCAAGATGCTGATGGGAAAATTGGTTTTTGCTCCAATAAAAATTGCCAAAATGGTGGCGGTAAAGACAACAAAGGCGTTCACATTTCTGCAGAATACGCTGAGTTCATAGAAAACTACGGCTATAAGTGCGTTGCAATGATGCAGCAAAAACACAACTGTGGTGGTCGCGCCGCCTTTTGTGGAATCGGTGGTCATGCTAAAAGAAATGCCCGGAAAAATGGTGACACCGGAGTCCCTAGCCGTCACTCCACGGGCGATGCTATGGATGTGAGTGGCTCATTGATGTGTAACGGAAAAAAAATTGTGGAGTTCACCAAAAACGGACGCAACAATAAATCGCAAGCCTATGACGATTTTAAAAAATGCTGGGATGAGCAAGTTCAGGAGGCTGTCAAACGAGAGCCAAATAAGTACAAAGCCAACAACGGTGGATGTATCGGCTGTACAGGATCTCCCGGGAAGAACAATGATGGGCACAATGACCATATTCATATTTCCGCACCCATCATAAGAAAAGAACCGATTTCTAACACCTAGAGGAATCTACGATGAAACTATTATTCATTCTCGCCCTATTTTTTGTTTCTACCCTCTCCCTGGCTAAAGAGGCCGACCCTAACAATTATTTTAAGGACCGAACTTGGACAGTGGATGCTGGAAAGTTAGGTCAGCTCATTATTACCAATACCTATGTGGCAGAGCCCGTGCAGCTCCCCAATAAGCTCACCGTTGAACTACAGTGCCCAGGCAGCAAAAAGAAGATCACTGCCATCAAAGAGCTAAAATACTGTGGCGTTGATGCCGTCTCTGTACAGGGGGATAAAATTGAATTGATGCTCGTGGATTACGATCCTCAAGATTCCCGTGGCTATTGCATGAAAAAGCGAAAAGAGTATCACCCCTTGCCAAAATGCAAATAAATCGTCGGCTATTTTTTTATTGGGCCCGCGCCAATTGCATTACATTAACAAAATAAAAGACTTAAAACGGACGCCACAAATCCCTCTCCCCCCACCCGCACTATTGCTCCGCATTATTTAAAGGGAAGCTGTTAACACTTAAGGCATTCTATTCTATCTACTCCCAACCATTTAATAATGAATTTGTGGCTCTCTTTTGAGTCCTCAATCAAACAAAGGGGAAGGTTTATGAAGTTTCTAGTATTCGTCCTTAGCTTGGGCATGGTTTCAGCCGCATATGCTGCTCCGACCATTAAGCAAATCGACAGCAACAAAAAAAGAGTTGCCGTCAAAGCGACATCAGCCACTGCCATTGGCAGTGAATGGGTTGCCACTGATAAAAAAGGGAGCCAATGCACAATGAAAGTCGTTGATAAAATGGCCGGCGTTGCCATTCTCAATGCTTCTGGTTGCGCTAATCTCAGTCAACTTCGCGTGGGCCAAAAAATTGAAAAAAGTCTTTTTTCAAGCTCATCAAGTTCTGCCGGCCGCGTGACCTCATCGGCTAACAATTGGGATAATGTTCGTGAACAACTCAAAGGTGTGAGCCTCATTGCCTTTTACAGCATGGCTGATGAGTTCCCTGCAAAAGCGGGAGCCGAGTCAGGTACCTATATTGCTGAGTCAGCCTTTGGCTTTGGTGCTCAGTATGACTACTCTTTAGGAGACTCCGTAGTGCAAGGACTACCTATTTCTATTGTTGGTGGTTTAACTTATGAATTGAGTCGTGAAATCTCAAAACTTAAAATTAATAATCAGACTCAAAATTTAGCGACCAAACCAAGCCTTGCTTTTTGGGATTTCTACGGAAACGTTCAATTGAACGTCATGGAAAGACTCGCCGCTTTTGGTGGCCTGAACTATGCCATCCCACTGGAAAAAAACTTTGGAGATGACAAAGCTAAATCTGGAATTGGCTATCAAATAGGTGCCACGGTTAAGCTAACTTCTCAATTAGGAATCGATGGTATTTACCGCTGGATCAACTTCAAGACATCCAATATCGATGAAATCGACCTCGATGGCTTTATGGTTCGTGGTCAGTATATTTTCTAAACATCCTTTGCAAAGCATCCAAAGCCCATCTCACCAGATGGGCTTTTCCTCCTGAAAAGATTACAGAATTCCCTAAAATTTAAACGGCCAAAGCAAGCCCTCCCTAAGCATGACCTCCCATCTGGTTCAATAATCTTAATCACTTACCGATGCCCCTCCACTTATCTCCTCCGGCATATTTCTTGAAATATAGATAGACACTAAACTTTCGCGGGATCGTCAATGTTGGGAAAACGTTTATCATTTTGGCTACATACCTGTTTGTGCGCGGGGTTCCTATGCACTCAGACTGGTTGCTCTGACTTTCAAAAAATTCTCGGTTTAAAGAAGGATAAGCAGCAGGTTTACCACAATGTCAGCGACGCAGAGAAAGCTTTAACAAATACACAGGTAAACTGCGGTATAGAAAATCAGTCTTGCCCCGATCATATTGGCGGCCTTGTGAGCCTATCGGTGATTGATAAGGGCGAACCATTAGTAAAATCCTACCGCATCGAGGTTTGCTCTATGCAGCTCATTGCTAAAGATAAAGTCCTCACCAATCGCCACTGTATCCCTCTCGAAATTCAAGAAGTGGGCGCCCAATGTGAAGGAAAAATCAAAGTTAAATTTCCAAAAACAAATAAATTTGAAACTGAAGAGATCGACTGTTCTCAAGTGGTCGCTCTCTCTAGCCACTACAACAAAACAGATCCAAGCCACCCCGATTGGGCCATTATTAAGCTCAAGACAGAGAGTGTTCGCTCCCCAGTTCATTTGAACTTAAGGGGCGTTGATCATAAGCAAAGCTTACATTTATATCCTGTTTTTTATACTGAATACCCTGAGAAGCTGGGATTTTTTGGTGAAATTCGCAAAGTAGAATGCCAGTCATCTATGCTTCATGTTTTAAGTAAAATGTACTTCCATTCCCAAGCCCCGATTGTGACTGCTGCCCACTGTAGTGAAGGCCTTGTTCCTGGCACATCGGGCTCAGGCTTTCACAACCAAAATGGGGAGCTGGTTGCTGTTGGCAGCTTTGGAATGCGCGATCCTCGTACTATTAAAGACGTTTTTGGCACTCGTGTGGATCTAAGTAACCATGTCATGGGAGCCACTAATCTCCATTGCATTGAGGCTCTGAATCAAGAACGCTCCCTTTTCTGTGATTTAGATCCATCTTTTGAAAGTACGCCCGAAGCAACAGAGTTGATGGTTCAAAACACATTTCTCCATTCAGACTTGATGATCAACCGAGTGAATCGTTTTAAAGATATGAAAAGTGATTTACCTTTTGAATGGGACAACTTTATTGAACGCGCAGACACTGTTTCCATGTCGTGGGCCTCTGAAGACCCCTCTGCCACCTTTGTTGACCAGCTTATTCTGGAGAATAAACAAAAAATTATGCTTCCGACACTGCCAAAATGCACCCATCATTCAAGTAAGCAAGTTCAGGAGGTGCCTCTACTTGTTGTCAACTATGATTACATTCAGGTCACGGTGGACCCTGACGGAGATTTGGCATTAACTTTTGACACGGATATATTTAATCTCCCTTTATCCGTCGAGAATGGAAATTTCGTTGCCAGTGCACAAAAGGATAAAAAACAATACTCCATGGGTTTTGACTGGCTCACTCGAGAAAACGTTCAATCTATAAAAGTTGATCTCCCTGAATGTGAACCCTCTCCATGAAACAAAAATCTTTAATGTCCTTCCTTTTTCTAGTTATTTTTTTCTACGGACTCTGTGGACAAGCTTCGATGAACATCACTGTCTTTGATAAGCAACTGGATCCCTTTCAGTTCGAAAAAAAACGTGGCTCTTGCAAAAATATTTTTACTATGGCTCGATATGGGGCTCGCGTCCTGCAAGCCACGCCCGAAGGTTTGCGCAGCTCGGATACCTCCTTTCACTGGGCTGACCACCGCCCTCCAGAGACTTTAAAGCTGGTCGACCGAATCTTAGATGGGTGGCTAGAGTCTGGTTTCTATACAACAGACAATATAAAAATGCTTCGGGCCAGGGATCAAAGTCTCCCTGCTATTCGTACCAAATATGTTTCCATTGAGCATCAAGGGCAAGTCTCAGGAATTCGTATTTTTGATGGTTCTGAGCTCCCGACGAACCAGGGTATGCCGTGGTTCCATATTCCCGGAGGCAAAGAAGCACTGACTCCCATCGAAAGGATCTACAATATTCAATTGCCAGAGCGCTTAATGAGGCCGCCAGCATTCATTTGGGAGCTGGGGCTGCACGGCGCCCCGAAGCATTTTATCAAAGGTGCGGACTCAACATTTTCCAATGTGGCTTTTCTACTAGATGCCCACTATAACAATATGAATTTTAGAGTTATGGGAACCTTAGACACCATAAAAGAAAACAATATGCAGATTTATGCTATTGTACGGGAGTCCTTGCTGGGAAAGTTTCGCGAATACGGCCTAGAACCCGTTTGGCTAGCATCTTCCAATGGCGTGGTCCAACCTTACCGGTTTCCTGATGGTATGGTCCTTGTTAAAATGTCCGGTGCTGATTTTATCAAAGAGCATTTCTACAAACCCTCGCATCCAGACACTCGCGATGGTTATGCTAAAGAAGATGTTGAGAAAATCAAGTCGATCATGGCGGCTTTACAAAAAATCAACCGCGAGGTGGACAAACAAAGACCCGAAACTCCTTTTCAGCAACCAGAACATTTTATGAGAACTTGGCAAAGCTTACTTTCCACCTATGGTCGTGAAATTGAGGCGGCCCCAGTAGGCTCTGTCTTACGTGAGCAAAACTACTTTCAACTGGTTCGCCTTCTTCACATTATGCTGAAAGACCCATTGGTGGATAGCTTTGATAGTAATGCTCCCGTAAAGAGAGCACTCATTAAAGAGCTCCTCGTTGAAGGACCCGAATACGGTTGGGCTGTACTGAGGCACAGCTTCTTTGGAGGCCGTGGTAGCTCCACCTCTCCTTTTGACTATGGCCCCAGCCACTTTTCTTTTGAAAATCCACAGGTTGATTAAAAAGGCGAGGGGAGATCCCCTCGCCCGGCATCGTTAATGGGTTCACTACAAAGAGTAGTTCTTAACGAGTTTTTCAATCGAATTTTTTGCTGACTCGCGACCCAGCGTAGAGAGTCGGCCCAAGATTTTGACTTCCTTGGGGAGGGTTCCAGACTTTTCACTACTGGGGCCATCGATATTTTGAATGCGCCAGACAGGCTCCTCAGAATCAAACCCGTAGACCATTAAATTGGAACGAGTGATAAAAGAGAACTCTGCCTCGCCAACAAGGTTACCTATAGAAAAACCCTGATCAATCCTTTGAAAGCCTACATATTCAGCGAAGGCATCGGCACCCACAGACTTTGCGAGCGCCACCTTATCTTTAAAATCTAAGCGCCTAAAGTTTGCATTGTCTAAAACACCATTCACAAAAACAATCTCTGAGTTTTCAGGCACAATAGATGTCATGCGCAGGCCTGTCATTTTTTGCTGATACAGCTTTGCATATCTATCACTATTTCTCAGCTGACTTAAACCAATAGCCTCCCAGCCGGTTGAGGTCTGAATCGCCTTAGAAAGATCCTTATAAATGGCTTCGGCCATATCCTTGAATGGTTTAGAGTCAGATCGTCTTTCCATGCTGCCGATTTGACTTAAACCCAAAGCGTCTTTGGGTTGCGCCTGTATAATTTCAAAAGAGAGAATGGCTACTTTTCTCACTTGTTTGGCACGCTCTTTATCAAGTTTAGGAGCAAAAGCGGCACATGAACAAAGAAACACAAGGGCTGAACTCATTAAAATATTTTTAGGTAATTTTACTGATCTCATGCTCCCCTCCTAGAATTTAAAGAAGTAAGAGGTGTTAAACTGAGTTCCAGAAAAATCATTATCAAGGCCTGTGATTAAACTACCCTCAAGATAGACGCCAGAGGTCTTACCCACCTTGACTCCAAATGTCCCGGATGCCATTGATCCGTCACCTGCAACGCTCGAGTCTGTGCTAATACTACGATAAAAATATTTAGCCGCTCCATAAAGACTGGTGATTTCGCCCACGTCATAACTCAAATAAAGAGGAACGATGAAGTCGAGAATGGTGGATTTTTCTTCAACAGTTCCAACCGTAGAGGTGAAGGAAAGATAGCCGATGCCAAGACCGGTAGCGAGGGCAAACTTTTCTCCGTTGATGAGATTGTATTTAATGTCGGCGACGGTACTGCCAATAATCGCGAGCTTCACACCAAAATCGAGCTTATCCATTAAGCCACGACGGTAGGTGTACTCAAGAACAGGAAGACTGATGTCATCCCCTCCAAGAAAGTCGTCACTGCTATACATACTGAGACCAAACGAGTGTTCAGAGTCGCCCTTTTCTAAAGTACGAGCTGTTTGCAAAGTGGATATACTCGCGCAGTTACACAAAAGTAGGGATGCCCCCAATAGAACCAATAGCTTCTTCATTTTTTACTCCTTTTTGAAAAAATAATGCCGTTATTTTTGCCATTGCTTGACGGGGCCCTGTCTCGCACCAAATATACAAATTATCAATTTTAATTTACATTATATAACTTTTTGTGGCCAAAAATGTGTAATTACAGGTATTTGAATTTTTATGTCACTTCGGGTCAAAAAGGAGGCTAAAGAAGGTCTCCAGCTTATCTTGATAGGATTTGGGTAGGCGTTTGGTAGAAGCCGGGGTGGTGGTGAGCATATAGCTGTAGACTCCCAAGAGGTATTCATGAACCATTTCTGCCAACATCCTGGAATCCCTTTTACCAAACTGGAAACCCTCGCGCTGCATTTGTTGAAGGTAAGCTTCAATACGCTGGGTTCCTAAGCTCAGTGCTTGAACGCCCGCACTTTGGGTTGGAGATTGGTCTAAAGATTCATGGTAATAGGTGAGTAAAATAATCTTTCCTTCACTGCGATTGGCGATAGCCCATCTTAAGTTTTCAATGCAATGACAAAAAAGTTTTTCACGAGCGGTCTGAGTTGGTTTGATTTTAGCGTCCACCCACTTGTGATTGCTAAAGGTTACAAATTTTCGAACTCCAAGAAGGAGATTATTTTTGGTGCCAAAGTGTTTGAGGATAAGAGGATGGGACGTCCCAGAATCTTCGCCAATCATTTGCAAAGTCACATTGGCAAAACCTTTTTCACTAAACAAACGAATCGCTGACTCTATGATTCGTAGCTTGGTGGCCTGTCCTTTGGTGTGCTGGATATTGCCAATCCAACTGTAATCCTGTTGTATGCTCATTCGGCAAAACTCCTACGATTCTCTTTAAATTGATACCAATATTTTCGAAAACGCTCCATCTCTTTTTCCCGCTCCGCCTTATAGGCCTCACTGTCTTCCCCCACCTTGGTTGCTTTTGCGAGTATGTCCCTAGTTTCCTGAGACCAAAAATACCTTCCAATAAAATTGGCAACCTCAAAATATAAAATTCTGATATCGGGATCCACTCCATCGCGAGGCTGAGTTTCAAGGACCTTCCATCCCTGCTTTTCATAAAAAGGGAGAAGATCCACATGGGTAGAGCCGTACATTCTGACATTGCGGGCGTTAAACACGGCTTCGGGCCACTTTTCTTGGGGTATAAAAGCCTTAAGGTAGGCGGCTTCGGCAACATTGATGGGGGTCATCCATGATGTTGAAAAATGTTTGTGCATTTGCAGTTGATTTTCTAACTGTGGGTCATCTTTCAACTTATTTTCGGGGACACGAGTCTGCACCAGCTCGGGATTGGTTTTCATTAAAAGCATCAACGCCACTCTATGATAAAGGTAAGGAATGGCTTTTTGGATTTCATGGAGAGACGTTAACTGCCCGAGGAAAAAGATTTGCACCTCCTCGCCCCGCTCCTCGAGCCTTCTCTCTGGCAGCTTTAAATCGGGATAGCGCAGCTCCAGATCCGATCGAGAGCTGGTCTCGAATGAATTTTCCACCATCTTTCCCATAGAATGAAAATTGAACATACGCGTGGAACCATCAAAAAGGACAACGCCTCCCCAGGGGGTCTCACCCATTTTGATTCCGATTTGGATTTTGCGCAAAGGTTCGGTTTGACTGGCAATTTGTTTTAAATTTTCAACAGCCACAGGATTGCGACCAAAATCGCTCACCCAGCGATCAAAAAAATGGTTGGTTCTTTCCACCATGCGCGAGGGACCGGGCTGGGGTTCTGCAAAATCCAAAGGCCGCCAATGCCAATATCCAGAATAGCTTTTAAAACTAACAGAAAAAAATCGAGACACTCTTTGTACAGCTGTGGACTCTATAGGGCGATGGGCGCCAGGCCTCACACTGAGTTCACTACTTAAACTGTCCGAAACTTCAAACTCTATCATTTGACCCCTAGGGCTTGAAAAAATATGGCGGCAGCTAGGTCGACCAAAAATTGTGCTGGGCCCATTATTTTGCACCATGAACAGAGTGTAAGGAGTGGGCTCTACCGCTCCACTGGGCGGAGGCACCATCCATAAAAGTAAGAACTGAAGAATCCATTTGGCTCGGGTCATAAAGTTTGTTATCCCTTCTAACGCAATGCACCCAAAAGAGCTAGAAAAAATAACAAATTGTAAAAAGGCCATCACACTCAAGCTATTAAAAATGCTTATCTTTCTGGCGCACCCCTCAGGTCTCCTTGGTCTAACAATGATGCTTTGCCTGCCTCACCTGGGCTGCACCCCTGCGGGGAGCAACCTTTTTCACCGGGTTTCAAAAAAGGACACCAGCTTAAAGGTTTATTTGGGGGCCGAGCCTGACAGCCTGGATTGGACGCAAAGTCGACAGTCCACCTCCTTTCATATTGCTAACCAACTGATGTCGGGCCTTTTTATCTATGACCCCCAGTCAAGCAAAGCCAAAGTGAAACCTCTGATCATTGATCACTGGTCGCACAGCCGGGATTTTAAAACTTGGTTTTTTAAGATTCGCAAAAACATTCACTGGTCTGATGGCCAAATCCTGCTGGCCCAACATTACGTCGATGCTTGGAAACACCTTCTATCACCACAAACAGCATCTCCCACGGCCTACAAACTCTTTGCGATTAAGAACGCAGAGAAGTTTCATCGTGGTGAACTTGATTTTTCAAAGGTAGGGATGCGTAAACTCAGCCCTTATAGTTTTTCAGTAGAACTGGAAAAACCAAACTCGTATTTCCCAGAGCTTCTCATCGGTGCACACGCCTACCCCATGCGTGTGGATCTATTGAAGGGTTCTCGCCAAGTTATGGACGAATCATTTGTGGGTATTGGGCCCTATCAAATCGGTGAAGTTGTGCGCGGCAATCACTTGGTTTTAAAATCCAACCCCCATTACTTTAGCAAAAAGCCATTTTATCAACACATCCTTATCCCTTGGCTCGAAGATCCACAGGTTGCCGTTCGCTTGTTTAAAAAGAAGGAGCTGGACTTTATCGTATCACCACCAAGTGAGACTTTATCCAGTTCTGAGTTAAAAGGATTTGTCCAATCCAAACCGGGTGCGGGAATCACATTTTTGGCCTTCCAATTAAAATCAAAAATGGCCCAGTCATTAGCATTTAGAGAGCTACTGCGAGCAGCGATTAACAAAGAGGCGCTGGTGAAGGTCCTCCACAAAGATTTGAAGGTGGCCCATTCTTTAGTGCCGAGCTTTGTCGATTGCAGCTCTTTTGAAGCGCTGCCGGCAAAAAGCTTTGAAGAGTCATTTTACCGGTTCCGCAAAGAATTTGGTAGCAATGACCCCATGAAAATAACCATCACGAGCAACAACAGTCCTGAAAATAAAGTTCTCTTGGAAGCTTTGCAGTCCCAGTGGAGTCAGATTTCTGGAGTTCATTTTGAAATTCAGTTGCGACCCAATGCTGCTTATTTTTCCCAGCTGTTTGATCGCACTGATTTTGAAATCTACCGATTGACCTGGGCGCCTGATTACCTACAACCTGCAGCCTACCTAAGCCTGTTTTCTAAATATTCTAAAAACAATTATGCTCATTATGAAAATGAAAGTTTTGAAACTCTGTTACAAGGCGTGACCCATGGCCCAGACCAAGCCCAACGAGCCTCAGCTTGCGCTCTTGCGCAAAAGCAACTTATTGATAAGGACCAGGTTGTCATCCCACTTTATTATCCAATAGCCCACTATTTGGTTTCGAAAAAAATCAAGAATGCAGCTTTGCACTTTTCTCAACGGCTAGACTTTTCCCTGTTTCGATAGGCAATGATGAAAGCGCTCTCTTGCTTCCTCATTTTGGTTTTCTTAACAGGCAAAGCACTTGCGATCCACTTTCATCCTTCACAAATGCGCATCACTTCTCACCAAAAAAGTTTCGCTATTGAAGATTTCGATGCCCCCCCTCCGGGACAAAGGGTTCAATGTAAGCAAATTTTTGCCAGTCTTCGCTACGGAGTGAAAATATTTAACGTCACGGACAGTGGGGCCTTTTCCGGTGAGCAGCGCTGGATGCCCGCCGAATATCAACCCTTCGAGGTCCATGGGTTAGTGGAGCGCGCCCTTCGCTTTTGGCAACAATCCGGTCATTATAAGGAAAGCGACATTCAAAACTTACGAGAGTTGGATAAGTCATTACCGCCTATCCGCACTCATTACATTGAAATTCGCTATAAAGAAGAAACGGCCACTGTACGCATTTTTGATGGCTCGGAAAACGTGCAAATGGGCCCCATACCTTGGTTTCGCGTGCCCGGTGGAGAGGCAGCGCGCTCCCCCATTGAAAGGCTCTACAACTATCGCTTTCCCGAACGGGACCAAAGCCCTTCACCTTTTATTGTTGAATTGGGGCTTTTGGGGAACCCCAAAACTTTTATCAATGGCGTCGATGCCATTTTTCATAGCGTGGCCCAGTTTATAGACTCCACCTACAATAATGGAAATTATTTAGCCTTTAGAGACCTGTCTTTAATTGCCTCGCGAAACCTGCAAGTTTACGGCAGTGCCAGGCCACAACTGGTGGACCACTATCGCCCTTTTGGCTACGAACCCGTCCTGCAAAAAGGGCCGACGGGGGCCATGGAACCCGTTGTTTTTAAAAACGGGATGCATTTATTAAAGGTGTCGGGCGTGGACTTTTTAAAACGCCATATGGACAAAAAACTCTTTCCTTCCATAGATGGCAAGGAAGACGCTTACCTGCTCGGACCGATCGATCGCCAACGCCAGCTTGAGAACCGAGAGGTTGAACTCCGCCCCCCACTTGATATCCGCAGCATGGAGGAGTTCTGGCAGGCCTGGGACCACATTGTGAATTATTACTCTCACTATTATATCAATAGTGCCCCCGGAAGCCCCACCGGCAATCGGGCCTACTACATGCTGGTACAGGATCTCTACCACCTTTATAAGTCGCCCATTTACTGGAACTCCTCCCATCCTGTGGTGGCCCATATGAAGCTCGCCTTGTTAAAGCAGTTCCTATCCATGGAACCAAAGAACGGCTGGTTCATGTTGAACGTCCACGTCATCCAAATGGAGCGGGTCCTCCGAAACCCAGAGAGTCTGGATTGGGTGGAGCTTGAAGAATACAAGTTCGAGAAGGACTGAACCGCACATCTCCACGAGCGTCTAATTCGGTTCCAGGGTGAAACCGCAAATTGTCATTTTTACATTTAGAGGTGAGCGAGCCCCTAGTGAGAGCTCAGAAAGCTGGCACATCCTTTGCTCTATAGGTGTGCGTTGTACGTTAGCGGATGTTGTACGTTTGCTGGTCCCTGAAGCCTTAGTTAGCCGAGTCTTTAAATTTATCTCCCCCCCCAAAAATTTAAAAACATATTGGCTTGCTAAGGTCTTCAGCGGATTTTTTCTCCTCCCCAGATTCCTGGGATTTTTCTTCAACCACTTTATCAGTCACCGGAAATAATTGAATATTTACCTGATAGACTCGCTCTCCAGGGCTCATTTCGCGATTGGTGAGGATTTCCTTTTGGATATGCTTTCTCAGCTTTCTTAATTCAAAGCGGACCCACTCGTATTCTTTTTCGGTCATAGCCATAGTGAAGCCGCTCACCTCGCGCTCTTTGGGTCCGTACTTGTGCAATGCCTCAAGGCCCAAATAGATGAGCTCGGATTGGATCTTTCGCACGAGCTCCGGCGGAATTTTATCCGCATCACTCATCATAGCGTGGGTCTTGCGGGCAACTTTGGTTTTAGAATCCACTTCGATGTCTTTTGAATTTTGTAATTTGCTCAGCGCCTGTTGAATTTGCCCTTCATTCACCTGACCGCGCATCAGTTTACGAAGCTTTGCAGGCTCAAAAGTGACCCCCTCTTGATCGACCATGGCGTAAAGGACCCACACCAACCAATTGGAAACCTGATCCCAAGCCTCGGCATCGATCTCACCTGAAGCTAAAGATTTTTTGGCGCGAAACTCAGAAAGCTCTTTCAGGCAGCGGTTTCTTTGCAAGGGGTCCTTTTCCTGACAGTAAGAAACCAGCAATTCAAACTCACTGGTTTCCGATCGAGTGAGCTTAAGAGCACGAGCAAATTTGCCACACATTTCTTTGGAAAGGTTGCGCTTTCCTTCAATGATAAGTTTTAGATAGTTGGGTGATTTAATATTCGCCGCTGCCGAAAAGTCAGAATAGGAGTAAGGGCGCAATTGGTGGGAAGTCTCTTCAACACGATGGGCATAATAGTCAGCCAAGAATTTTCGATAATCAACGTACTGAGACAATATAGGCTTTTCCATGCACTCTCCTTGGCCTTCCCGGCTCTTTAATAGGCTTCCAAAATCCTTGGAGAATGTCTAGCTTGAATCCTGCGATGACGAGATGCAAATGATTGAAAACTGGTCACTTCTTATAAACTGGTTGGGATATCGGGCCACAATTCCGATTGGGGAGATAAAAAATCCCCTTTGTAGTGATGAGTTTTTAACCAAGCTTTATGGGCCTCTAAATTGTCCACATACTTTTCCACAAGGTCCCAAAATCTTCGCGAGTGATTTTTATGCTTTATGTGCGCGATCTCGTGTACGATGACGTAATCAATAATCTCTAAAGGAGCGATGATCAGCTTCCAATTGAGACTGATTTTATTTTTTGCCGAACAGCTGCCCCAAATCGATCTTTGGCAACGAAACTGTATTCCCGTTGGAGCCAAATCCATTTTTTGGCTATAGATATCTACCCTTTGCAACATGAGTTTTTTTGCAGTTTGCTTATAACTCTTTTTGAGGGTTTCAAAATGCCTCTGGCGATGATGATGCTCGAGGTTTTCCATTGGCACCCGCACCCGTAAAAGATGGCCATCAAACTGAAGTGGCGCGCCAAGTTCTGGTGAAAATTTTAAGGTATAATCTCTACCAAGAAATGGGTAAACCTCTCCTTCAACAAAACGTTTGGGGGGATAATTTTTGCGAAACTCCTCAACCTCTTTGAGGGAGGCTTCAATCCATGATCGCTTTTCTTCTAAAAATTTTATGATGTGTTTTTGCGACAATGTCTTATTGGCGGAGATGCGAATGACCCCATTGGGGTAGACAGCTAACCCCAGACGATTTTGGTAGGGACGCCTACGAATTTCAATTTTGTAGCCTGCAAAGTCGATATGCTCAGTCATTGGCCCCCTCTAGAGCCTATTATTCCTCTCTCAGCCTAGAGAGCAATGGTTTCTGGGGATTATTCTTGAAAGCAATGCGGTATTCGCCCCCCTTCCGTTGCCCTCCTCGCTGCCCTACGTTAGATTGTGGGCGGCTGAGTCCCGTACAATAGCGGCCTTGTGAACCCCGCCAGGTCCGGAAGGAAGCAACGGTAGCAGGAACCCTATGTGCTACGGGGTGCTCGGCCACTTATTTTGGGGAAATATGGCTTACCAAGTGATTGCTCGAAAATTCAGACCACGCTCTTTTGACGAGTTCGTTGGGCAAGCTCACGTTAAGCAAACCTTACTCAACGCCATGTCTTCGGACCGCTTTCCCCACGCCATTTTATTCACCGGTCCGCGTGGTACAGGTAAAACCACCACCGCCCGCATTGTCGCTAAAACTTTACTTTGTGAAAACCCACAAAATAACAACCCTTGCAACAAGTGCCAATCTTGTTTGGATGTGGCTGAAGGTCGCCATCTTGATGTCATTGAGATCGATGGAGCCTCCAACAATGGTGTGGATCAAATTCGCGAGTTGCGCGAAACCGTGGGCTATATGCCCAGCTCTGGCAAATACAAAGTTTATATCATCGACGAAGTTCATATGCTTTCTACCAGTGCTTTCAATGCGCTTTTAAAAACTTTGGAAGAACCACCTGAACATGTGATCTTTATGTTTGCCACCACCGAGGTGCAAAAAATCCCGGCGACGATTTTGTCGCGCTGTCAGCGTTTTGATTTTCGCAACCACACTCTCAATGACATCGCCGATCACTTAAAAAATATTTGTAAACAAGAAGGCATCAATAGCGAAGACGCCGCTTTATTTTTGATTGCCAAACAGGCCAAGGGATCCATTCGCGACTCTTTGACCTTGCTTGAGCAAATCATTTCTTTCAGTGGTAAAAATATCACCCTGCAAGCAGTGATGGATATTTTGGGGCTGACCGATCGCCATCTTTTGTTAAGTACAATTAAGGCCATCGCTAACAAAGACAAAAGCCAAATGTTTGAAGCTACAGAAAGTTTTAAAAGCAGTGGCTATGACCCCACCCTTTTTGCGGAAGAGCTTTTGGAGCTTTGGCGAAATGCTCTCATGGTCAAAATGGACTGTCATAAACAGGGCCCCATGGACATTGGCGATAATGAAATTGAAGAGCTGCAAACAATCGTTAGTAATATGGGAGAAGAGGACATCCACCTGCTTTTTGATGTCACACTTTCAGGCCTGCAGCGCTTGGGTTACAGCCATGACCCTATGCTCGCTTTAGAAATGCTTCTATTTAAACTTCTTTCCATGCCTCGCTTGCAGCAAGGCCTCCCCATAGCAACAGCACCCGTTGCTAAGCCAACAGCAGCACGAGCGACAACTGTTCCTCAAAAAAAAACAGCAACAAGACCTCCAACACAAAAAGTTGATGATAATATAGCTTCAGCGCCTATCCCCGTTCCCAATGAGCCAGTAGAAAAGACTTGGGTTCAGTTTGTACACTTGGTGAAAGAGGCCAACGGATTTTTAGGAGCTTTGCTCGAGCACACCTTTATCCACAAAGAAGACGACAAGGTTGTGCAGCTGGGCCTACCGGAAAAAATGAGCTTTTTGCTCGATAAGCTGCAAGAGGCAAAAAATATCGAACGAACTCAAACTTTCTTGAAAAACTTTTGGAATGACAGTCGCACGATTGAGATCGAAGTGATCTCAACCAAACAGCTTGGTGATAATCTCAGCCCAAAGGCTCAAGAAGAACAGGCTCGCAAAACCAAACACCAAAAAGAGGCCGAGACCATCGAAGCCCATCCCTTGGTGAAGGCTGCTGAAGAAGCCTTTGGGGATCAACTCACCAGAGTCAAAGTTACCAACCCAACCAATATGGAAAATCACTAGGAGTCACATATGCGTGGAAAAGGACGCGGCAACAGCATGCAAAACCTCATTCGTCAGGCAAACCAAATGCAGGCGAAGATGAAAAAGCTCCAAGAGGAACTGGCTGAAAAAGAATATTCGGCCCAAACCGGAGGGGGCGCTGTTAAAGTCACCGTAAAAGGTGAAAATAATATCTCTGCCTTACAAATTGATCCTGAGATCTTTAAGGAGGGCGATGCGGAAATGTTGCAAGATATGATCATTACCGCTCTCAACGAAGCCCTCACTACCGCTAAAACTGATCAGGAAGCTGAGATGGAGAAAGTCACGGGCGGAATGAACATCCCAGGACTCATGTAAATGTTTAAAATTCCCTCTCTGGACAAGCTGGTACACGAGTTGAGTCGACTCCCTGGCGTTGGCCCTCGTTCTGCCCAACGCCTCACTCACTACCTACTAAAAAACCCTGAGTTTTCCAGAGAGCTTCGCTCAAGCCTACAAATGGTGGAAGACAATATTAAGCTTTGCGAAACCTGTTACAACTATACAGATAATAATGATGGTCTCTGTTTCATTTGCAAAAATCCCCATCGCAACCATGAACTCATGTGTGTGGTAGAGCAACCTGAGGATATTTTGCAAATTGAATCCTCTGGGGCCTACCAGGGCCTTTACCATGTTTTGCACGGAGCCATATCTCCTCTGGAGGGAATGACCCCCGATAAGCTAAAGATTGCCCCTTTAATGGAACGGCTTAACCATGGCTCCTTTCAGGAGATCATCATGGCCGTCGACTCGGATCTTGAGGGCGACACCACGGTGCTTTATCTCCACCAACAGCTCGAATCCCTAAAAATCCGCGTGACTCGATTGGCACAAGGTATTCCAATGGGAAGTGATATCGATTATATTGATGACAGGACGCTGCATAGAGCACTCTCTCATCGGACTGAGGTTTAAAAAATGGCATTAATCAATCAAGAGGCCAAAGAACTCCATTGTAAGATCGTTTACTACGGGCCCTCCTTAGGTGGGAAAACCACCAACCTCAAGTGGGTCTATCGCACCACTCACGATGCCAACCCCAGCACTAGCCAAATGCATGAATTTGAAACCGGAACTCCTGAGCGCACTCGCTTCTTTGATTTCTTGCCACTCGATGTAGGTGAAATCCGCGGGCTCAAAGTGCGCTTTCATTTGTACACGGTCCCTGGGCAGGTCATTTACGATGCCAGCCGACGCCTGATCTTAAAAAATCTCGATGGCATTATCTTTGTAGCCGATTCGCAAATGGATCGTATGGACGAAAATATTATTTCTTTAAACAATATGGAAAAAAATCTGGAGCTCTCCGGATACGACATCAATAAGATTCCACTGGTTTTGCAATACAATAAACGCGATTTACAAAATGTTGCGTCAATTGCAGAGCTTAGATCTGCACTGAATAAATTCAATGCTCCCGATTTTGAAGCTGAGGCTGAAGACGGAGTGGGGGTGATGGAGTCCCTTAAGACATTATCCAAATCCATCATTGCAGCTCTAAAAAGTGGAAAGGTATAAATGACTCAACAAAAACTCATTGAAGATATTAAGGCTCTCAAAAAAGAGCACAATGCCCTTATTTTAGCCCACTACTATCAAGAGGACGCCATTCAAGACATCGCCGACTACTGTGGCGATAGTCTTTTTTTAGCCCAGATGGGGCAAAAAAGTGAGGCCCCTGTCATCGTTCTTGCTGGCGTGGTCTTCATGGGAGAAAGTGTCAAAATTTTGAGCCCCACTAAAACGGTGTTAGTGCCGGATTTCAATGCTGGCTGCTCTTTAGTCAGCGGCACCCCCTATGAAGATTTTGTAAAGTGGCGACAAAAATATCCTGAGCATATTGCGGTTACATACATTAATTCGAGTGCCGCGGTAAAATCGGTTTCCGATGCTATATGCACTTCGAGTAATGCCGAAAAAATTATAAATTCAATTCCAAGAGACCGCGGTATTTTGTTTGGCCCTGACAAAAACTTAGGACGATTTTTAGAGCGTAAAACCGGTCGAGAGATGATCGAGTGGCCTGGGCAGTGCGAAGTTCATGTTTTATTTTCAGCCAAAAAGCTTTTCACCATGAAAGAAGAAAACCCTGGCGCTTTAGTTTTAGCTCACCCTGAGTGCGAAGATGCTGTGCTTGCCTATGCGGACTTTATTGGCTCCACCTCTGGTATCTTAAATGAAGTGAAAACCAACAAAAGTACGGACACTTTTATCGTGGCTACTGAAACTGGTATTTTTTATCAGCTACAGAAAGCAAGACCTGAAGCTAAACTTATACAAGCTCCTTTTGAAGGGGGCTGTCAGTGCAATGACTGTCCATATATGAAGCTCAATAGCCTTGAAAAGATCCATAAATGCTTAAGTGGCCTCAGCAATGAAGTGCAAGTGGATCCCAACCTTATTGAAAAGGCCCGCCTTCCGTTACAGAGAATGATGGACATCACCGATGGCAAGCCAGTGATATGGCCAACCTGGTTTGAGGGATAGACTCTAAAACTAGAGGGGCGTCACAGATTGAGACGACTTCAATGTCACTTGGTTCAAAAGAGTTTCAATTTAATATCAAAATTAATGGTCAAAATCTAAGCGGCACTGGAATATTGCTGGATAGATCGCGGACTTACATTCCCATGTGCATTTTATCCTAAACTTTTGGCCGGAAGTACCGACAAAAGTATTAAGAGGAATGATAACAACAACGACTGCATTGTAAATATGGCCATATTTTCAGCAGCACTTAGGGAGTATTTATGAGTGCGGAGAAGAGATACTTTGATAGAAAAAATATCGACCCCCTTCATATTCAAGGATTGATATCCATTGGTACCTTAACCCCCATTGCCGACGACGGATATATGGTTGAAGCTTCAGCTAGTGGCTTTCGTTTGGAGATTTTTCGCAAAGACCTTTGTGATCCCAAGCTTAAAGACACTTTGACTTTGGACTCTATAGAAGGCCTTGAGGTTTCCATATTTATTCCAGCTATGGACTTAGATATCACTGGGATCATTGTACGCAGCAAATACTGCGGCGATCACAAGTTTGAAATTGGAATTGATTACACGTCCGATGCCCCAGAGTACTGGCGCGAGTGTTTGTGTGATCTTCTTCCTGGTCCCGGCGAACTGCATTGACCAAAAAGGGGACGTGAAAAACGTCCCAGGCTATCGTGCGCCTCTGAAAAAGAACCTGGCACTTTTTTAAGATAGGAAGTCTTGTACGAAGGCTGTTCGTGGACTTTGCTTCACCTCTTTTGGCTTCCCCGACTGCTCTACAACGCCTCGATTGAGGATCACCATGCGATCACTCATTTCCATAGCTTCGACCTGATCATGAGTGACATAAATCACAGTAATGCCCATTTCTTTTTGAATGCGGCGAATATCTTTGCGCATTTTTTCACGCAGTTTTGCATCCAAATTCGACAGGGGTTCATCCAACAAAAGCACGTCTGGCTCAGCAACAAGCCCACGAGCTAAGGCCACCCGTTGCTGTTGGCCACCGCTGAGCTGGTTAGGCATACGCTTTTCTAGCCCCTTTAATTCAACAGTTTCCAAAACCTTTTCCACACGCTTTGTAATCTCATCTTTTGAAACCTTAGCCACTTTTAAGGGGTAGGCCACGTTGTCAAAAACATTCATATGCGGCCAAACTGCATAGGATTGGAAAACCATACCGATGTTGCGTTTTTCTGGCGCCACAAAGAGCCCCTCTTCTGGCGCTGAAACCTTGCGATCACCAATATAAATTTCACCACTGGTGTTTTTCTCTAGGCCAGCTACCATTCTTAAACAGGTGGTTTTGCCACAACCCGAAGGTCCTAAAAAAGCAATAAACTCCCCATCTTCGATAGTGAAATCAAACCCTTTGATGACGTCGGTTTCGCCAAAGGATTTTCTTACATTTTTAAAAATGACTTTACTCATAAACCATACTTCCCTTTAGAAAAAATCTTCACAAGCGTGTTCGTAATCAGCACGCTTAAAACTACGATCACGGCCAGTACAGCCGACCCACCGCCACTGGCGTCGGCATACTCTTGCAATTGAAAAATCAATGTCCCCAAGGTCTCAGTCCCCGGCCCCGCCAACAAGATGGTCATGGTTAGCTCACTAAAAGCCGGCATAAAAATCAAAAACCAAGCGGCTACAATGGACGGCTTCATCAAAGGGAGCCAAATGCTTTTTAAACTTTCGGCCCAAGACGCACCAGCGACTCTTGCCGCTTCGGCAAGGCTATCATCAATTTGTCCGTAACCATCACCAATCGTCTTCATAGCAAGACTTAGATATTTCACCATGTAGGCAAGCCACAACATCGCCAGAGTATTATAAAGCGAAGGACCAATACCAAAAAAGCCAGCACTAAAAGCAAGAATCAGTGCAAGCGCCACTACAGTTCCTGGAATAGAGTAAGGCAAGGAAGCTAAAATATCGAGCCAAGCTCGCCCGGGAATTTTTGTTTTTTGCCCCATGTAGGCTAATAAAATCGCTAGTGCCGTAGCTGCGGTGGCGGACAAAATGCCCAATGAGAAGGAGTTCCACAATGCCCTGCCAGTTTCGCTCATTTCAAAAAGAACGCGATGGTAGTTAGCAAAGCCTAAAGAGCCAAAGCTTCCTTGCACTTCACTGAGGGAAGTCAAAATGATGGAACCCAAAGGCATTAAAAACAAAATAAAAAGTAGGACAAAAAGAACAGAAACTGATGGCAGTTTCCACGGCCCCAAATCAATCAACGACGGCCGAGCTGTTTTACCGGATACAATTTGATAGCGTTTTTTAGAAGTAATTTTTTGGCTCAATAATAAAAGCGCTAAGGCAACGAGCAATAATAAGATGGATAGAGCCCCCGCTTTAAATATCCCCGACATGGAGCCCATTTTTTGAAAGGTATAAATTTGAGTGGTCATTAAAAAAATTCGCGCAGGACTTCCAATAAGGGCTGGTACACCAAAGCTTGCCGCCGAGGCTAAACCCACTAAAAGGCCACCACTCCACAGAGCCGGTTGAATCAAGGGCAAAGTGATATCTTTAAAAACTCGAAAAGGACCAGCGCCCGAAAGCCTTGCCGCCTCCTCAAGGGATGGATCCATTTTATCGAGGGCCGATAGGGCCGCAAGTAAAATGAAGGTGTATAGAAAGGTGGTTTGCACCCAAATGAGCCCACCATAGGAATAAATATTCACAAAGCCTTCACCAAAAATTTGATTGATATACCCCGTAGTGGGATTGGCTAGATAGATCCAGGCAATGGCACCAATATAAGGTGGAATGGCATAGGGTAGACAAAACCATGAACGAAAACGCGACGCCCATGGTAAATTGGTCCGAGTGACAAGCCAAGCCAAGGGGATCGCGATGATCCCACTCAAAGTCGCAATCGCAAAACTAGTCAGTACTGTATTTTTCAGGGCCCGCAATGCTGACTTGTGACTTAAAACAGCTGATAAGAATTCCAAAGAAAATTCTTCTTTAGGAAAAAGCACCGTGTAGAACAATATGGCAAAGGGATACACACAAAGCCCAAATAGAATCAGAAGGGCGGAGCCCAATATGAATTTTTGTGAAAAAAAGACTCGCTTTACCGATTCCATCAGTTAAACATAATCTCCGTAAACTTTTCTTTGATGGTTTCGCGGTTTTCCACCACATAATTCACAAAGTCAGGGCTCCAAGGAAAAGCTTTTTCCTTTATGATTTTAAACGGGGGTGCCCCTTTGGGTGGAGCAATATCTTCAAAGGGTGAATACATATAGGACCGCACCATGGCCTCTTGCCCTGGTTTTGAAAAAAGCCATTCAGCAACCCTTTCTGCATTCTTGCGACCCTTTTTCTTTTTGGTGATAGCAAGAACATTATTTTGCATAACAACGCCATCTGCTGGGTAAACAATTTTGAGGCGCGGATCCTTACCTTGAAAACGCAAAAGGTTTTCTAACAAAACCCAGCCGACCGGCCGTTCCAAGCTCTGGATACGCCTCACTACAGCACTATTACCACCCTGGCTGATAGTGCCATTATGCTGAAGCTTTTCAAAAAAATCCCAACCATAGCGTTTGGATAAAAAGGCCACTGTTGTGAAGTTAGTCCCCGAGGCCAGAGGACTTCCCGTACTTAGCTTTTTGTTCCAGCGCTCTTCAGCCATCTCTTTAAAAGTTTTTGGAGCCTGCTCTGGCGAAATCACTTCACCATTATAGGCCATAACCATAACCGGAATACTGAGGGTATGATAAAGGCCGTCTGGATGGCGAAGAGTCTCCGGCATATCTTTGAGACGTTTGAAATTCAATGGATGAAGTTTTTTAAAAGTTGCTAACTCCTCATACCAAAAGCGATCCGACGAGATCAAAATATCGGCCATACTCCCACCGGCCAAAGTTTCCGCATTCACTTTGGCAGCAATCTCTTCAGACCCTGCTTGGAAAAAATAAAATTTGAGTTCAGGAAACTCTTTTTCTAGTTTCGGCTTAATATCGGCAATGGTGTCTTTATAAAGAGAGGTGTAAATCCAAACCGCATTGGGATCCTCTTTCTTACACCCTGAAAAAATAAAAAATAAAATGACTAAATAACGAAGCACTCAATCCCCACACAAAGAGTCCACACAGTAAAGGAGGCCTAGACGGTTGTCTAGCGGGGGCGCAGACTTGAGTGTCAAAAAAAACTCATTATTTTCAGGCATTTAAGTATTGTCTCAAGATGGGACGGGTTTTTCCGATAATATAGTTATGCAGCAAGGGGTCCTTTCCATACTTTCCATATTCCTTTTAAGCCTGTCTTTGGCCGGCCCCATTCTGGCTGAAACCACTCATGGAGATACACCTCATGAAGATTCTGAATATGTTGGTCGTTGGATTGAAGGCTGCCAATCCTACTGCAAAGAGCAAGCTGGTCCCGATGGGGAAAGACTTGCTTCCTATTTTCAAAAAAATTGTACGACGGCTTTTGAAAAAGAACAGCTACGTGACCAAGAATTCTCAATGGCCTCAGATATTTTTCAAAGAGCAACCACGCAAACCCCAAAATGCTTAGGTGTTGCCGCAAAGAAGGCCTTTTGGGACTTTCCCGTAGCCATTGGCGCTGCAATATGGGACCAAATTGCAAAGGCTCGCCAATCCGCAAAAAAACAAGAAGAGTTTCGCCTCCAGTGTTCACAGTCCATAGAATGTCGCCGCTCTTTGGCAAGAAACTTCGTTCGCTATTATGCCCATGATAAACAAGGACATTATCAAATCCCTAATGAACAGGTTGACCGCGAAATAAAAGATCTCAGTTTTAATACCATCTATCGTAAAGCTTTTAGCGACTTACAAAGGATGAAATCAGAGTGTCGAAGACTCCACTTGAGGGTGGTGCGCAACACCTACCCTATTTATCCAAACAAATCTTCTCTAGAAGTTTATGATTTAGTTTATAAAAAAATTGAATCGGAAAATCGTCATTGCATTTCTATACTTCAATTGGTTCCCGCTAAAGATTTACCTCCAATAAATAAGAAATCTCTCGCTGAGTTGGCCAGTATCTCTGCTAACTACCTTCAAAAGAAAACAAAAGAGCTATATGGTGGCATTGAAAACTGGTTTGCTCGGACTGCGCAAGGATTTCGTGATCTACCAACAGCGATCGCTACAGCAAGAATTTGTTTAGCCCCTGAGGATTTTAATAATTTTATCGTCGATATTTGTTCGGATATTGTCCCAACACCAGGAATCGCTGTTAAGCAGATTTCTCGAAAGTTTAGCGCTCTACTCGGAAAAAAACCCCATCGACCTTTGCCAAAAGCCGTATCAAAATCGAAAGCTTTTTTTAGTCACCCGGGCCACAAAAAACTTGTGGATGACTACGCCAGTATTGTTTATGTTAGCGAAGCGAAAAACCAAGCATTCATTAATCTTGCCAAAAAAGGAAGCCATCCAAAATTTAGATATTTTGATGCAGAAAATGCTGCTCTCAAAGAATTGAACACGATTACCGATGATAAAGAGCTGGTGACAGCACTCACAAATTATCATAAGAAAGCTCTTCTTTCGGAAATTGATACTTTAAAGGAAAAATACCCTGGTTTTCAGTTCCACGCCTATAGCGATTTTAAATCCATTAAAATTGCGATTGAAGCTCCGAAAGCGTTTGATAAGACCGTCAACGATCAATTGCGCACTGATATCAACGAAGCCTTCAGAAGAGCGAATGCTCGATTTTCTGACAAAATGAAAGCCAGCAAGGTCGAAGTAGAAAAGCTTGGACCTCAAGACACATGGTTTCGTGGGGGTTTTGGGGAAAATGTCGACGAGGCTAGCCTTGCTGCACGCAAAGCTCGACAGTTCAAAGACCAAGTCGGCGTTCTTGACTACAACACTCGACGAGTCAAAGGAGAGCTCGAAAGCAAGCTCGCCCTTATCGACGAGGCAAGAATTTCTCTCAGCCATTCAAAAAAGTTACGAAGTCTTATGACTAAAGAAGCCAATGGCCAGTGGATCCCCAGGGAAGATGCCTTTGAGCTCGTAAGGAAAAATAAGTCTCCACAAAGCCTCGCTCAAGCCATGACAGATAAGTATGGCAAACCATTTTCAGAGGAAGAGGCAAGAGCCCTTTTAAACTATGCTTATGGTGTTGATGAATTTTCGCCCACTATACTCGTTGCAAAAAGAGAGCTGCCGAGTCTCGATTCTCCCGAAGGAGGCCTTAGTGCTGATTTTCTTGGGATGGGTGCAGCCAACTTACAAGCGACCGCAAAAGCCTTGGCCAACTCCAAGAGAGATTTAGATCAAGCCGTGCGCTTATCACGAGTTGGCGAACAAAATGTCACCAAAACCTTTACCAAGCGAAAAGAGGCCTTTCAAAAATTAGCTGAGGGCAATGTAGTTTGCACCGGCGATGATTGTGTCAAAGCTCTAGAGAAACCCTTAAGTTATCGCGAAAAGGAAGTGTTGTTGAATCGCATTGCCTCCCATCCCGACACTCGACGAGTGCGCATGTCTTTTGTTGGTCCAGGAGTGGATAAGGCGCATCAGATGGTGATTGCCACCCATGGCGAGGCCATCGAAAAAGAACTCCGCAAAAGGCTCACTGGGAAGCTGAGTGAGGCTAAACTCAACCGCCTAACGTTTGGCCTTGATATGAACACGAGAGTTGTTGGAGAGGGCGAAGTGCAGTTGATCATTGGACGGCAAAAGGGTCTTCGGCTCACGCACAGGGAGCATGATCTGATTCAAAGGGAGTTTGTCGAGTCTGTGCAGGAAGGCCACTACCAGGCTGGAGGCTCCTCGGTCCTTTTTCGCAAAATCCTCATCATTCCTGGCCCCCCCCCTGAGTTTCTACCCGACGAAGAGTCTGGTTCGCAGTGATATCCCCCCAAATTTAAATACTTATGGGCCCCTCTACCTATGATAATAACTATTCCAAGGAGCTCACTCCAAGGGGCCAATAGAGACCCGTGGACAGCTGGACACAGTTTGTAAGTAACAAGTGGGGCCAAACTTGGACAAGTCCCCAAAGCCTTTGCTATTGCCAGTTCCACGGGA